>PMLO01000092.1 GCA_003158895.1 Propionibacteriaceae bacterium
CCGCTCGAGCAGCGCCTCCAGCGGGACAGCGTCCAGGCGGGCGTAGGCGATCATCATCTGGGCAAGCATGAGCGGCAGCGCGGCGGTGTTCTGGGGCCACCGGCCCTCCGCATCGAGCTCTCCACACCTCACGCTCGATTCCAGGGCGCGGCTGAACTCACCGTTAAGCGCCAGATTGCCCGCAAGCAGTGCCAGTGCCCGATACCGGCACCCGTCGTTGTCGGCCTCGTCTGCGTAGTCGAGTGCGAGTCGCGCCTGCAGCGTCGCTTGCCTGACCAGGCCACTGGTCATGTACGCCTCTGCGACAGCTGAGTGACAAAGCGATCGCAGCCCCGGTGGAAGTTCGTCGCCACCGGTCCGTGGGAGCCAGAATGCCTCGAAATCGGCCAGATCAACGGTGTCCGCTGCGATTGCCGAGTAGACACGGGACCGAAGAACCGCCGCGCCGATCAGACGCCTCGATCCGGCCGGCAGGGTCGGCACCTTCTTGATGTCGATCGCCAACATGGCATCCAGTGCGGATCGGGAGACGATGGGACGCCCCGGCATGCTGGCAGTCAGGACCTTCACAGCGGCGCTAGTCAGAGATCCCCGCGGCGACCCAGAGGCCGCGATCATCGTTCCCGCTCCTCAGCAAGGCGGCGTCCGGCGTGCGCCGAACGAGACGGCGAACCGGGATCACGCTGGAAACACACGACCATGGTCACGAAGCACCACGAGCTTTGGGAGCCCCCCTTACGCCTGACCATAACGCTGCTGTGACACCGCTGTGCGACATCACAACGCCGGATGGCGGCGCTGAAGCCCGCGGTCATGTCGACTGCTGCGTGAAGTAGTCGCCCCTGCTCGGCCGCCGGCGTGCTCCAGAGCTCGTCCGCAAGCAACGCAACAGACCGCGCGGCTGCCCCGCCGGCGCTGGTTAGCAAGCTGTCTGCCACATGAGATGGAGCACAGGAGTGGCGGGAGGGGAACATCCCGCCACCGCTGTGTCCTCCGCACACCGCTTGGGGACGGCGGCTCGGAGCTCCATGGCCATGGCAGTCACCAAGTCGATCAGCACTGATGAGCATCAGACTCACCGATAGGCCGTTTTCACCCGTCACTTCACTCTGCCCGCCCAAAGGCACGTCAGTCCCCACTAGCCAACAACACCAAGTCCCCACCGGGAACGTGCCAAACCATCCTCGGTATTGCCACGGGCTCGTCCAGACCTGACCCCATCGAAGCGAGCGTCGGGCTCGAGGGTTCGACTTGCCCGGTCGTCGCGGTCCCGTCAGTGCAGACTGCGTTGACCTGGGACGCCGCACCCGCCGAGCGGGGGCCTGCGAAGTACCGGGCCTGGGTGAGTCTCAGCGGCGCATACAGCAGTGTCACCGTCGTGACGATCGCCAGAGGAGGAATGATCCAGCCAAGGTCATGGCGGGTTCGTCGGTTCACGTTGTCGTTCCTTCCGGGTCGCCCCCCGAGGGCCCGGCGGTTCGGGTCCGCCACAAAACAAGACGTCCCCGAGTAAGGAAGCTGACGCTGGCGGTCTGCTCGGTCTTGCCCCAGGCGCTCCGAGACATTGGCACGACCTGAAATTGGGTTCAGGCCAGCCCACGCGCGGTGTCGACTGAGGGCTCGACCTGGACGTCATCCGGCGTTGCCCCGCGACGCATGATTGCGGCCCACTTCGCCGCGAAGAGAGCAACTGCGCTCGAGCTCAGAGAAGCGCCTTACATGCATGCCCCTTCGGATCACACTCGCCGTCGCGGTCATGCTGTTCACCCTCCTCGGCGTCGCCTCGTCGCTCTTGACGCCTGTCGACGACGCTGAAAACGAGGCCATAGCGTCGCATTGGCCTCATATCGGGGCGTCGTCGACAGACGCCTGCGTACCTCGCTGGATCGAAGACCTGCAGCAGACCATTCGAGGACGCTTGAGATGGGTTTCGACAGGATTCAGCGCAAGCTCGTTCAGGCCTAGTCGCGGGCAACGCCGAAGCACTCAGGCTTTCGCTGAGCGGACGCCATCGCCCTGATCGAACTGGCGGAAGAGGGGTCCCCGGTCTCGCCGCTCGGCCGTAGTCCGCGACCGAGGACCAGAGGGTTGGTTGGGGGGGGCCGAGGGCTTCCCAGTGGACCAGCCTGTGCGGATTCGAACCGACGCCCTCGTGAAAGCCACTGCGGGATCGCCTCCAGCACGTGGGTGCTCGGCCAGTCCTGGGTTGACAGTCGGCGGGCTCGCAGGTCCTATCGAGCGAGACATCGGAGGATGCCGACCCCAAGCCGTCGCCAGATCATCATGGACGGGCCACGGGGCTCCGGATCTCAGCCTCCGACTCGACTGGGCCCACGGTTCCGGGCCGCTTATGGCCGACGGCTTGCGGGCCGCCGACTGCACTTCAGCGACTCGCCTAGGAAGCCCCGCTCAGCGACGGCAGAAACCAGGAAGTCGAGGATCGCGACCAACCTGGTGCGTCGGATCTCGGGGAGAATTCCGAAGGGTGGGCCGACCTCCTGGCCGTGGACGATGACGTCTGTCAGCGGCGCGATCGACCCCAGACTAGGCGGTGTGAAGTGGCCGTTAGCATGGGTGCGCAGCAATCCGATCATCTCGCTGGCGAACTTAACGTGCCATTGCGGGTCAGGGCCCGGTTCGCGTGGGCGAAGTTGCCGCGGGCCTTGGCCATCTCCAGCATCACCGTACCCACGCCCGTGACCAGCGGGACGACCAGATGCGCCTGCGCCGTCCAGCCATCACACAAACTCGGCGTCGCCAGCTGGTGTGCGCTGGAAGTGTCGCGGCCGCGCCCGCCGCCGGCCGAGCGTCATCACCGCCGAGATGCTCGACGACCCCGACATCGAGGCCACGCGCCACATCCAGGACTGCGAGCACTGCTCCGCCGGATGGCGGCGGTCCCTGCTTCTGATGAATGCCGGAGGTGGGTGGCCTGCCTGGTCCTGGTAGCCGCCGCATCATCGTCCTCGCAGCCCCAGCATCACCCGCCGAACCATCCGACCAGACCGGGCCCAGACAGGGGGAATTGACGGCGCCCGTCCAGCCGGCAGGTTCACCCGAGCCCGGGTCATCCTCGGAGTCACGGCGACGTGATCGGTGCAGGGTTGATCGTCCGGTTCATCCTGGCCGCGCTCGGCTTCATCCGGCTCCGCCTCCCGACCGGATGACTCTCGCCTGGCTTTAGCAACCACCAAGCCAGCCTGCGAGAGAAGGGCACGAACGGCCCGCGTCAGACTCCGGTTCGCAGATCGTTAATTCAAAGTACGAGCGCTCCCCCACCAAGACCATCCGCCCAAGGGGCAATCGATGACCCGAAGCATGATTCACCCATCCACCGGCCGCGTGGTGACCCGCGATGCCTATCAGGCCATCACGACCGAGGCCCTGCTTGCTGAATGCCGCGCCCTCGAAACCTCCTATGAGGCAGTCCATGCGCAAGACCCGGGCGCCGACGTGACGGTCTACGAATCGATCCTCAGCACAGTGACCGAAGTTCTCGCCACGCGGGTCGAGGCGGGCGACCCGCTTGCCGCGGCCTGGTACAACGCGTATGACAATGACGATGACACCGACTCCGAGACCCGCATGTGGGCAGACGAACCACAGCAGCCGGGTCGCGCCGCGAGCCCAGCAGATGTGGCCCAGGAACGCGAATTCGAGACGTGGGGCGGCCTGGCCGCGCTCATGTCGTCGCTCGGGTCAGACCACATCATCAAGAGCGAGCCCGCACACCACCGGATACTGAAGGAGACTCAAGTCGTCCGGCTCACGGTGTACCGGATCGGCCGATACTATGCGGCATCCGTGGCTGGCCGGCTCCCGGTCGTGCCGTCAACGGCGATCGTGCGTCAGGTCGACGTCACCGCCCCCCGACTCGTCGACGCGGCCGCCGCCGCGGTGCGTGAGTACGTCCCGCTAGATCGAATCGAGCAGCTGATCGCCTCCCTGGGCAAGGCATTCGCCATCACCCCGAAAACGGGGTTCACGAGCGTCACCAACATTCCGACCCGACTGGCCTTCCTGGCCGTCTGGCCGAATGTTGACGGCGCCGGCCAATTGGCCCCGGAAGCGGACTGGTAGTCGTCCGCCCAGCCGGAACCGTGACCTCTCGTCCCCCGGCGCCTCGGACGTGTGAGGAGGACTGCTCGCGTTCCCGTCAGGTTCTGGCGACCGGACCGTAAACATCAACGACATCGATACCCGAGAGGCGAATGGAGCCTGACATGTGTCATAGGGGGATGCTGCGTACCAAGTTCGACGACGGCGATGCGGCTGCAATCGTCGCGATGCAGATCGAGGACGGCCCCCTGACAGTAATGGCCGCTCACCCCCTCGAGGTCGCACAGTTCGCGTTGATCCTCATCGATGAGGCACGCGCACGCGGCTCACACCCAGCAGACCAGCACGCGGTCGCTCGCCACCTCGACACGAGCAACCAGTCGGTCACTGTCGACGTGCGCGTCAACCAAGCGACCGTCGGTTCGCACCAACTGCCTGGGTCGTTGCTGGAGCCCGTCGTCGGCGAAACCATGGTTCCCTTCCTCACTCGAGTGGTCCGAATCATGCTCAGCCTGTACCAGACCCCCAACGGTCTCCCAGGATGAACCCGGCCACGAACAACACTCCGGGGCACATCTCGTCAGAAACCGCCCGCTCGATCGTCCTCCATATGCAACCTCAACAAGGGGCCAAAGAGGAGAGCGACGTGAACCATAGGGTCCCCGACCGAGCATTTCCGGATAGATCTGAACCCCAGCGGCGATCGCGGCCTCGGCGAGCACAGCGACGCGGGCCACGCATCCTCACTGTCACCGGCGTGGTCCTGATCGGGATCGGGGTGTCGTCGTTGGGCTGGATCGGCTACCAGTATTTCGGCACAAACGTCCCGGCCCAGGCTGCAGCACGCGCCGAAGTGTCCGCTCTAGAAAGCGAGTGGAACAACGGTACCGGGCCGGACCTGCCGAGTTCCTCACCGGCGAGCCCGACTTCAGCTTCGGCCCCCAGCACCACCGCTGCTCGGTACACACAGGCCCAGCTCGACCAGGCGATGGCGATTCTGACGATCCCAGTGTTCGGGCCCGACTACAAGGAGCCGATACTGGTCGGCACCAGCGAAGACATCCTCGGCCGCGGGGTCGGGTGGTACGACACCACGCAACTGCCGGGCCAGATCGGGAACTTCGCCATCGCGGGACACCGAATCACCCACGGCGAACCCTTCGCGCGGCTCCTCGAACTCAAAGTCGGCGACCAGGTGATCGTGGAAACCAAACGCTTCGTCTACACCTACGTGATCGATTCCCCGGCCACCAGTCTGACCGTGCCCGATACCGACACCTCAGCCCTGGACCCGGTACCGCAGACGCCCGGAGTCACCCCGACCCAGGCACGGATCACGCTCACCACCTGCCGCGACTTGTTCCACTCCCCGACGCGCTCGATCGCCTTCGGCCACCTGACCAGCACCAGTCCCCGCAACTAGAACCCCTTCGCCTGAGAGGCCCCGTAGACCGATGAGCCAAACCCCAGTCCATCGCCGCTCCGCCTCCACCCCTGTGGTCGCTCCATCCCTCGGACCGACGGTCCTCGTCACCTGCCTGTTTGGTGTGTTCGGGCTGATCCCGGCGCACTTCGCAGCAAAGAAGGCGGCCGAGCTCGGACTTCACGGGACGCGGTACCACGAAGCGTTCCGCATCACCCTCGGAGTCGTGACTGCCCTGATCGTCCTGCTGGGCATCTGCTGCTCCATCGCAACGACGCAGTAAGCCCACCACAAGCCAGACCATCCACACCCCGAGAGGACCCCCAGCATGACCGGACGCCCCCGAGACGCCCACCACAGGCACGCCATCCAGGGAACCTACGACCCTGCCGCAGGGACCGCCGAATACCTGGCGGCCCCCGCCACCCGGGCGACGGTCGAGTTGATGCCTGAACCCTGCGGGGCCCGCGCAGGATCCGCTCAATGCCGATGCGTCCCGTTGAGGATCGTGAGCGCAGCCGACTTCAACCGCGGCGTCCTCAACTTGACCGCAAACATCAGATCCCACGCCAGGATACTCGTCGACGTCCAAGTAACCACGTTCCCCCCATCTCTTAGCCCTGTGAGGAGTCACCATGGCGGCGCGCCGGGGACTGTCGCAGTAAAGGTGTAAGTGGCTCTACCGCCCGGATGGGCAGGAGGAGTCGTGATGACCAAGACACTGGATGGTGTGGAACCACGAGATGAGGAGCCGCTCGTCCCGGCGCCGGAGGTGCTGGACGAGGCGGGATTGCTGGAGACCGGGCTGAGTCCGGATGAGGTTGCGATGGTCGCCGGCCTGGTCCGCAAGGCCCGGGACCAGGGGCTGGCGCTGACCGGTCCGGGCGGGTTGTTGAAGTCGCTGACGAAGACGGTCCTGGAGACCGCCCTGGAGGAAGAACTCAGCGAGCATCTGGGCTACGACAAGCACGACCCGGTCGGTCGGAACCTAGGCAACTCGCGTAACGGCTACCGGTCGAAGACGGTCGTCACCGACGCCTCCGGCGAGGTCCAGATCGCGGTCCCGAGGGACCGGGACGGCAGCTTCGAGCCGCAGATCGTCGGCAAGCGGCAGCGCCGGCTGACCGACCTGGACCAGCTCGTGATCAGCCTGTTCGCCAAGGGCCTGACGACCGGCGAGATCTCGGCGCATCTGATGGAGGTCTACGGCGCCTCGATCTCGAAGGACACCGTGTCGCGGATCACCGACAAGATCGTCGACGAGATGACCAGCTGGTGGAGCCGGCCGTTGGAGAAGGTCTACGCGGCGGTGTTCATCGACGCGATCGTGGTCAAGGTCCGTGACACCCAGGTCGCCAACCAGCCCTACTACGCCGCGATCGGCGTCGACCTCGACGGGCACCGTGACATCCTCGGGATCTGGCCCGGCGCCGGTGGCGGGGAATCGGCGAAGTTCTGGCTGGCAGTGCTGACCGATCTGAAGAACCGCGGCGTCACCGACGTCTTCTTCCTGGTCTGCGACGGCCTCAAGGGCCTGCCCGACAGTGTCACCGCAGTCTTCCCGCAGGCCACGGTCCAGACCTGCATCATCCATCTGATCCGCAACACCTTCCGGTATGCCTCCCGCAAGTACTGGGACCAGATCAGCCGGGAGCTGAAACCGGTCTACTCGGCGCCCACGATCGCTGCGGCCGAGCAGGCCCGTGACGAGTTCCTCGAGCAGTGGGGCCGGGCCTGCCCGGCGATCCGGACCCTGTGGATGAACGCCTGGGCCGAGTTCGTGCCGTTCCTCGACTACGACCTCGAGATCCGCAAGGTCCTGTGCTCGACGAACGCGATCGAGTCGCTGAACGCGAGGTTCCGGCGCGCGGTCAGAGCCCGCGGCCACTTCCCGACCGAGCAGGCAGCCATGAAGACGCTCTACCTGGTCGTGCGGTCCCTTGACCCCAAAGGCACCGGCCAGACACGCTAGACCATGCGGTGGAAGCCCGCCCTCAACGCATTCGCCATCACCTTCGCCGACCGCATGCCAGCCGCCGAAGACCGCTAGAAGATGAACCGCCACTTACACCGTTCATCGGACAGTCCCGCGCGCCGCCCCGATAGTGATCTGGCCCTGCTGGAGAAGGCCAAGCATGAGATCTGGGGGTTCATGGGGACCGTTTCCGTTGCATGCTTTGGGGCTGGCCTGGTGTTGGGGGTGGTGGGCCGGAGCAGGTCCATGGCGCCGAAGTGGGATCCGACCGCTCTCACCACGGCGCTGCTGGGTGTCGGGGGGACGTTGTTCCTCGGTACCCAGATCGGCAAGAGCCACTGGGACGACCATGTCGAGGCGGCCCGCACAGAGGTCCTGCTCGCACTTACCCTGGTCGTCTGTATAGCCGGGGCGATCGTGGCTTGGATGACGGTCCCGCTGGTCTGGCCGTCCCTGCCTGAGGTGGGCGAAGGCGCGGGTGTCGGTGCCGTCCTGTCATGTCTGGCTGGCATCGTGCGGCCTTCACCCCCGAAGTACCGCAGAGCGAGACTCGAGCGAGACCTCGGGTTGCTCCGGGAGGAGCTTCGTCGGCTCGACCGTCAGCTGCCGGGCGTACCGGATACCAGAGGCAGCCGTCGCGCCGCGTGGTTGAGGTTGGCAATGCTTGGTCTGTCCCCGCTCCCTGTGGCGTTTCTAGTCGGCTTGGTCTTGGCGGCCGCGCATCGGTTCGAGCAGTTGAGTGACAAGCTGATCGGCTTGCCGTTGGCGACTGAGCTCGTCATAGGCATCGTCTACCTGGTCGTGCTGGCCGCGCTGTGGTGTCTGAATCCGCCGGTCTCGAGTAGTGATCTGACGATACCCTTCCAACGCCCACCGCAGGCCACCACGCGACACCTTGGCCCGCGGCTCCGCCGCCGCCGTGGTGTACTGGCGCCAGACGTGACCGCAGCCGATGCAGCGGTAGCGACTGGAGTGGCCGAGGTAGGTCTGGCGGCCTCGTGGGGTGAGCCGGATCCAGGTGCGGGGTCTCCCGAAGGGTCGGGGTCGCTTCTCGAGCCGGTCAAGTGTGGGTGGGGGCCAGATCGCGGCCTGAGGTGCCCTCCACTTGCTGCAGCAGCAGCATCAGATGCCTCGCCTGATCGTCGCGCGCAGGGCACCCACCGCGCCCCTCGCTGGAAGGCGGCCACGCTAGAATCCTGAGGATCGGCTTTCCAAGATCGGCAGGTCGCGTTGAACTCCCGAAGTTACACCCAAACACTCATCCAGAGGGTTCGATCCCGCTCTGACAAGCACAGATACAACTATTCTGGTAGGTTCGAGTCCTGTCGCCCCGACTCAATATGCCTCTGACAAGGCATCATGCAACCCCAAAGACCACAGGACGAATACCTGTCGCCCCAACTCGTCGCTGCCATTGGTAGGCGTTTCCCCTTGTCAGAGCAATGTCGGGCGGAGTCCGGCGGGTCGACGTGACAGGGTGAAGCCCCAGATTGGGGCACACCAGCCCCACATGTGGGGCAGAGAGCACACCGCGCGCGGGCCACCAGCCGGGGCCGCTCAGCCGGCAAGGCCGTGCCTCCCGCTCGGGCCGTCAAGCAGTCGAATCGCTCACGAGACGAACAGCGATGCTGCCGCGTCGGATCGCCTCGGTGCGGACGTCGGCATCGGGCACGCCCAGGAGCTGCTGGAGGACGCCCACGGCCTGGCGTTCTCGTTGAGCCACGTCGGCGGGATCCCGTCGGACTCCGCGAGGAGCCGCGCCTCGTCCAGACGGTCCGATCCGAGACCACCGCGTCGACGTCCAGGGTCCGCCGCTCGTCGTACACGGTCACCTCGATCGCGGCACCACCCCCTACATGCACTCGCGACCACTCGACGCGCTCGACGTACCTGGACTCATCCCATGAGGGTCTCCCACCTTGGTGGGAAACCGGGCATCCTAGACAAGGTTGACGAGGTTGCAGGGCGGGGATTCGGGCCGCGCGACACTGACGGCTCCGCCGATCAACTGCCGATTCGAGGAGAGCTTCATGCGTGGTGTGGTGATGCACGGCTCCGGGGACGTCCGGGTCGAGGAGCGTGAGCGTCCGCGGATTGTCGAGCCGACCGACGCGATCCTCCGCGTCACCGCGTCCAGCATCTGCGGGTCGGACATGTGGCCTTATCGGGGCATCGGGGAGAAGTACGACCCGACTCCGAAGGGTCACGAGTACGTCGGGATCGTCGAGGAGGTCGGCGATGCCGTGAGCACTATCAAGCCGGGTCAGTTTGTGGTGGGTTCCCCCTTCGCCTCCGACAACACCTGCGAGATCTGTCAGGCCGGCTACCAAACCCACTGCGTTCAGCGTCAGCGCGCCGCCGCGACCGGTGCCCAGTCCGAGTTCGTGCGGATTGCGCTGGCTGATGGCACGTTGGTGGCAACGCCGGAACAGCCGGACGCCGAGCTGATTCCGTCATTGCTGGCCGCTTCAGACGTGCTGGGAGGGGGATGGTTCGCAGCGGTGGCCGCGCAGGCTGGACCTGGGAAGACGGTCGCGGTGGTCGGGGACGGGGCTGTGGGCCTGCTGGCGGTGCTCGCAGCCAAGCACCTCGGCGCCGAGCGGATCATCGCGATGAGCCGCCACGCTCCCCGGCAGAACCTGGCCAGGGAGTTCGGCGCCACCGACATCGTCGAAGAGCGGGGCGACGCGGGAGTGGCAAAAGTAAAGGAGTTGACCGGAGGTTTCGGCGCACACAGCGTCGTGGAGGCCGTCGGCACCAAGGAGTCGTTGACGCAGGCCATCCGCTCGACCCGTCCCGGCGGCCACCTCGGATACGTCGGGGTCTTCCACGACGAGGAACTTCCCGTCATGGACTTGTTCCTCTCTGGCATCACCCTGCACGGCGGCCCCGCACCGGTCCGCCGATTCCTGCCCGAGCTCATCGACCTGATCTGGAACCGGAGGATCGACCCCGGCAAAGTGTTCGACCTCGAACTCCCGCTGG
>PMLO01000157.1:0-11907 GCA_003158895.1 Propionibacteriaceae bacterium
ATCGCGACGCTGGTGTGGTTCTTCCTGCCGTTCGCCCGCGATGTCAAGGTCGTCGTGGTCCTCGTCCTCTTCGCCCCGATCGCGGCGATGGTCCCGGGCTTCACGTCGGAGATCGACGGGCATGTCGGCACGGCCACGTTCATGAACTCCGTGACGATCCTCATCGCCATCGTCATGATGCCCGCCCTGTACCTGATCCTAAGTGCATACGTGTAGTTCACTCGAACTACTATTTTTCGCTGACTAGGCGTGATAGGACGAGAGAACCCCATAAGTCCTCCCCCGGACTCTCCCCAACACAGTTCCCGGTGATGGCTTGTCCCCAGAACGAAGGAGTTCTGCCATGTCCCATCTCAGCCGCCGCAGCCTGCTCATCGGAGGCGCAACCGTCGCCGCAGTCGCCCTCCAGCCGGAGATCGCCCACGCGACCACTCCGACCACGGCCCGTACCGTCCACTTCACGCTCAACGGCACCGTCTTCGACGGCGGGGAGCAGGTCTCGTCCCTGACGCTCGACACGAGCGGCTTCGGCCCGATCGACCCCGCGAGCCTGGCGACCTCGACGTTCACCGTGACCCTCACCTCGAAGCTGCCGTTCGCCCTTCCCGCGGGAGACACGCTGTACTCGCCGTACAAGGATCAGCCGCGGCCCGTCACGAAGGCCCACCTGGAGCACGGCAAGATCGTGCTCGACCTGCTGACCATCGACCAGACGACTCCGGGCAACACCCTGGGCTACCTGGCGATCGCCGCCCGCAACGTCCTGATGGACCAGACCTACACGATCACCCAGACCGGGTCCCTTGAGCTCCTCAGGGGTGGATCGCTGACGCTGACCCACTTCACCCAGGGCAAGCTCGTCGACCCCGAGGTCGACGCGTACAGCTATCACAAGTCCCTGGACGGCATGAACTACCGGCTGTTCTCACCGCGGAACGATGCCCGCGGTGGTCGCTGGTACGGCCGCGACAAGAGCCCGCTCATCGTGTGGCTGCACGGCGGCGGCGAAGGCGGGCTGTTGTCGTCCAAGTACTACGACAACGAGCCGACGCTCCGGGCGAACCGCGGCGCCCTCGGCTTCTCGACGCCTGAGGCGCAGCAGGTCTTCGGCGGCGCGTACGTGGTCGCTCCGCAGGCGGAGTCGTACTGGCTGGAGAACGGACCGGTCTACTCCCCGCGTGTACGGGCGCTCATCCTCGAGCTTGTGGGCAAGTACGCGATCGATCCCAGCCGTATCTACCTGGCCGGCTGCAGCAACGGGGGTTACCTCACCATGGAGATGACCTCGCTGTACCACGACCTCTTCGCCGCGGCCGTACCGATCTGTGGCGTGGTGAAGGACCCGGACCCGAAGGTCGCCACGATCTACCTCACGAAGGCCCAGCTGAAGAGCATCACGACGCCGTCGTGGCTCGTGTGTGCCAAGAGCGACACGACGGTCCCACCTGTCGACAACTCGGTGCCGGCCAGCAAGCTGATCCCCGGGGTGATCTTCACCGAGTTCGACACGGTGACCCGCAACGGGATCACCTACCCAGGTCACTGGTCGTGGATCTATGTGGCCCGCGATGTACCGCAGTACCACGGACAGCACATCTGGCAGTGGATGGCGTCGAAGAGGCTGACCGGCCACCACTAGGAGGACGACCACCACGCGGGGCGCCGAGCGATCGGCGCCCCGCGCGCGTGCTGAGGAAGAGCCGGCTCGTCGTCTACGCGCTCGTCATGGTCGCCGTCGTCGTCGGCATCGACCCGGCGCTCTTCAGAATCTTCATGCTGGCTCGGCTGCTCGCGAACGTGGCATTGCGCTGCTCGTCGGCGCGGTCTACCTCAGGTTCCTGCGACCGTGACCTGCTCGTCCGGCCATGAGGTCCAGCGCAGGATCCGGTCTGCGTGGTCGCGGTAGCCGGCGACGACTGCAGCGTTGGCCTCGTCCGAGGTGAGCACCCATGTACGGGCGCGCTCGGTGTCCTTGCCGTACCGCACGTGTCGTGCGATGAGGTGCTCGACGCGTACGGACTCGTCGGGGGCCTCGAGGAACCAGACCTCGTCGAGCTGCGCCCGTGCCGCCACCCAGTCCGGGTGGAGCAGGTAATTGCCCTCGGTGACGACCACTCGTACAGAGCGGGGTACGGCGATGGCCGCGTTGACCGGGTCCTCGATCTCGCGGCGGTACTCCGGCGCGTACACGATGTCGTCCTCGGCGGTACGCAGTCGCGCCAGCAGTGCCGCGTACCCCGCCGCATCGAACGTGTCCGGCGCGCCACGGCGGGTACGGCGGTCGTCGACGTCGATGATCGACTTCGCGAGGTGGAACCCGTCCATGCCGACCACCACAGCCTGGCCTGGAGAGGCAGCGTTGACCGCGTCGACGAGCAACACCGCGAGCGTGGACTTGCCGGCGCCCGGCGCACCGCAGATCCCGACGATGATGCGCGGCCCGGTTCCGCTCAGCGTGAGCAGCTCCGCCGCCAGCGCGTCGACGTCGAAGCTCATCGGATGAGGAGCTCGCTCGCCGACAGGAACCGGTCGCCGAACGCGTCGTCGAGCGCCTGCTTCGGGGGATCCTTGAGCTGCCGCTCCGTGTAGTAGCCGCCCGCCTTCCAGTCGACTCCGGGCTTCGTCGTCGCCAGCCACACCAGCGTGTCCGCGCCCTGCGCGGGGGTGCGCATGAGGCGCTTGCCGAGGCCGGAGCCGTAGAACAGCTTCACGAACAGCCCCGCACTCGAGCCGAACGACGTCGCCACGACACCGGGGTGGAAGGACGCCGTGTTGATCCCCTCCGGCCCGTACCGGCGCAGCATGGCTCTGGCCGTGACGATGTTCGCGAGCTTCGCGGCGCCATACGCACCGAACGAGGTCCAGCGCTTCTCCTTGCCCAGGTCGGACAGGTCGATCGAGCCCTGGAACGCCGCCATGCTCGAGGTGAAGATGATCGTGCCCTCGCCGGCGCGCAACGATGGCAGAAGCTCGTTGGTCAGCAACAGGGGAGCGAGATGGTTGACCTGCAACGTCGTCTCGTACCCGTCACCCGTGACCGTACGTGGCGCGAAGACTCCACCCGCGTTGTTGGCGAGGACGTCNNCGCTTCCCGATCTCGGCGATCTTGTCCGGATTCCGTCCGACCAGGACCAGGGTGGTGTTCGTGCGCTCGTTGAGAGCCTCGGCCGCTGCTCGGCCGATGCCGTCGCTGGCGCCTGTGATGACGATGGTGCGATCGCTCATGTATGTGTCCTCTCTGCGTCCGACACTGTACGGGGGGATATCCGAATGCGAGGCGGGCTGGCAGGAATGAGAGGATATGCGCCGTGCGCGTCTACAACTTCTCAGCAGGTCCCGCTGTCATGCCCCTCGAGGTTCTCGANNGAGGCCGCCGCAGAGCTCTCCGATTGGCAGGGCTCGGGCATGAGCGTCATGGAGGTCTCGCACCGCGGCAAGGCGTTCGTCGCCTGCGCGGCTGAGACGGAGGCGCGGTTCCGCTCGGTCATGGGCGTCCCGGACGACTACGCCGTGCTGTTCCTCCAGGGCGGCGCGACGGGCCAGTTCGCCGGCGTGCCGATGAACCTCACCGCCGTCGGCGACGCGATCGACGTCCTCAACACCGGCCAGTGGTCGGCGAAGGCGATCTCCGAGGCGAAGAAGTACGGCCTCGACGTACGGGTCGTCGCGGACGAGAAGGCCTCGAACTACACGACGACCCCGGCCGCGGGCTCGTACACGCTGAATCCCGAGGCGAAATACGTCCACTACACGCCGAACGAGACGATCGGCGGCGTGGCGTTCGGCTACGTGCCGGAGACGGGCGACGTGCCGCTGGTGGCCGACATGAGCTCGATGATCCTGTCGCAGCCGACCGATGTGTCGAAGTTCGGCGTGATCTACGCCGGTACGCAGAAGAACCTCGGCCCCGCCGGCATGTGCGTGGTCGTCGTGCGCCGCGACCTCATGGGCCATGCCCGTACGGAGACGCCCACGATCCTCGAGTACTCCGGGATGGCCGCCAACGACTCGATGCTCAACACCCCGCCGACGTTCGGCATCTACCTGCTCGGCAAGATCCTCGCCTGGATCGAGGCCAGGGGCGGCGTCGAGGGCATCGCGGCGATCAACAGGGCCAAGGCCGGTGCGCTGTACGACTTCATCGATGGCCACGACTTCTACTCGAACCCGGTCGCGCTCGACAGCCGGTCCCTCATGAACGTGACGTTCCTGCTGGCGAACCCCGAGCTCGACAAGCAGTTCGTCGCCGAGGCGACCGCCGCGGGCCTCACCAACCTCGCCGGTCACCGGTCGGTCGGCGGCATGCGCGCCAGCATCTACAACGCCATGCCGCGCGAGGGTGTCGACGCGCTCATCGCGTTCATGGCCGACTTCGCCGCCAAGAACGGCTGAGGACGTTGCGGGTTCGTACCTTCAACGCCATCAGCTCGCTCGGCCTCGACCGATTGCCCGACTCGTACGAGGTGGGCTCGGACATGGAGGACCCTGACGGCGTCCTCGTCCGGTCAGCCGACCTGCACAAGGTCGCGCTGCCCGACTCGGTGCTGGCCGTCGCGCGTGCGGGTGCCGGCACGAACAACATTCCCGTCGCCGACCTGAGCAGGCGCGGCATCGTGGTGTTCAACACGCCCGGCGCCAACGCGAACGCGGTCAAGGAACTCGTGATCGCCGGCATGCTCATCGCTGCGCGCAACCTGGTCCCCGCCGCGTCATTTGCGGCCGGACTGAGCGGTACGGACGCGGAGATCAACGAGGCCACGGAGAAGGGCAAGAAGGCATTCGTCGGCTTCGAGCTGCCGGGCCGCACGCTCGGCGTCATCGGCCTTGGCGCCATCGGCGTCCAGGTCGCCAACGCGGCGCGCGGTCTGGGAATGCGCGTCCTCGGGTTCGACCCGCAGATCTCCATCAGCCACGCCTGGCAGCTCGCGAGCGAGGTGGAGCGCGCCGCCACGTTGGAGGACGTGTTCGCCGGCGCCGACATGGTCACCATGCACGTACCGCTCATCGAGGCCACCAAGGGTCTCGTCAACGCCGAGCGGCTGTCGCTGCTGAAGCCCGGGTCCGTACTGCTCAACTTTTCGCGCGCCGGCATCGTCGACGAGGCCGCCGTACTGGCCGCGATCGGGAACGGCACGCTCGCGTCGTACGTGTGCGACTTCCCCTCGGCATCCCTGCAGGGCAAGGCGCACGTGGTGGCGCTGCCGCACCTGGGCGCCTCGACCGGCGAGGCCGAGGAGAACTGCGCGATCATGGCCGCAGACCAGCTGGCCGCCTACCTCGACGACGGCGAGATCCGCAACTCTGTGAACTTCCCGGAGGCGTCCCTGCGTCGTGCCCCCGATACGTCCCGGCTGGCGATCGCCAACTCGAACGTGCCGAACATGGTGGGCCAGATCTCGACCCTGCTCGCCGATGCTGGTCTGAACATCGCCGACCTGCTGAACAAGTCGCGCGGCGACCTCGCGTACACGCTCATCGACGTCGACGGCGACCTCACCGACGACGTCATGACGAAGATCCGCAGCATCGCGGGCGTTCTCGCGGCTCGTCGGCTCTGAGCCGGACCGCTCCTACAGCCACTCAAGCCACTGGCCGTGGCTGCCGACGCGTGCGAGCGGTACGCCGTCGAGCGCGAGCACGAAGCACGGCCGAGGGTCGTCGGCGAACCCCGCGGGCAGCGCGTCCCGTACGGCGGGGACGACCTTCCTTCCCTCGTTCGTCACCCAGTGGACGCCGAGCTCGGTGAGCAGCGCTAGATGTCGCTCCCGGGCCTCGCGGGGCAGGTACGCGAGGGTTGCCGAGTGTACGACGACGACCGTCGCGTCCCTCGGAGCAGCGGCGACCACTGCCGGCAGGGCGTCGGTGATGTCACCCGCGACCCTCAATGCGTCCTGGCCGGCGACCGTCCGCAGCGCCGCCGCCAGCCGTTCCTCGCGAACCTCCTCACCCGGCCAGACGAGAGCACGCAGCCATGCCGCGTCGTCGCGATCCGCAGGGTCAAGGGGGTTTCTGTCGATGCCTGCGCGCCAGGCGAGCTTGGGCAGCGTCAGCGGTAGTCCGGTGCCGGTCACTCGGCACTCGATGGTCACCTCGGACGGCGTCCCACCCGTCACGATGGTGCCGTCGTCGAGCGTCCAGGAGTAGCTGTACAGGTCCGGGAAGAGCCCCAGCCCTGCTGACATCCCGACCTCGATGAGGGCGATGGGCTGAGGGAGTGATGCGAGAACGGGTGCGATCACCGCGCAGCGACCCACCTCGTTGGTCTGTGTGAAGCGCGTGGTTGCCAGCCGCTCGATCTGCAGCCAGTGGTCTGCGACCCAGTCCGGCAAGGAGATCCCTGCGTCCAGCGGACCACCCAGGAACTTGAGGGCTCCGAGGAAGAGGTTCGGCTGGCGAGCGACGGGCGGCAGCGTGTCCAGGAGGTACGCGATCGACGGTGTGGAGGCCACCTGACGAGCCACCCGAGCCCACGCGGGGGAGCTCTCTTCAGCCTCCGCCGCGAACCATTCGTACAGTTCTGGGATCGCCGCCGACTCCCAATACCGCGTGGACCTCATGGGTGGGACCCTACGACTCCGCTCACAACATCGCGGCGAGCATTCCCGTGACGTTCGGAAGGATGCGGATGGTCCAGACCACGAGGATTGAACCGGGAACCGCGGCGACGCCTCGTCGATGCACGCCGCGGGAACGTAGGGTGACCCGGTGACCTCATCCGAGCCTGCCCTGAGCACTCCGATCGACGCGACCACCATCGACGCCGTGGTGTTCGACATCGGCGGGGTGTTCACGATCCGGCACCACGACTTCGTACGTTCCGCGCTCGTCGGTGGGGGGTTCGACGCGCCGAGCGACCCCCTGGCGTACCACCGCGCCCACCATGTCGCCGTACGGGCGATGTCCGACCTGCTCACCGACAGCGACGCCGTGCACGAGTACGAGCACGGCATGTGGGTGCACTGGGAGCGTGGCTACATGCGGGGACTGGGCGTCGCGGACGTGCAGGTGGCGGCCGCTGCGGAGGCGGTGATGGCGATGGCCTCGACCACCGAGGTCAAGGACATGTGGCGTCAGCTGCTCGACGAGAACATCGAAGGTTTCCGCCGCATCGTGGCGTCAGGGATGCCGGTGGCCATCGTCAGCAACAACGACGGTACGGCCGAGGAGCAGCTTCGCCACTTCGGCATCTGCCAGGTCGGCGAGGGCCCGCTGCCGAGCGTGACCATCGTCGTCGACTCCGCTGTCGTGGGAGTCGCGAAGCCCGATCCGGCGATCTTCCGGCCCGCGCTCGAGGCACTGGGCACCGACCCCGCACGCACGCTGTACGTCGGTGACACGGTCCACGCCGATGTCCGGGGCGCCGAGGCGGCCGGGATGCGTGTCGTACAGCTCGATCCGTACGACCTGCATGCCGACTTCGCCCACGCCCGGCTGGCCACGGTCGCCGCGCTGGCGGACCTGCTCGGCGCCTGAGCGGGCCGCGACGACGATGACGACCATTCCCCTCACCTTCCGCCTGCCGCGACGGCTCTCCCAGCTTCTCGTCGGCCTGTTCCTGTACGGCTGGTCGATGGCGATGATGGTACGGAGCGGGCTCGGNNCGGCCCGGCATCGGCACCATCCTGAACATCTTCGTCATCGGGCTCTCCGCGGACTTCGGCCTCGCCATGATGGGCCAGCCCGCGAACCTCGTGGGTCGCAGCGCGCTCCTCGTGGGAGGCATCGTTCTCAACGGTCTCGCCGGGGCCCTGTACGTGGGGGCGCACCTCGGCCCGGGTCCGAGGGACGGGCTGTGGGTCGCGATCACCCGCAGGTACGGACTGAGCATCCGCCTCGTGCGTACCGTCATCGAGCTCTCCGTGCTCGTGATCGGCTGGCTCATGGGCGGCGTCGTGGGCGTCGGTACGGTGCTGTACGCGTTGTC
Source organism: Propionibacteriaceae bacterium (assembly GCA_003158895.1). Classification (GTDB taxonomy): domain Bacteria; phylum Actinomycetota; class Actinomycetes; order Propionibacteriales; family Propionibacteriaceae; genus Fen-668. Next base: position 7,925 of record PMLO01000157.1, read on the forward strand.
CATCGGGCATCTCAACCAGTTCTTCCTGCACCGGGTTCAGGTCGCGACGCCGAGCGTCGATGAGCCTGAAGCGGCCGCCGAGACCAGCAATTGAGACGATTCAATCCAAGGCTTGTGGCAACCGGAAGAGGTGCCGTCCTGGAACATGCAACCAGCAGCCCGACGTCGCGCGGCCCGAGTTCACCGCCTAGGCTGAGCGCAGGCCGGGCGCCGGTGCCCGGACACTTCGCGAAAGGCCCCGACACGTGAACAGCCCTTTGACCTGGACAGACCTCGACAAGCGGGCGGTAGATACCGCGCGAGTGCTCGCAGCGGATGCGGTGGAGAAGGTCGGCAACGGACACCCGGGTACCGCGATCTCGCTGGCCCCGCTCGGATACCTGCTCTACCAGAAGGTCATGAACGTCGACCCGTCCGACGAGAACTGGCTGGGTCGCGACCGGTTCGTCCTGTCGGCCGGCCACGCGTCGCTCACCCAGTACACGCAGCTGTTCCTCGCGGGCTTCGGGCTTGAGATCTCCGACATTGAGGCACTTCGCACCTGGGGTTCGAAGACGCCGGGCCACCCGGAGGTGCACCACACCAAAGGCATCGAGTGCACCACCGGTCCGCTGGGCGCCGGCGTCGCCAACGGTGTCGGCTTCGCGATGGCCTCTCGCCGTGAGCGCCAGCTGTACGACCCGACCGCGGTCCCGGGCGAGTCGGTCTTCGACCACTTCGTCTACGTGATCGCCGGCGACGGCTGCATGCAGGAGGGTGTCTCCGCCGAGGCATCGTCCCTCGCCGTGACGCAGGAGCTCGGCAACCTCATCCTCTTCTACGACGACAACCGGATCTCCATCGAGGGGAACACGAAGATCGCGTTCTCCGAGGACGTCGAGGCACGCTACGCCGCGTACGGCTGGCACGTGGCTCACGTCGACTTCACCAACGGCTTCACGACGTACGAGGAGAAGGTCGGAGAGCTGTACCAGGCGATCGAGGCGGCGAAGGCCGTCACCGACCGGCCGTCGTTCATCAAGGTCACGACGATCATCGGATGGCCGCTGCCGACGCTCGCCGGCAGCCACTCCGTGCATGGTGCCAAGCTTGGCGGAGAGGAGATCGCAGGCCTGAAGCGCGAGCTCGGCTTCGACCCCGACAAGTCGTTCGACGTCGCCCCGGAGGTCCTGTCGTACACCCGCTCGAACGCGGCGGACCGCGCGAAGGCCGCACGCGAGGTGTGGGATGCGCAGTACGCGACGTGGCGGACCTCGAACCCGGAGCAGGCCGCTCTGCTCGACCGGGTCATGGCCCGCGAGCTGCCTGCCGGCATCGAGGCTGCACTGCCGACATTCGCGGCCGACAAGCCCATCGCGACCCGTGCGGCGTCCGGCAGCGTGCTGAGCGCGCTGGCAGGCGTCATGCCGGAGCTGTGGGGCGGCTCGGCCGATCTCGCGGGGTCGAACAACACGACCATGAAGGGCGTGTCCTCCTTCATCCCGGCGGACCGGTCGTCGAAGGACTTCATCGGCAACGCGGAAGGCCGTACCCTCCACTTCGGCATCCGTGAGCACGCGATGGGCAACATCCTCAACGCGATCAACCTCGAGGGCCTGAGCCGCGCGTACGGCGGCACGTTCCTCGTCTTCTCGGACTACATGCGGGGATCCGTGCGGCTGGCCGCCTTGAGCAAGGCGCCGACGATCTTCGTCTGGACGCACGACTCGATCGGCGTCGGAGAGGACGGACCGACACACCAGCCCGTCGAGCACNNTCCCGAGCCTGCGCCTCATCCCCGGCCTCGATGTCGTACGCCCCGCGGACGCCAACGAGACCGCGGCTGCCTGGCTCCAGGTCCTCAAGCACACCGACCGTCCTGCAGGGTTGATCCTGTCCCGCCAGAACGTGCGCGTGTTCGACCGCTCCGAAGGCAGTGGCTACGCCAGCACCGACGGGGTCGCCAAGGGTGGGTACGTGCTCGCGGAGGCGTCTGCCGACCCGAAGGTGATCCTCGTGGCCACCGGTTCTGAGGTGGAGATCGCGGCAGCAGCCCAGGTGACGCTGGAGGCTGCCGGCGTGCCGACCCGACTCATCTCGATGCCGTGCGTCGAGTGGTACACGGCCCAGCCCGACGCGTACAAGGCGTCGATCCTCCCGGCTGGTGTTCCCAAGGTCGTCATCGAAGCCGCACAGCCCATCGGCTGGCGCGACGTCCTCGACGGTACGGTCACCGCGATCGGCATCGACCACTTCGGCGCCTCCGCAGACGCCGCGACGCTGTACAGGGAGTACGGGCTCACCGCCGCCGCGGTCGTAGAGGCGGCCAACGCGCTGATCTGAAGCCTTTCCACGCACGCGGCCCCCGGAGTTGTCGTTATGGCGGGGGTCGCGTGCGTGTTCTCGGGACGGTCCTTCACGCCGTGACGGGCTGAACCAGCACCGCAAGGAATGCCCGGACATCCGCCGCCTCGTCCGCGCCGATCGCGTGAGCGAGGCCGGGATAGACGCGGCGGGTGAGGGTCGAGTGGCTGGGCAGCCACGCTTCCGTACGTTCCACGGCAACCGGCGCGATCACGGTGTCCGCGCTGCCGCGGCCCCAGAAGACAGGGGGCAGCGTCTCCGCCAGCAACGCGTCGGCGGGACGGTCGGCTCCCTGGACGAACCCGCCCAGAACCACCGTCGCGGCGACCCGGTCCGGACGCGTCCGGAGCAGCTCGGTGGCCATGAGCCCGCCCTGGGAGAAGCCGATAGTGACCACCTTCGTGGCGGCGTCGAGGTTCGCGTCGACCCAGGCCCACACGGCATCGACCGCCGCGGCGACCGGCTCCAGAGCCGGACTCCCGGGCGTGACGACGTGGAACCAGGCGTGGCTGCCGGCACCCAGGACCAGCGGCGCGCGGACCGATGCCCAGGGCAGGCCCGGCACCACGTGGGGTGCCAGACCTGCCAGGTCGTCCTCCGACGAGCCGTAGCCGTGGAGCAGAAGCGCTACGACCGGCCCGTCCAGCCGCTCAGCCGACGTTCGAGCGATCAACGGACGACGGCGAAGCCGCCGGTCCAGGGGAGCTTCTCGCCGATGGCCAGCGTGAGCTGCAGGAACCCCATGGCCTCGAGCTCATGGGCGCGGCCCAACGAACCGGCATCGAGAGCCGACACGCCGCCGGCCTCGAGAGCTGTGGCCAGGACACTCTTGGCTGCCGCGTCGTCGCCGGCGATGAGGACGGTCGTCGTGACGTCGCCGACCTTCTTCGTCGCGAGCGTGGCGGCGAAGGTCGTGTTGAACGCCTTGAGGACGTGGGAGTCGGGGAGCTTCGCGGCGATCTCAGCGGCGGCGGAGCTGCCGACCGGGACGACGAGGGAGTCGAACGTCTCGAAGTTCAGCGGATTGCTGATGTCCACGACGACCTTGCCGGCGAGCTGCTCGCCGTACGTCGCGATGATGTCGCTCACTGCGTGGTAGGGCACCGCGAGGATGACGACGTCGCCGTCCACCGTGCCACCGCCGGTGTGGGGGATGTGCGTGACGGTGCTGCCGCCGTCGGTGAGGACCGAGCCGATGGCCCCGCCCATGTTGCCGGTGCCGAAGATCGTGAAGCGTGCCATGTGAGTCTCCTTCTGAAAACCCGGGATCCGGGGGATGCTTGTACCTACAACTGGGACCGTACCAGAGAATAGTTGTATCTTCAACTATCAGGTAGGATGATCACCATGACATCGCTGAGCCAGCCGGAACGGGTCGCCGTCGCGCGCCTCCAGGCTCTGCTGGAGCTGCTGCCGGCCGCCCTGGATCGACAGCTCCAGTCCGTCGGTGTCACTGCGTTCGAGTACACGCTCCTCGAGGCTCTCGTCGAGGCTGACGAACGGCGGCTGCGGCTGTCGGCACTGGCGGCCCGTACGAACGCGTCGCTGGCTCGCCTGTCACGGGTCGTCACGTCGCTGGAGCGAAAAGGGTTCGTCGCGCGGATGCCGTGTCCCGCCGACTCCAGGGCGACGAACGCTGT
>PMLO01000157.1:12020-13530 GCA_003158895.1 Propionibacteriaceae bacterium
CGGTCCGTAGGCTGGGACCATGCGTGGATTCAGCAGTCTGCTCTCATCCCTTCTCGCCAAGTCCGGCCCCGGTCGTGTGACACTCGAGATAGACCTCGACAGGGGCGTGCTGCGCGCGGCCCCGGAGAACCCGCTCGAGGCGTTCCGAGCCATCAACGCGCCGACGATCACGGGCCTGACCACCGCCCTGCGTGAGGCCGTGGCCGACGAGCGGGTCGCGGGGCTCGTGGTGCACATCGGTACGTGCCCGCTCTCGGCCACNNGTCGCGTACGCGGAGACGTTCGGGGAGCTGACGTCGGGGATGTTCGCCTACCGCCTGGCCACGGCTGCCTCGACGATCTGGCTGCAGCCCTCGGGTGGGGTCGTGCTGAGCGGCGTCCACGTCGACATGGTCCTGATGCGAGGCGGCCTCGAGAAGCTCGGGATGGACCCCCAGTTCAGCCAGCGGAAAGAGTTCAAGACCGCCGCGGAGTCGTACTCGGCGGCGGCTGTCAGCGACGCGAACCGTGAGATGAGCGGTCGCCTTGCGGAGTCCCTGGTCGAGGAGACGATCGCGATCATCAGCGAGCGCCGCGGGCTCAGCGCCGACGTCGTGCGCGAGGTCCTGGACCGCGGGCCCGTCGCCGCCGAGGAGGCGCGGACGCTCGGTCTCGTCGACCACCTGGGCTACAGGGACGACGTGTACCAGGACGTGAAGAGCACGTGGGGCAACGACGCCACGCTGCAGTACGCGTCGCGCTACATCGGGTCGATCGCCGCGAGGGCGATGTCGCGGCTGGCGACGAAGCCGACCGTGGCCGTCGTGTCCGTACGTGGCGGGATCGTCAGCGGCCGACCTGTACGTTCGCCGCTCGGCGGTCCTCAGGCGGGATCTGAGATCGTCCTCGAGCACCTTCGCCACGCGCGCATGGACGACAACGTCAAGGCGGTCGTGCTGGCCGTCGACTCGCCAGGCGGCTCGTACATCGCGTCCGACACGATCCGCGCCGGGGTGCTCGAGCTGAAGAAGGCAGGCAAGCCCGTGGTGGCGACGATGGGCGATGTTGCCGCGTCGGGAGGCTACTTCGTCGCCATGGGCGCGAACGAGATCGTCGCGAACCCGTCGACGCTCACCGGCTCGATCGGCGTGTTCGCCGGGAAGTTCGTCAACCAGGGGTTGTACGACAAGATCGGGCTCATCCGCGAGGACGTACAGTCCGGTCGTCTCGCCGACATGTTCGCCGGCAACCGCGGCTTCACCGACGACCAGTGGAAGATCCTCGACACCTGGCTCGACCAGGTCTACGAGGACTTCACGACGAAGGCGGCCGCCGACCGCGGCATGGCGGTGGAGGAGCTCGAGCCACTCGCCCGAGGGCGTGTCTGGACTGGCTCCGACGCCAAGGAACGCCATCTCGTCGACCACCTCGGTGGCCGTGAGGTCGCCGTCGAGCGTGCGTGCGCGCTGGCCCGTCTCGATCGCGACAAGGTGGCTGTGCGACCCGTGCCACTGCTCGGACTGCTCGAGCG
>PMLO01000157.1:13556-22173 GCA_003158895.1 Propionibacteriaceae bacterium
GGCAAGTCCGGCAGCAACCGCGAACCCGGCCGCGGCCCCGAGAGGCATCAGGGATTGGTTGCGGAGGTAGCCGAAGTATGTGCTGATGCTCGCGATCTGGATGCCCAGCGCGGGAACGAGGAACCTCCAGTCGACCATGCACGCGACGACGAGCAGCACCTCGGCGAGATAGAAGTACCGCTCGTGCATCTGAGGCAGCAGCAGGGGGATCAGCAGCGTCGAGGTGGCGGCGACGAGCACGATCTCGCCCCCGCTGAGCGGCGTCTTGCGCAGGAGGAGCCAGACTCCGAACGCGACGACGACCAGCGCTGTGACCGCCAGTCCCACGTACAGCCAGATCGTCGAGGACGGCAGCCACGCGTACGGGGTGGGCGCGTTGTGGGTCAGCGTTGCAGTCTGAGCAGCCGGGGCGGCGGCAGGCACTCCTCCCGCTGGTCCTCCACGGCCGCCAGGAACACCGGGCGTCCCAGGACCCCCAGGCATGGCACCGCCGGGCGCGCCACCCCCGGACGCCGCACCGCCCACCGTGCCGCCCACTCCTGAGGGATCGCTGATCTGGGCCGGGTAGACGGCGAGCTGGCTCAGCAGGCTGCGTCCGGCGATGAGCGCCGGCACCAAGCAGGCGAGGAACGTCACGGGAGCTGCGACCAGGGTCCGCAACCGCAGCCGGTTCGTGAGCAGTACGCCGACCAGCACGGGCAACAGGAAGACCGCCTGCAGCTTGAACGCGAAGGCGACACCGAACCAGGCAGACGCGGCCCACGGGCGTCCTCGTACGAGCGACACGAGGCTGGCAAGGCAGAACGTCGCGTAGATCGAGTCGCACTGCGCCCACACGCCGCTGTTCATCACCACGGTGGGAAGCAGGGAGACGACGGCGAACGTCACGAACGGAAGCCACCCCGCGCGCGGACGTACGGCCGCCACCAACCGGGACGCCGTCACCGCGAGGAGGACGTCGAACGCGATCGAGATCGCCTTGATCGCAGCGATCGCGCGTACCGGCAAGTAGGTCGCGAGCGCCAGCAGCACCAGGTACGGAGTGTTGTAGTTGGAGAAGCTGCCGTCCTGCAGCGCCGCCAGGTGGCCGTGCTGGTCGATGTAGGACCACCACCGCGACAGGAACGCGACGAAGTCACCCGACTGGAAGTCGACGAAAGCCCAGCGCACGCCGACAGCGACGACTCCGACGGCCACATAGGCGAGACGGCGGATCGTGGCGGTGCGCATGCGCGAGCCTTTCGGTGAGTCAGGAGTAGAGGGTGCCACCGACGTCGTACGGGTCCCCGCCCGTCGAGGCCAGCCAGTCATAGGTATGTACCTCGTCGCCGCAACGCCACCGGCTCGGCGTCGGCGTCGAGAACCAGTCGAGCGGTTCCACGCCTCCAGGGACGCCACCGCCGAGTGCGATCCGCAGGGCCGCGGCCAGGTCGGCATCCACCGCGTCGGTACGGGTCGTGGGATCGACCGACACGAAGAGCGCGGTCCCTGAGCGGGCCACGAGATCGAGGAGCTGGCGGTTCAGCGCCCAGTCCGTCTGCGGCGTGCTGGGCACGCAGTCCGCATCCACAGTGAAGAAGCGGCCGTGCTGAGCCAGTCGGAAGGCGAGCGTGTTGACGCCCATCCGCCGCGTGCGCTCCCAGCTCCGGCCGGACGTGTCGTCGCCGGTCCGCTGGGCCTGGACCAGGCCGGCCGCGAGGTGTCCCACGACGTTGCAGCCCAGCACCACGCCGTCATCGGCCGCTTCGTGGATCGCGCGGTACAGGTCGACGAGGACCTCCGCCGTGGTTCGTGTCCGGTCGGCGACGTGAACGTCGGGCGCGGCGGGAGACGGCCCCATCTGGAACCCCCAGCGCCCCAACGACTCGTACGTGGAGAAGTCGTGCTTGATGAGGTCGAAGCCCCACGTACGGAACCGGCGGATCGAGTCGACGACCTCGTCGACGGCGGCGGGGTGGCTGGGGTCCAGGGCGAAGGCGCCGTCCCAGGCGCGGAGTGCGGCGGGGTGGTCCTGCCGCCACAGGAGAGGTCGGAACCACAGCCCGGGTCGTACGCCTTCGGCGGCGATCGCCCCGGCAGTCTCGGCCATGTCCGAGAAGTCGCCGCGGCCGCGGTCCCAGGGACCGCCCGACGCGGTTCGCCCATCGGCCAGGCCGTCGACGCTCCAGCCGTCGTCGNNCCTTGCCGTACGCGTAGTACCAGTTGTTGGCGCCGACCAGAGGCCGCGCCGGCAGCGGGTCACGGCACACGGCAGCGGCCACGGCGCACTGCGTCGCGTACGGTTCGGCCCCGTCGACCCAGCGCACCACCGCTGCGGTGAGTACTCGGCTTCCGAGCTGTACGGGGTCGGCACCGGCGCGAAGGTCCAGCCATAGCGAGATGCCTGCCTGATCGATCGACCACGCGGCGAACGCGCCCGTACGGACGTCGACACCGGCACCCCACGATCCTGCGGTGGGGGAGTGGACGACGACCATCCATGGGTGGAGCTGTTCGGGTCTGAGGGCTTGCCAGGCGAGGTCGCCGTACGTGCGTTCCCAGGCGTCGCCGAGCATGAGGGCGTCGGTGGGGACCACCCGGTGCCAGCGCAGGTGGACCCGGCTCACAACCTCGGCCTCGACTAGGACCGCGAGGCCATCGCCATCGGGGGCGGAGTACACCGAGGCCGAGGTCCGAGCCGGTTCCGTCCATGCACCGTCGGGAGTGACCTGTACCCGGACAAGATCCGGGACCGGGACGTACGTCACAAGAGTCACGCTCCAAAGACGTGATCCGGGTCCATCGGGGAGGCCCCCGGTGGACCCGGACCGGGTCATTCGATCAGCTGAACAATGCGTTGACCTGGGTGTTGGCTGCGGTCAGCGAGTCGGCCTTGGCCTTGCCGGTGAAGACGGCGTCGACCGCGGGCTGCATGATGCCCGTGACCTGGGAGGCGTGGTCGGTGATCGGGAACAGGAACGTCGTGCCGTTCTTGATGTGGACCAGGAAGGACGAGTTGACATCGATGTTCTTGGCTCCGAAGGCCGAGCCGGCCGCGTCGGTGCCGCTGGGGATCGCGGGGAAGACGACGCCGCTCGCGCCAACGATGTCCTGGGCGGCCGCGGAGCCCAGGTACTCGACCCACTTGACGGCTGCTGCCTGGTTCTTGGACCCGGCCCAGACGGAGTCGGCGAGTCCGTTGTACATGCTGGAGCGCTTGCCGTTGGGGCCGGTCGGTACGGGGGCGAGGCCGGTGTTGATGCCCTTGTAGCCGAACATCTGGTTGATCATCCAGGAGCCGTTGGTGATCATGGCGTACTTGCTGGCACCGAAGATGTCAGCGGAGCTCTGCCCTGTGATGGACTCGATGGTGGGCATGTAGCCCTTCTCGATGAGGCTGCGCATCCAGGCCATGGTGTTCTGGAACTCGGGCTTGTCGTAGTTGTAGTGCGTNNGCTCCACTGGGTCTGGCCGTTGCCGCCGCCGGAGCCGCCGTCGAGGCCGAGGCCGTAGACCTTGACCTTGGACTTGTCGAAGCCTGCCTCGTCGCCGCGCTTGCCGTTGGAGTCGAGGGTGAGATGGGCGATCGTCTTCTCGTACGTGCCGCCGTCAGTGGGGTTCCAGGTGAGGTTGGCGAGGTCTGCCTCGGCGACGCCGGCCGCCTTGACGAGGTCCTTGTTGTAGAAGATGGAGATCGTGTCGAAGTCCTTCGGCAGGCCGTAGCGCTTGCCGTCCTGGCCGACCCACAGGTCGGCAAGGCCCTTCTGGTAGATGTCGGTCTTGACGCCGTCGGCCTTCAGCGCGTCGTCCAGGGCCATGAGCTGGCCCTGGGTGACGAACTCGGGGTACTTCGACAGGTGGTTGGTGAAGACGTCGGGGGCGGTGCCGGCGACGAAGCCGTTGGTGACGTTGGTCCAGTAGTCGTCCCAGCTGTACTGGGTGATCTTGACCGTGATGTTCGGGTTCGCCGCGTGGAACGCGTCGGCGACCTTCTGGTAGACGGGCTGCTGGTTGCTGTCCCAGAGCCAGTACGTGACCTCGCCCGAGGCGCTGCTGGTGCTAGCGGCAGGGGTCGAGCTGGAGCAGGCAGCGACAGTTGCTGCGATCGAGATGCCGGCGAGCCCCACGAGGGCCTGCCTACGAGTGAAACTGGTCATGCGGGTTTCCTTCTCTGTTGGTTGGGGACTTTCCGTTGTTCCTGTCGTTGGCTCGGGAGGCTTCCGGACCAACGAAGAGTGGTGGGGAGGGTGACTACTTCACGCCGGAGTAGCCGATCGAGTCGATGATCTTGCGGGCGAACGCGAAGAACAGGACCAGGACAGGCGCCGCGGCGATCAGGGTCGCCGCCATCAGACCCGCCCAGTCCGGGGATCCGGCCGGGGTCTGGGAGCGGAAGACGCCCAGAGCGACCGTGAGCACCCTCGCCTGCTCGGTGTTGCCGACCAGCAGCGGCCAGAAGTAGTCGTTCCACGTCGCGATGAAGGTCAAGATCGCCAGCGTCGTCACCGGAGCCGTGCTCATGGGCAGGATGATCCTGAAGAACGTGCGCCACGGTCCGGCGCCATCCAGCGCGGCCGACTCCTCGATCTCGCGACTGATGCCCAGGAAGAACTGCCGCAGGAAGAAGATCGCGAACGGAGTCATCAGGAACGTCGGCAGGATCATCCCCGGCAGCGTGTTCAGCAGCCCGAGGTTCTTCACGAGGATGAAGTTCGGCAGGCTGGTGAAGATCGGCGGGACAAGCAGCGCACCCAGGAAGATACCGAAGACCAGGTTGCGACCCGGCCAGCGCAGCCGGGCGAAGGCGTAGGCCGCCATCGCGCAGAAGAACACCTGCCCGATGGTCACGGATCCTGCATAGACGACCGAGTTGCGCAGGTAGAGCCAGAAGTTCACCGAGGCCCCGGAACCGCCCTCGGCAACCGCCTGGGCCCGGCTGCCGAGACCGAGGACCCGCTCGAACGCGCCCCAGGTGAAGTCGACCGGCAGCAGCGAGCCGGGCGCGGAGGGCAGCGACCGGGTGGTCGACAGAGCGGTCCGCAGCATCCAGTAGAACGGGAACAGCGTCACGATCAGGAACGCGATCATCGCGACCCACGCGACGATGCGTCCGAGACTGACCGGACGATGGTGCTTGCGTGCCTGCGGCGTGGCCGAGGCACGAACAGGGGTCGTAGTCATAGCCATGCTCCTTACGCGAGGTCGGATTCGCCGGCGCGCAGCAGGCGGAGTTGGAGGGCCGCCATGACGGCGAGGATCAGGAAGAGGACCACCGAGATGGCGCTGGCGTAGCCGAACTGACCCTCGGCGAAGCCCTTCTGGTAGATGTAGTACTGAAGGACCCGGGTGATGTTCACAGGNNAGTACCGGACGCAGCAGCGGCATCGTCATCCTCCAGAACGAGGACCACTCCGAGCTGCCGTCGATCGACGCCGCCTCGTAGACGTACTTCGGGATCGTCTGGAGCCCGGCGAACACCAGCAGCGCGGTGTAGCCCATGTGCCGCCAGACGTTGACGAAGGCGATCGTCGGGATGGCCCAGAACGAGTCGCCGAAGAACGCGATCTTCGACGCGCCGGTCCACGCCAGGAACTGGTTGACCAGGCCGATCTGGTAGTCCAGCAGCCAGAACCACACCATGGCCGCGATCACGTTCGACACCAGCCACGGCAGCAACAACGCCCCACGCAGGACGACCGACTTCGTGAGCCGCTGCATCATGACAGCCAGGACGATGGCGATGATGGTCTGGAAGCCGATGTTCAGCACCACGTACTCGAGCGTGACGCCGAGCGCGTTCCAGAACAGCGGGTCCTTGCCGATACGCACGAAGTTGTCGAAGCCGATCCACTTCGGAGTGCCCAGGATGTTGTACTGCGTCATGCTGAAGTAGAAGCCGCGGATCATCGGGTACACGTAGAAGACCAGGAACCCGATCGTCGCCGGCGCGATGAAGATGAGCGCCGGTCCGAGTTCGTTGCGCCCTCCTGGAGTCCGCGACGACGATCCTCGCCGTGGACGTCTGGCGCGTGGAGTTGGTCTGACGACGGATTCAGTGCTCACCGCGTTTCCCTTCGTTGGGAGTCGCCCGGCTGTCATAGCCAGGGTCATCGGCTGTCGATAGACCCGGACGCTACACGAGTAGATTCCTGGATGCAAGACCTTGACTCAGACCTTCTGAGGCGCGAATCTATGACGCAGCACGCACGAACGTGGAAGTTGTCTATTGGTGTAGATTTTCGGCATCGACGACGATGGGGATGGACAAGTGGCGAACAGTGGCGCGGGTCACGTGCCCAACGAGGTGCGACGATCGGTCACCCGGTCCGACGTGGCCAAGCTGGCTGGAGTCAGCAGCGCTGTCGTGAGCTACGTCGTCAACGATGGCCCACGGCCCGTCGCAGACAAGACGGCCAAGCGCGTCCGCGACGCGATGGACAAGCTGGGATACGTACCCAACGCCAGCGCGCGCGCCCTGCGCCGTGGCAAGACGGAGACGATCGGTCTGATCATCGGTGACTCGCTGAACCCGTTCTTCGTCCAGTACGCGTTCGAGCTGGTCACCGCAGCCGCAGCGAGGGGCAAGCAGATCCTCATCGGGGACTCGCGACAGAGCGCGAAGGTCGAGAAGGAGATCCTCGACGAGCTGATCGCTCGCCAGGTCGACGGACTGCTGTTCGCCAGTCCGTTCGCGAACCGCTACAGCGCGGAGGCGTTGGGCATCCCGACTGTGCTCATCGACAGCCCGGGCCCCATTCCTGGAAAGCTGACCGTCGGTTCGGCAGCGGAAGCGGGAGGGGAGGCGGTGGTCGCCCACCTCATCTCGCACGGCAGGCAGCGTGTGGGCCTGATCATCGGAGACCATGGTTTCGGCAACCCTGACCCTCGCGAGCGGGGATGGCGCAACGCACTGGCGGCAGCAGGGCTCGCACCGGGCCCTATCGCCAGGGTGCCGTTCAGCCGCGAGGGCGGGTACGCCGCCGCGCTTGCCATGCTCGACGAGGGTCCAGGTCTCGATGCGCTGTTCGCGAGCAANNACGAAGGAGTCCGAGTTCAGCTGGCCGCCTCTCACCGTGGCGAAGCAACAGCTGGGCCTGCTGGCGGCAGGAGCGATCGACCTGCTTGAGACGCCCGCGAGCGCCACCGGCAAACACCTCCAGATCGAGACTCTCCTCGTGCGGCGAAAGTCGTGCGGGTGTGACGACGACGGGATCGACCTTTCGTCGGTCGGCCTCCTGACAGTGGCTGAAGGGGAGGCAGAATGACGTCCACAGACGGTTGTCAGACCTGCCCAGGGGCGTACGTCCTCATGCGGCGGGACGGTGTGGCCGTCCTGCTCGACATCACCGATGGGCGGCTGCCGGCCATCACCCACTGGGGCGTTGACCTTGGCGCCCTTTCGTCCGAGGACGTCGCCGCCCTGGCGCTGTCTGGCGTTCGTACGACCGATGGCAACCCGGTGGATGTGTCCGTACGGCAGTCGATGCTTCCCCAGCAGGAAGCGGGCTGGTTGGGTCGCCCTGGCCTGTCGGGACATCGGGCCGGAGGGGCGGACTGGTCGCCGCGATTCGCGACCACATCGATCGCCGTCGACGGTCGCACCGTCCCGGACCGTACTGACGGGCCGGTTCTCGGGTCCTCCGTCGTCGTGAAGGCGGCCGACCGTACAGCCGGGCTGGAGCTCGAGCTCGAGATCGAACTGTGCGAGGGCGGCCTCCTGCGAAGCCGCGCATCGGTGACGAACGTCGCCTCGGACGAGTACCAGCTCGATGACGTGGTCCTCGTCTATCCGGTGCCGCCCGTGGTGACGGAGCTGTTCGACTTCGCCGGTCGATGGGCGCTCGAGCGGGTCCCGCAAAGGATGGCATTCAGCGTCGGCAGCCACGTGAGAGAGGGGCGTAAGGGCCGTACGGGTCCGGACGCGGCCACCGTCCTGCACGCACTGACCCCCGGAACCTCGTTCCGCGACGGAGAGGCGTGGGGCGTACACGTCGGCTGGAGCGGGAACCACACCCACTACGCGGAACGCCTGTGGACGGGCGAGCAGGTGTTGGGCGGGGGAGAACTTCTCCTCCCGGGCGAGGTGGCCCTCGCGTCNNACCCGTCATCGCAGCGGCCGGTCACGTTGAACGTCTGGGAGGCCGTCTACTTCGACCACGACCTGCCCACCCTGGTGGAGCTCGCGGACGTCGCCGCCGAGCTCGGTGTCGAGCGGTACGTCCTCGACGACGGCTGGTTCGGCTCGCGCCGCGACGACTGTTCGGGACTCGGCGACTGGACCGTGTCGGCCGATGCCTGGCCCGATGGGCTGCACCCGTTGGTGGATCACGTCACGGCATTGGGCATGCAGTTCGGCCTCTGGTTCGAGCCCGAGATGGTCAACCTCGACTCCGACCTTGCCCGGCGGCATCCCGAGTGGGTGATGTCGACCGGTGGCCGGATGCCGCTGCAGTCGCGCCACCAGCAGGTCCTCAACCTCGGCATCGCAGAGTGCTACACCTACATCCGGGATGCGATCTTCGCGATCCTGGCCGAGTACGCCGTCTCGTACATCAAGTGGGACCACAACCGCGACCTCGTCGATGCCGGTACGCAACCGGGCGGGCAGCCCGGCGTGCACGCGCAGACGCTCGCCCTG
>PMLO01000245.1 GCA_003158895.1 Propionibacteriaceae bacterium
GTCATCACCCGCCAGAACGAGCGGAGACTGCGGCTGTCGCGGACGGACTGGGTGAAGAACGGTGACCGGTGGACCGTCGTCGATATCCCTGGCGACGGCCGACTCACGGTCCGGCACCACGGGTCCGGGCGGATCACACACCTGCCTGCCGACTACGTCGCGGAGCACGTCGACCTCGGCTACGCCGTCACCGTTCATGGCGCCCAAGGCGCCACCGTTGACACGGCCCACGCCATCTTCGCCGGCGCCGAGACGCGCCAGCTCGCGTACGTGGCCACCTCTCGAGGCCGTGCCGCGAACCACCTGTACGTCCTGGTCGGTGGCAGCGGTGACGAGCACGACGCGATCCGGCCCGAGGTCCTCACCCCAGCAACTGCGGTCGAAGTCCTCGAGCAAGTCCTCGGCCGCGACGGCAGCCAGGAATCGGCCCACAGCAAGATGCAGACCGAACACGACCCGGCCCGGTGGCTCGGCCGCGTCGTCGGCATCTACAACGACGCACTCGACCTGGCCGTCGCCGACCTTGTCCCGGCCGACCAGATCACTGCGGCCGCGGACGAACTCGTGCCTGGTCTGGCAAGCGCAGCCGCGTGGCCGGTCCTACGTCAGCGGATCGCGTTGGCGGCCGCCGACGGAAACGACCCGAGGGACTACCTGTCCCGTGCGCTGGCTGGCGCCCCGCTCGTCGACGCGCACGACCCGGCGTCTGTGATCCTGTCCCGACTCGCCAAAGAGCCACGCCCCGAAGGGCCTCTGCCATGGCTCGCTGGCCTCCCGCAGCACGTCCGCAACCATCCGACGTGGGGCCCGTACCTGGCGGCCCGCGAGCAGCAGATCCGCGACATCGCCACCGAACTACTCGACGAGAGCCATGCCCAGCAGCCGCCCGCGTGGGCCCGGCCGTACCTTCGTGACCGTGAACTCGTCGACGAGCTGATCGTGTGGCGTGCCGCCTTCCAGGTCTCCGAGAGCCGCAACCCGGCCGCGTCTGTCACCGGTCCTGCACTGTCCAGCTCGGAGGCTGGGCAGTGGCAGCTGTCGCTTCATCGTCGAGCTTCTGAGGTGTCCCGCGCGGAGCAGTCGGCGCAGCGTTGGGCTCCGCACATGACCCAGCCGCAGATCCTGACCGACCCGTGGTGGCCGATCCTCGCCCGCCGACTGAGCCTCGCCCAACGCGCCGGCATGGACGTCCCCCAGCTGATCGCCGAAGCCATCACACGCGGCCCCCTGCCCGACGAGCACGCCGCCGCAGCGCTGTGGTGGCGCCTGGCCGACACCCTCGCCCCCGCGGCCGCCGCACGCGAAACCACCGCCGCGAAGGTCCGCCCGGACTGGACTCACCAGCTGGTCGACCAGCTGCCCGCCGGCGTTGCTGACAGCGTGCTCGCCGACCCCGAATGGCCCGCGCTCGTCGCCGCGATCGACACGGCCACCCGCGACGGGATGGACCCGGCCCACGTCATCGCGGCCGCCGCCTTCGGAATGAACCTGATCGACCCCGAACGCGACGACTACATCAACGTCGACGACGTCGCCGTCATGCTCACCTGGCGCGTCAACGACCTCCACCGCGACCACGTCTCCACCAGCCCCGACCAGGCGGCCATGTTCGTGGTCGCGGCCGAGCCGGAAGACCTGCTGTTCTCAGACGCTCCTCCGCCGGATCCGTACGACGACGAGTTCGCTCCTCCCCCGCCAGAGGCCATGGCGCCCGTCGCCGGCGTCGCCAGGATCGTCGAGCTCAACCAGGCCGCGGCCGCGTACTACGCCGACCAGTACCCCGGCAGCCGTGCCGCCGACTACGTCACCACCCGGTTCGGCAGCGACCTCAGCCAGACCGACGGCATCACGATCGGCTACGCGCCTGCAGGCTGGGACAGCCTCACCCAGCACCTACGGACCGTGTGCGCCGCGACCAACGACGAGCTGATCGACGCCGGCCTAGCGAAGTACAGCAAGCGCGGAACCCTCATCGACGTGTTCCGAGACCGCGTCATGCTCGGCATCCGCGACCAGCACCAGCAGCTCGTAGGGTTCACCGGCCGCGCCGCACCCGGTGCGCCAGGCGACGCGCCGAAGTACATGAACACCCCGACCACCGCAGCGTTCCACAAGGGCGAAGTGCTGTACGGGTTGGCCGAACACACCGGCCACGGCACCCCCGTCCTCGTCGAGGGAGCATTCGACGCGATCGCCATCACCCTCGCCGGTGACGGCCAGGTCTACGGCGTCGCCCCCTGCGGAACCGCCCTCACCCTGAACCACGCCGAGCAACTCGCCGCGGCCTCACCCGACGGCCGCGTGCTCGTGGCCACCGACCAGGACCAGGCCGGCCGCAAGGCCGCCGAGAAGGACTACTGGACCCTCACCGGGCTCGGACTCGACCCGCTGCGGCTCGTCCTCGCCCGCACCGACGGGATCCCCGTCAAAGACCCGGCCGAGCTGTACCAGGCCGACCAGGGACGCACCCTCGCCCGAATCCTGGGCGCACACAACCTCGCGCCCGCCCTGGCCGACACCCTCATCGCATCCCGGATCACCGCCGACAAGACCCACCTCGACGAGGGCAACGCCAACGCCTACAGCATCGCCTACCGCGACCTCGCGCGGATCGTGGCGGCCCTGCCGGCGGAGCAGTGGGAGGAGCGGATCAGCACCGCGGCGGCCCTCCTCGGACCCGACCCATGGCACGCCAGCGAGATCCGCGAACACCTCTACGACACCGCCACCCAATGGCACCCCGACGACCCCGGCGACCCAAACCGCCACGTCGACGACATCACCCGGCTCCGCAACTACGCCACACAGCAGATCGGCACCAGCCAGGCGCCGCTGTCCCGGCCGTCCACTCCCCCACCGAGCCGAGTCGACCAGCGGCGGGAACCGCCACAGTCCACCCGAGGGCCTAGTCTCAACTAGCTCGGCCGATGCGAAGCGGAATCGCGAATCTCCGACCTCCAGCTGGGTGAAGTAGGTTGGTCTCCCCCCGCGAGCGCTGCCTCGGAGGTCCACACAAAAGGGAAGAGATGACGAACAGATTCGAGTCGCCGAGTGCGCATCTCGCGGCCGAGCGCGGTCTGGGTAGTCGTCGAGAGCAGGGAGCGCAAACGAGGGAGATGCTGCTTGATGCCGCCGCCATAGAGTTCGAGCGTCATGGCGTGGCCGGGACTCGGATCGAGGACATCGCCCAGCGCGCCGGGGTAACTCGAGGGGCTCTCTATTTTCATTTCAAGACGGTGGAGAACATCGCGCGGGAGCTTCTCCACGGCGAGTTCGGTCTATTGCCCGAGTTGCTTGAAGGAACTCGTAGCCAAAATCTCCGGGGTCTGCGCGCGGCTCGGGAGTTCAGCCTGCGCGTGATCGCTCGGATGAGGGACGACCTGCGGACGCGCGCGTCGATGCACATCGCGGAGGAGATGGGGGAAGTGAACACGCGAGGGCTGTTCCTCCAAGACTGGCAGAACATCCTCATCCCGTTCCTCCAGCAGGCAATCGCGGATCATGAGATCCGCGAGGATCAGGACATCCGCGACACCGCAGCGGTCATAGTCGAGTGCGCATGGGGGGCCCTACTGGTCGCGCGGGAGTCGGGCCGCGCTGAGGACCTGGGCGACCGCTTCGAGCGGGTGTGGAGTCGGCTGCTGTTGGGCATCGAGGTCGATCGCGGACCACGACTCGTCTAGTCCAAGAACCTTGTGTCAACCGACACATCCCAGCTCCCGGCTCGGCACAAGTTGAACTGCCAACTGCCTATTTCAAATGTCAATTACACCTTGCCTCCAACAGGGGGCTTCCAGCGCCCATCGGGGTAACTAGAGCACCAGGACCGCCCTCCTCACGGGAGGGATTACACGCTGCGGATACCCTTATCGCGTACGTCACTCTGGCCCCGGGTGGCCATTGACAGGAAAACGCACACGCCTATTGTTGGAAGCATCTCGCTCGTAGGGCGGGAACAACAAAGGAGTTGGAAATGAAGCACAAGAGGCTGCTCGGGATCGCCGTGACCCTCGCAATGGTCGGCGCGTCGCTGCTCGCTGCAACCCCGGCGGTGGCTGCCGGGCCGAGCGATGTGGTCTATTCATCGACGGCACCGATGAACATCATCGGCTACGACAAGGCCGTCGCGGAGGCGAACGGCTTCACCATCGTGACCGATCAGGACGGCACCCAGCATTCGGTCCCCGTCACGAAGCAGGCTAAGGCTCAGGTCGCCGCTGCCAACAGCGTGGTCAAGCCGCTCAACACGGTGTACGGCGATTGCGGCACGTCTAGCTTGTACATCCAGGTCAAGTGGGCGACGGTCCTGATGGTCTCGACGGGGTACTCGGTGGTCTTGGCCTCGGTGAGCCACATCTGGAATGTCGATGGTGCGGTCTCGAGTGGTACATGGAGTAATGGATTTTCCGGGTTGAACTTCTCCACCACATGGTCGGCCACTCACAACGTGAACGTCGGGAACGGCGCCCACGGGTTCGGCTCGGTCCGTCCGGGCTCCGAAGCGACGCTCATCAACGGAGTCATCTGCGCCTCGGGAGGGCCATCCGACAGTTGGTGACCAAGAACGCGCACGTTGACGTCCGTCCCGGCCAGCCGGCTCGGGGCGGACGTCTCGCTAGGTGCCCAGTCCACTCCATCCCACTGAGGGCGAGGGCTCCGATGGCCACTTCGAGCACGCTTGAAGCCCGCATCCCCCTGTTCTCAGACTTAACGTCAAGCGAGGCATGATGAGTACCAACCACCAAGTGACAGGAACCGCGCGATGACTAGCGGCTGGCCGCGGGAGATGCTGATCTTCGTTGAGGAGCGCGATCGCAGCCTGCTCGAGCTCCTCTTCATCCGCAGCGCCTGGGGCTTGTTACCCGACGAGCCCGCGATCGACCCAAGCCCTGATCCGGGAACCTCAGCGAGACCAGCCAAACCGGATCAGCAGACGTGGGAAGCCTGGTGGCGAGAAGCGTGGGAGCTCGCCTGGGCGGCGCAGCTCGCTGCCTTGCCTGTGGCACCGACGCGTATGGACCACAAATCGCCCTCGTGGATCGACCAGTTCGGCGAGGACGGCCTTGACACCGAAGCCCTCGCTCGATGGATCGACCAGTTCGTGCCCGATCTCCGCGCACCCCTCGAGTCCCGGCCTGAGCGACGCAACGTCGCGGCACTCAAAAGCGCCTGGGAATCAGGACTCGACACGATCATCGTGCTGCCCTACCGCGACGCTTACGCGGTACGGGTCTCCGACCGACACCTCGCCGTCTCCGCCGCGGTACGCAACGACCCGGCTCGTTACGCGGAAGCGCTCCAGCTCCGAGCGACCTAGATAGGTGCGCTAACTGGAGTTGGTGGGCTCTGCTTGCGATCGCCGTCCTGGCAGCTGGCTATTCGGCGGAATAGTGCCCTTGGTTAGGCGGTGGTTGCCGTTGCGGCAGTCTCTGTGGAACCAGGTGTCGCGGCGCTGCATGAAGCCCGGCAGCCAACGATCGTGCCAGTTCTGTGCGGCATCCGGGGACGCTTTCGGGTCGACGAACGCCGCCCGCCACACCTGCCACAGCGTCGCGAGCTCAGCGACGACCGCGTCGTGCTTGACCCAGCAGTCGTAGACGATCGACTGGCCTGTTTCCGGCATGACGTAGTGGCTCCCGAGCCACGCCACCCACACCGGGAACGACGCATCGTCTTCGATGTCGCCCAGAACGAACCAGGGCCACCGGGCCGGGCCGGCGCCGGCGCCGGCGCCTCCAGCAGTTCGTGGCTCTGGAGCGTCCTCTGACCCGGTGACTTGCTTCGCGAGTAGAGCCAGAAGGCCGGTAGCCTGCGCGAGTTCCGCCTCCAGCTTGGCGACGCGCCCGGCGAACTGGTCCTCGTCCGGTTCAAGGCCGGGCAGCAGATCGACGTCTGTCATGCCAGGCTCCTCTCCAGAGCCGCTGCCGGGGCGGGGCGGAGCTTCCTGGCTTCGTCACGGCCTGCGGTCAGCTCGTCCCAGTCCTTGCGCTTCCACGCCGGTTGGAGCGTCACGATCATCGGCGGCAGGTGCCGCATCACCAGCAGGGCCCGGCGCCGGCGAATCATGCGGACGTCGGCGGAGTCCAGTACCGGAGTCCGCTCGAGCGAGATGCCGGTACTGGACGACCCGAGCCGTCCCTGCGATGTCGTCGAGATCCGCTCGTCGTGGCGGTATCCGGACATCGTGGAGGCCCACTTGAGGGTCGACTCCGACTTGATGCCGCCCATGATCATCACCGCGGTGGTGTTGTCGAGCATGGTGGTCGCACCCTTGCTGCCCCAGCGCGATTCCAGCTGCGAGTGAGACTGCGCCGCCCAGGTGATGATGAACCCTCGCCCAGCGGTGTCGGCCAGCGTGGTCGGTAGGTCGGGCAGCGGGCAGATCGAGGGCACCTCGTCGAGGACCGCGACAGCCGGCGGCGTCAACCGCTCAGCGGGCGCCGTGAGCGCCATCCTGCGGCCAGTGTCGAGGACGTGCTGCACGAACGCCGTGATCAGCGGCGCCAACCGGGCAGCGTCTGTCTCCGAGCCGATCACGTACACCGTGCCCTTCTGGGCGATCACCTGCGCCGCATCGAAGCCCTGCTCGCCGGCGGCCGGAGTGCAGCTGGTGACGATCGCCTGGTCGGCCAGACACGCGATCCCGTCGCGGAGCGTCTGCCACACGCCGACGTAGGTCTCTGGGACGAGCTGCTGTGCCGAGGTCAGGGTCCGCCACTGCGAGGCGAACTCGGGGNNGGCAAGGATCTGAACCGGCTCCTGGGCCTGGTCAGAAAGGCACCATTCCACGAACGATGAGAGGGGCTGTTCCCCGATCGCCGCAGCGAGCAGCAGACAGGTCAACACATCGGTGGCCTGCCGCACGAA
>PMLO01000065.1:0-5084 GCA_003158895.1 Propionibacteriaceae bacterium
CGCGGTCAGCTCGTCACGCGTGGGTACGGTGCCGTACGGGTTGTGGGGGTTGCAGAGCAGGTAGCCCTTGACGTTCTCCGACGCGAAGGCAGCCTCGAGGGCGTCGAGGTCGAGTCGTCCGTCGGGGGTTATGACAGCCTCCACGAGCGGTCTCTCGCCCACGGCGCCGGAGACGCGGAACGGGGGATAGATCGGAGTGTTGATGACGATGCTGCACTCTGCGGGGGTGAACGCGTCGACGAGGACCGCCATGCCGGAGACCACGTCGGCGCACGGAAGCAGCTTCGTGGCGTCGAGGGTGAGCCCCCACAGTGCGGCGGCGAACTCGGCGAACGCGCGCGGCAACGAGTCGTACCCGGGATAGCCCAGGTCACCGATCTCGAGCGCATGCAGCAGCGCGGCCGTGACGCCGGGAGGCGACAGGACGTCCATCTCCGCGACCCACAGGGGCAGGACGTCCGGTGCGAAGCGGGTCCACTTCATGGAGGTCCGCTGCCGGAGAACGTCGAGGTCGAGGTCGAGAATGGCCATGACGCGGGAGCCTATCGGGGTGGGGCCGACTCCCACGTCAGGCGTTCAGACAAGGACCTGGGATGCCGTGATGCCCGTGCCGATCACGGCGGTGGGATCGGCGCCCAGCACCGAGGTCAGCAGCTCCGCGTACAGGGACCTGAAGTCCTGCGACGCCTTGAGATCTCCCTGGTCGAGGTCGGTGAGCGAGGGTTGGTCGCCGTGGAACCCGGCCTTCACCCGGTCCGAGACGATGAGGACATCACCAGCCGTGCCGTGGTCCGTACCTTCTGATGCGTTCGCCATCACCCGCCGGCCGAACTCGCTGTACGCGACGAGGACGACATCACTCGCGCGGGGACTGTCGGTCATCGCCTTGCGGAACTCGGTGATCGCCGTGTCGACGGTGGTGAGGAGCAGCTGCTGAGTGGCCTTCTCCCCGGCGTGGGTGTCGAAGCCGCCCATGGACACCGTGTAGCAGCGGGTCGGGGCGCCCAGCTTGATGCAGGCGGCGACCGTGAGCAGCTGGCTCTTCAAGGACCCGTCGTCGGTGACCTGATCCGGCAGGGACACCTGGCTCATGTGCGTGACGACGTCGTCGCGGACCCTCCCCACGGCTGCGTACGACGAGGCGACGATCCGTTGGGCTTCCGTGTCCGCGCTGTTGGGCGTCCCCAACGCGGCCATGACCGCCGAAAGGGGCTCCGTGACGGGCTCCTTGACGCTGAGCGCGGCGAAGGTGCGCTGCGCTCCGACGGCGAGTACGGGCAGCACCGGGCCGATGTTAAGGCCCAGCAACGGCTCCTGATCGGACGCGTGGTCGAGCCAGCGGCCCAACCATCCGGTGTTCAGCGGCGAGCTCGGGCTCGCGGTCTGCCAGATGTCCATCGACCTGAAGTGTGAGCGATCCGGGTTGGGGTAGCCGACTCCGCGCATGATCCCGAGCTTCTTCGACGACCAGAGCGACGACATGTTCTTCAGCCCGGGGTTCAGGCCCGAGACGGAGTCCAGCGCGAGCACCTCGTCGTGGGCGTACGACATCCCGGGTCGGGCATCGTGGTAGGCCGGATCGGCCGCCGGGATCACGGTGTTGAGCCAGTCGTTGCCCCCGTACATGGTGACGAGCACGAGGATCGGTGTGCCGGCAGGCAACGGGTTCTGGGAGGCGGCGCGGGTGACGTCGTTCCACGTGCAGCCCGCGGTGCCAGCCAGGAGCGCCGTGGCCCCGACGACGCCAGAGGCCCGGAGGAAGTTCCGGCGGGTGAGGCCGTCGAGGGGGAGGCGAGGATTGTACAGAGCGTTCATGTCACACCACCAGGTAGTCAGGGCTGATCAGCGCGGTCGCGACGAGCTGCGCGGGGTTTCCCTTGGCCAGCGCCAAGGCGGTGAGCGTGCGGTCGGAGAAGTGGTCCAGCGCGAGAAGGTGCGCCACGGAGTCGATCCGCGACGTCGCACTGGCGTTCGAGACCTCGGAGATGTCTCCCAGGCTGGCGAACTTGGTCGCAGCAGCGGCTCGGGTAGAGGCCGCAGCGCTGGATGACCAGGAAGCTCCAGAGGGCCACCCGGACACGTTTGGTGGATAGAAGGGGACCTGTCCGAGTCGGCGGAGAACGGCGAGTCCCGCTTGGACGTTGGCGGCGGTCACGGGGACAGCGAGTGTGCGCATGGAACCCACCACCCACTCGACCGGGGATGTCATCAGGGTTCCCGCCGCTGAGGCGAACGCTGGATCGACCAGGATTGCTTTGATCAAAGCCGTTGAGTCCCGGCCAACCACGTATGAGGCGGCCAGTCGGGTCACCAGGTCGTCCGGGGGCGCGTCGTCGCTGGACAGCTGGTGCCACCAGCGCGTGGCCAGATAGCGAGGATGCGAGGGGTCGGCGAGGATCGTGTCGAGCAGTGTCAGCGGCGTGAAGTGATCGGTGACGCCGAGTACGGTCTCAGGTCCCGGGTCGGTNNTACCCGCCGCCGACGCCGAGGGTGAACAGCTCCATCAGCTCGCGGGCGAGGTTCTCGTTCGGAGCGGCCTTCGTGTTCTTCTCGGCGTCGAGCCAGATCAGCAGGGCCGGGTCGAGAATCATCTGCTTCGCGAGCGTGGTGAAGCTTCCGAGCCCCTGCCGGCGCAGCAACTGGTTCTGAAGGAGCATCAGGTCGGCTTCACGGACCTTGGTCAGGCTCGTGGCCCAGTGGTTGTGCCAGGCGAACGTCAGTCGTTCCACCACGGGACGGTGAGCCGCGAGCATGCGCGTCACCCACCACAGAGTGAGCTGGTCCCCCTGGGCGTTGACCGCCTGGTTCCGTGCCTGCCGTTGCGCCTGCGTGGCGTTCGCGGCCACTGCGGGGATGGCCGCGAAGGTCGGTTGAGGAGTCGCGTCGACACCGGGATCCGCACCGGGGCTCAGCGCGTCGTCGATCCACGCCTCGACCCCACCGCCGACACGGTCGACGTCGGCGCCCGTGACCCCGAAGGCTGCCCGGCGCATGATGCGAGCCGTACGTCGCCACGCGTCTGTGCTCATGGGAACGACTGTGACCCATGAATGTAAGAATCACGTCAGGGCCGGGTAAACAGCGCGCGAGATCCGGCTACCACCTCGGTGGGAAGATGATGGCATGGCTCGCTACTTCGATGTGCATCCCGCCAATCCTCAGGCGCGATCCCTCGCGCAGGTGGCGGCGATCCTCGAGGACGGTGGTCTGGTGGCCTACCCGACGGATTCGGGCTTCGCGCTCGGGTGCCGACTGGGTACGAGGGATGCGCTGGACCGGATCCGTACGATCCGTGCCCTCGACGACCGCCACCACTTCACGCTCGTATGCAGCGAGTTCGCACAGCTCGGCGCGTACGTGCAGATGGGCAACCGGGAGTTCCGTGCCATCAAGGCGAGCACCCCCGGCCCGTACACGTTCATCCTTCCGGCGACCCGCGAGGCTCCGAAGGCGATGCTCCACCCGAAGAAGAAGACGGTGGGCGTACGCATCCCCGACCACGTGACCGCTAGGGCGCTCCTCGACGTGCTCGGCGCTCCGCTCCAGTCGAGCACGCTCATGCTCCCTGGCGCCGAGGAACCCATGACGGACGGGTGGACGATCGCCGACACCTTGGCTCACGAGGTGGACGCTGTGCTCGACTCGGGCGACGTCGGTCTGTTGGCGACGACCGTGGTCGATCTCAGTGGGGACGAGATCGAGATCCTCCGATACGGAGCCGGGGACCCGTCTCCCTTCGAGGAATGACGAAACGCTGGATGAATGCGAGTGCGAGAGACGTCGTCGAGCCGTACGTGCAGCAGCACGCAGCCACCGTCCGAGCGTCGTTGCCCCTTGTGATGGCGGACGAACCGGACGCCATCCACGCCGCACGGGTGGCGACGAGGCGTCTCCGCAGTGTGCTCCGCACGTACAGGCCGCTGTGGGTCAGTGGCCACCGCGGCCTCCGGGACGAGCTGCGCTGGTACGCGGCGGCGCTGAGCCGCCCGCGCGACCTCGAAGTGGTGGGGGACTGGCTCGAAGCCCTCGTCGACGATCCGCGCGTCACGGCGGCCGTGGGCGCGGGGGCTACGGCGGAGGAACTGACGCACCGGGTCCGTCTCGATCGCGAGCACGCGCTGGAGACCATGCGCGATGAGCTCTTGGGTCACCGGTTCGCCGAGCTGGCAGCCGCCTTGCCGCCGGGGGACTGGTCGCCGGCGGCCCAGGTGCCGGCGGACATGCTCATCTCTGGGCTCGCGGCCGTACCGGCGAGAGCTGCCGCGGCGGAAGCCAACGGCCTGCCCACCGGCGCCGACCGACCCGTCGCTCTCCACGAGCTGAGGAAGACCTCGAAGGCCGCGCGGTACGCGGTCGACGCTCTTGGCCCGGACGCCGCGGAACAGTCGGCCATCTGGAAGAAGGTGACCGAGACCCTCGGCGTCGCCCAGGACGGCCAGGTCGCCCAGGCGGTTCTCGACGAGCTGAGGCAGGACGCCCCGGCGCACCTTGCCGTCTGGGATGCGCTGTCGACGATGGTCGAGGAGTCCGCGCGCGCCGCCGAGGTCGCGGGCCTCGAACTCGTACGGACCGCGTCCACCATGCCGTACGCCCACGTTGCCGGACGCTGAGGAGAACACGGCAACACTCGGACGAAGGGTGAATCTCGGTCCGCGCTTCGATAGACAGGGATGGTCATCACGTCGAGCAGGAGAACCATGGACACCGTACGTCTGGGAATCATCGGATTCGGACAGCAGGGCGGCTACTACAGCCGGATCCTGGCGGCGGCGATGGTGCCGGGCATGACGCTGGGTGCGATCTGCGACAACGATCCGGCCCGCCGGCACGCGGCACGCGAGCAGTACCCGGACGTCGCCGTGTTCGACGACGTCGACGCACTGCTCGCCAGCGACGGGGTCGACGCGGTGGTCACGACGGTCCCGCACTACCTCCACCCTGAGTTCGCGATCAAGGCCCTCACGGCCGGGAAGCACACGCTCGTCGACAAGCCTGCCGGCGTGTACACCAAGCAGGTCCGGGTCATGAACGAGTTCGCCGCGACGAAGCCCGAGCTGACGTTCGCGATCATGTTCAACCAGCGC
>PMLO01000065.1:5096-5536 GCA_003158895.1 Propionibacteriaceae bacterium
CCCCACCAGATCGACCTGTCGCAGTGGCTGTGCGGCATGCCGACGAAGGTGTTCGCGAAGCTGGGCTTCGGGTTCCGGCGCGACATCGCCGTCGAGGACGAAGTGGTTGCCCTGTTCGACCTCGGAGAGGGCGTGACCGGATCGTTCACGACGTCGGTGCACGACGTGAAGGGAACCGACCGGCTCGAGATCCTCCTCGACGGCGGAAAGATCGTCGTCGACGACTCCGCCACGGTGACGATCCACCGGTTCAAGGAGGAGGAACAGATCGCTTCCGCGAAGACGACCCCTGAGAGCACCAGGAAGCTGTTCGCTGGCGAGAACATCCTCGGTGACGACTTCATCACCACGGAGACGAAGTCGTACGAGTCGATGTGGGGCCAGCAGCACGCTGCCGTTCTCGCGAACTTCGCCGCCCATATCCTCGACGGCACGCCACT
>PMLO01000065.1:5568-13827 GCA_003158895.1 Propionibacteriaceae bacterium
GTCGAGGGGAAGTTCCCGCAGCAGGGGGCGTGAGGACATGAGGGTCTTCCCAGGCTCGCGACGCTGAGCGGCCCGGGTCCGTACCGTCGGGGCCGTGACAGGTGTCGAGCTCGAAGAGGTGTCCATCCGGTACGGGGACGTGGTGGCCGTTGATCGGTTGTCGCTCCAGGTCGAGAACGGGCGCGTCCTCGGCATGCTCGGTGGCAACGGCGCCGGCAAGTCGTCGACGCTGCGTGCGATCGGCGGTGTCAACGCGCACAGCTCCGGCCGGCTTATGGTCGCAGGCTTCGACATGAGCTCGCCTGACGGGGCGGACGCGGCGCGGGCACTCGTCGGATACTGCCCCGACATCGGCGGTCTCATCGCGCAGGCCACGCCCGACGAGCACGTCGATCTCCTCGGCTCGCTGCGGGGGAGCCGCGGTGGGCGAGCGGTCAGCGACGAGCTGATCGAGCGGTTCGGGCTGTCGGCGGTCAGGGACCGGCCGGCCGGTACGTTCTCGCACGGCATGCAGCGCCGTTTGTCGGTTCTTCTGGCCGTCCTCTCCGCGCGCGATGTCCTGGTGCTCGACGAGCCTTTCGACGGCGTCGACCCCACAGGAGTCGAGGTGACGGTGTCGGCGATCCGCGAGGCAGCACGCGCGGGCATGGCAGTCGTCGTGTCCACGCACCTGCAACAGCTGCTGACTTCGGCCAGCGACGAGATCGCCGTGCTCATCAAGGGCCGTCTCGCTGCCCAGGGCTCCTCGCAGGACTTCAGCGGTTCCGACGGCGAGAGGCGTTACGCCGACCTGCTCCAGTCCGTCGTGGTCGAGGCGGTGGCGTGACTGGGCTGTACGGCGAGGTCGCCCGCGGACTGGCCGCGACGATCCGTCTGGCACGGCTCCACGCACAGGTCCGTACGCCCAGGGCCCGACTCAGGATCCGTATCGCCGCCGGTCTCGGCGCCTGCTTGCTCATCGCTGCCGCAGCGGCGGGCAACATCGTGACGTGGCTGGCTCTCCACTCGGACCCTTCGTCACCTGTCTACCGGTACCTGCTGGGGGAGCGATCCATCAGCCTGGCAGCTGCGCTCGGTACGGTTCTGGTCGGCGTGGTCTTCGCCCCGATCACGGGGGCCGCCGCGCAGGCGCAGTTCCCCGACTTCGACCTTGCGGGGATTCGCCCGAGCCGCCTGTACCGGTACTTCGACGGCATCTGGAACTCCGTGGTGTCCCCGGTGGGTCTGTCGCCGCTTCTTCTGCTTGTCGCCGCGGGGTCGCTGTCGACCGCCGACGGCCACGGGAGGGTCGGGGCCGTCGCCATCGCACTCTCGACCTGGGTGTGGGCGATGCTCGTCATGTCGCTTCTGGCGTGGGCGATCGAGTTCACGAGACGACGGTGGGTCGCCTCGCTCCGCTGGTACCTGGCCGGTGCCGCGAGCCTCGTGGTCGCCCTCTCGGTCGTCGTGGATCCGGCTCATGGCCGTACGATCTTCGGTCTTGCCAGCTGGCTGCAGACGATCATCCGTGCCGGCGTGGATGGGGCAGTTCTGTCGACGATCGGCGGGGTCGCCGTCATGCTGCTTGCGTCGGGCGTGACGTTCCTCGCGGGTGTGGTGGTCTGCCGCCGTACGCTCGTGCTTCCCGCGGCGATCGAACGGGTACGCCAGCGGACAGGGTCCGTGACGATCCCGATCCATCCTTCGTGGGCGCTGTTCACGATGCTGGTGACCACCCTCGCACGGACCCGTGAGGTCCGCCGTCCGATCATCATGATGATGGCCATCGCGATGCCCATGCTGTTCGCATGGATCCGCTACTCGGGCGGCGACCCCAGCTCGATGCTCGGTTCGGTGACCATGGTGGTACCGCTGGCGATGTCGCTCGGTTGGGGTGTCAACGTCTTCGGCGTCCTCGGCGGCGCCGTGACCCTGCTGCTCGCACAACCCCGCGCGTGGAAGCTCCTGCTGCGCCACATCGTCGTCGTACAGTTCGCTGCCTCCGTGATTCTCGGCATGGTCCTCCTTGTCGCCGCGGTGCTCGCGTCCTCGATGCCGTGGTCTGCGCTCCCGCCCTACGCCGCCGGCCTCGTCGTGTCGTCGGTCATCGCGACGGGCCTCTCGGTGCGCTACTCCGTCGAGAAGCCGCACCGTACGCGCCTCACCGGGCGTGGCGACCCGCTCGTACCGCCGATCGTTGGTCTGGGCTACGTCATGCGCATCATGCTGACGGGCGCAACGACCGGTCTCCTGGTCGCGGTGGCCGCCAGCCTGGTGCCGTGGTTCGCGGTCGTCGTGGGCGCCGTCGTCGCGTTGACCACGTGGCGGTCCTGGCGCCGCATCACGAACCGCTGGAACGACCCGGCGCACCGCTCACGCGTCGCCGCCCTCGTGGGCGCCGTCTGACGCATGCCGCGGATATCGGCGCCCCAGCGTCGTACGGATTATGCGGACCGTGTGCTGTGCGCCGACCCGGACTCGCAAGGTTTCTCAGCATGCTTCGAGCGTTCGACCGCCGAAGCTGCGCTTGTCAGACCAAGACAGCTCGACATGAGCGGAACTTCAGACGTTCTTCCGCAGCAGCCGCGGCATGAGCCAGCGTCGGCGGGCGTTTGAGGGGCACCCTCGACGGTCCAGATCGCACTACCTCGCGGCGCTCGATCAGCCTGCTCGACGCGCCATCTCCTCGGTGATCCATCGTGCGGTGTCTCGGGTGCACGCGCCTGGCTCGCTGAAGCTGACTGTGAAGACGCTCGTGACCTCAGTCAGTCGAGGGACGCCCTTCAGCGCCAGGATCGCGTCTGCCTCTGCCGCGTACGCGTCATGAGGAGCCCCACCGGCGATGAGACCAACTGGGTCCGCTTCGGCCAGGATCCCGATGAGTTCGTCCCGTGTGACTGCCATGACCAACAGCCTACGAGACATGGACGCCCCCCAACGCCAGCCCCTGTCAGCCCGCGCACGGTGGACATTCACAACTCAGCACGGTCGACCGCACGCCGTGAGGCCGGAAGCGTGCGCATCGGAGCCGGTCTGCGACGACGCCGCCCCACACGAACGTGTCAGAGGGCCTCGCCGGAGGAAACGCCCACCCCGTCTGCTAGTGAGTCTCGGAGCGTTGCATGGGGACCTGGAAGCGTCGCACCTCCTGTGGCCAATCGCAGGCCAACGCGATCCTTCCGGCCCACAGCTTCGCCGCCCGTTCGTCTGCCACGTCCACCACGGCGAAGCCGCCGAGGTGCTCCTCGGTCTCGGCGAATGGACCGTCTGTGAACAGCGGCGTGCCGCTCGACGCATCGACGCTGAACACAGGGGCAGCAAGGTCCAGGCCACCGGTAAAGATGAGGACCTCCGCAGCCTTCATCTCCTCCAGCAACCCCCGCAGCACCTTGGACTTCTCGAGCAGACCCTCGACCGTCTGGTCGGGCACCCACTCGTCGTTGAAGAAGATGAGGTACTCGGTCATGTCTCCTCCTTTACCGGGTCAGCCTCTTCGGCGACCCTCCACCCACTCTACGAACGGCCGGAGCCCGATCCGACAGGGCAACTCACACGGAGCAGCACCGCAGGCAGATCGGCATGACGGGATGCTGCGAGACCGACGGAAGGGACCGGGTTCCGTCCGCTCCATTGCGCAGGAATCCATCGGGCCGGAGACGTTGACTGTCGCAGGACGAGCCGGAGACGGTGGCTATTGATGGAGCGACACTCTCACGGGATTTGTCACGCTCCCCGGACTCCTACGCACCGGGATGTCCTCGAGATGAGGCTCACGTCACCGTCAGCCGACAATGCCTCAGAACCGCTTCCGCAGCTCGATGATGCGCGCTTCGACCTGCTCGGTCGTCGCGGCTGGGAGCGAAGGACCGCCGCAGTGCCGGCGAAGATCGGCGTGGATGTGCGAGTGGGGCACGCCCACGACCCGTGCGTACTGCGAGACAAGGCTGTTGAGCTCCTTGCGACGCGCCTCGAGGGCTCGGGCGAGGCTCTGCTCTCTCGGTGCCGGACCGCGGTCGAGCCTGTCACGTCGCGCGATCTGGCGCCTCTGCCGCTCGCTGAGCAACCGTGACACCTGGTCTGGTTCCAGCAGGCCTGGCAAGCCGAGGTAGTCCTGCTCGTCGGCCGACATCGGTGCGGCATGCATCCCGTACGCCTGGGAGTCGAACAGGACGTGGTCGAAGACCGCCTCGGACTCGAGCGCGGCGAACCGGTCTTCGTCGGCATCGGGCGTCGACTGCTCCCGGTTCGCCTCTGCGAGCAGGTCCTCCTCCGGCGACCAGAGATCGTCGGAGGAGCTGGATCTGCCCAGCACGTGGTCACGCTCCCGTTCGAGCATCGCGGCGTGGGCCAGCAGCACGGGCACGGTCGGAAGGAAGACGGTCGCCAGCTCGCCGCGGCGTCGTGCCCTGACGAAGCGACCGACGGCCTGGGCGAAGAACAGGGGAGTGGCGGTTGCCGTCGCGTACACGCCGACGGCCAAGCGCGGTACATCGACGCCTTCGGAGACCATCCGTACAGCCACCAGCCAGCGTGCCTCACCGTCCCGGAAGTCCTCGATGCGCTTGCTGGCGCCCGCGTCGTCGCTGAGCACGAGTGCCGGCTTCTCGCCGGTCAGCTCGGTCAGGAGACGCGCGTACGCCCTCGCCTGGTTCTGGTTGGTGGCGATGACCAGCCCGGCGGCGTCCGGCAGGTGCCTGCGCACCTCGTCCAGCCGGCGATCGGCGGAGCGCAGCACAGAGTTGATCCACTCCCCGTTGGGGTCGAGCGCGGTGCGCCAGGCCTGTGCGGTGACATCGGCGGTCAGCGGGTCGTTGAGCGAGGCGGCGATCTCGTCGCCCGACTTGGTGCGCCACCTCATGGGGCCTCCGTACGCCATGAAGACGACAGGCCGTACGACGTGGTCGCGCAGCGCCTCTGCGTACCCGTACGAGTAGTCGGCCGTGCTGCGCGGGATGTCGTCGGGACCGGGCTCGTACGTGACGTACGGGATCGGGTTCACGTCCGACCGGAACGGCGTGCCGGTGAGCAGCAGCCGGCGCGTGGCGGGCTCGAACGCGCTCCGTACAGCGTCACCCCAGCTCAGCGAGTGGCCCGCGTGGTGGACCTCGTCGAGGATGACCAGCGTCTTCGAGTTCCGGCAGCGCGCCTCGATCCCGTACACGTTCATCGCCACGCCCGCGTACGTGGTGCAGATGCCGTCGAACTGGCGCGACCGCGCGGTCCGCGTGTTGCCGACACCAGGGTCGAGGTGGATGCCTACGCGCGCGGCCGCGTCGGCCCACTGGACCTTGAGGTGCTCGGTGGGAGTGACGACCAGGATCCTTGTCACCGTACGGCGCGCGAGCAGCTCGGACGCGACGCGGAGCGCGAACGTGGTCTTGCCGGCACCGGGCGTCGCGACGGCGAGGAAGTCCTGCTGGTCAGTGGAGAGATAGGCGTCCAGCGCCTCNNGCCGGAGAGGTCGTGGGGAAGTCGCATGGGACCACGGAGGCTACCTAACGGACGTCGCCGATCCGTCCAGGACCCGCCGACTGGCGTGGATTCGGCCGGTCACTTCTCACCGAGTGAGATGACCGCGTCCGCGAGTCGTTCGGCGCTGCCCTGCGCGTACGGACCGGGCATGCCGTAGTAGCGATGCGCGTCGCAGACCTCGTAGCCGCCGTGCTCGTACTCGTCGGACGTCGGGAGGTAGCCCGAGACGCCGTCGCAGTAGCCCAGCACGAGCGCGTGCTCTCCGAGGCCCGAACGGACGCGGTCGGCGACCGCGAGGAACGGCTCACCGGGCAGAGTGGCGATGCGCAGGCCGCCCATGCTGATGAGGCCGACGCGTCCGAGCCACCTGCTCGGCTCAGGGCGGTGCTCGAGCCAGCTGTCGGCCCAGGCGGTCCACGCCTCGTACAGAGCGCTCCGTTCGGCGGGAAGCGTCGCCGCGAGCCGAGCCCACTCCGTGCGGTCGACGGCGACCTCGGCTGGATCGAGAGCCGTCACGTCGAGAGCGACCGTCGTGGTAGCCATACGTGTACGAGCCGGCGCCACGGTTGCGGCCCTGCTCAGCGCGTCGAGCGCCGCGCCAGCAACGACCTCGCCCTTTGCGGCCGCCGCCTCGAAGTCCCGTCCGGGCGTCGGGGTGGCGCTGAAGTCACCCTCGGCCGAGTGGTGGTCGTCGTTGACGTCACCCGCGCAGCCCTGCAGGAACAGGCAGACAGAGCCGGGCAGCGCGGCCTCGACCATGTCCCGCAGCGGGGCGACGTAGTCGGCGGAGATCAGCGTGTTCGCGGCGCTGAGGACGACGGGGTGCATCGTGTACGTGACCAGCGTGGCCACTGTGCCGTGAGCTCCGTCGAACGCCACGATCTGTACGGGCGGGTCGATCTCGACGTCTTCGTGACGGCGGTTCCTGCCGACGCCGACCGCGCGGCGTTCTCCGTACCGGACGGTGACGGGCGTCCGCTGGTGACGAGCGGTGGTGAGCGCCTCGACGAACGCCTTCTCGACAGCGTGCAGGACATCGGGTGCGAAGGCTCCCAGGCCTCCCGGGGTGATACACGGCCCGGAGTGGGTGTGGGTGGCGGCGATGACGACGTCGACGATGCCCGCGGGACGCGTCGCCTTCAGCTCGCCGCACGTCGTCTTGCGCAGCGCGCAGCAGTCGACGACGACGATGCCGACGTCGTCGACGACCAACGCCCGTACGGTCACAGGGTCATGGACGCCGGTGCTGGGGGAGAGGCGGGCGGCGTAACCGGTCATCGGCGTACCGACGGGCACGTCGACGACGACGGTCGCCGCGCCTGCGCTCACCACGTGGGGTCCCCAGTCGTCGGTCATGGTTCCACCTCATCGCTCTTCGTTCTCGCAGGCAAGCGTGCAACCATCTGGGGATGCGCGACGTGGGTGCGCCTGAGCGGCCGGCCGTCATGTTCGACGACGCGGCTGAGTTCCGGGCCTGGCTGACGGAGAACCACGGAACATCCGATGGACTGTTGGTGGCGCTCGCCAAGAAGCACGTACCGGAACCCAAGCTGGACTGGCCGCGCGCCGTGCGTGAAGCGTTGTGCTTCGGCTGGATCGACTCTCAAGCGAGGCGGCTCGACGACGACTACACGCTCCAGCGCTTCACGCCGCGGCGCCCGGGCAGCATCTGGTCGAACATCAACATCGCCGTGATCCAGGAGCTGACCGAGCAGGGCCGGATGCACCCTGCGGGACTGGCCGCGTACGAGGCGCGCCGCCACGACCGCATCGGCGTGTACTCGTTCGAGGCCGAGGCGATGGAGCTCCCGGCCGCCTACCTGGCGATGATCGAGGCCGACCCGCGCGCGGCCTCGTTCTGGGCCGCGGCGACCTCGAGCTATCGCCACGTCGCGAGCCATTGGGTCGTCTCGGCCAAGCAGGAGGCCACCCGCGACAGGCGGATCGCACAGCTCGTCGCCGACTCGGCTGCCGGGCAGCTCATCCCGAGCCAGCGGTACGGGACGGAGCCCGTCTGGGTCGCGAAGGCTCGTACCGCCCTCGGGTGAGTCAGGACAGGCGCGCCCGCCGAGCAGCGCGGTGCAGGACGTCGAGGATCGGTCGCCCGAGGATCGCGAGGGCGATGGCCGTCCCGAGCGCCCGCCCGGTGTCCCAGCCGGCCGTCGAGGTGAGCAGCGTGTACAGACCGAAGCGCCGCAGGTTCGCCGGCCACGGCGCACCGGGGATGTAGTCGAGGCCACCCGCGGGACCCGTGAAGCCCGGCGTGGCGATGCTGGTCAGGGTCGGCCAGGACCACAGGTTCATGATCGCGCCGTAGAAGTAGGCGGCCACGATCGCGTACACCATGAGCATGGCGAGCTGGCCGAGGCCGGCACGTCCGCGGCCACGGCCGGGGAGGAGCCCCGCGCCCAGCCCGACCCATCCCGCCGCGAGCATCTGGAACGGCAGCCACGGTCCGACACCTGCGGTGAACATCGCGGAGACGGCCATGGACGTCGTGCCGAGGACGAAGCCGAAGCCGGGCCCGAACGCGCGACCGCACAGGACGAGGAGGAAGAACACCGACTCGATGCCGGCGGTCCCCGCGCCGAGGGCGGGACGGAGCGCGGCGTTGATCGCCGTCAGGACGCCCAGCAGTGCGAGCGTGCGGGTGTCCATGCCGCCGTCGGACAGCTGGGCGAGCACGAGGACGACGACGACCGGTACGAGCGCGGCGAAGACGAACGGCGCGTCCTGCGTGTGCGTCCATCCGGCCGGGGCGGGGATCAGCAGCGGCCACGCGAAGAGCAGCAGTCCCGCGAGAGAGGC
>PMLO01000065.1:13852-31556 GCA_003158895.1 Propionibacteriaceae bacterium
GTGATGATATCCCGCGCAGGGCCTGAGTCGACGAGCTCGCCCTCCGCCATGACGACGACCTGGTCGCAGGTCGCGGCGACGAACTCTGCGTCGTGCGTGGCGACCACGACCGTACGGCCCGCATCCGCCTGCGCCCGCAGGATCCGTGTCAGCGCGGCCTTGCCGGCGTAGTCGAGGCCACGGGTGGGCTCGTCCAGGAGCACGACCTGCGGCGACCTGGCGAGCTGGATGGCCAGCACGAGGGCAAGCTTCTGCCCCTCCGAGAGGTCCCGCGGGTGGTGCTCGCGGTCGACACCCTCGACGAGCTGGTCCAGGATCGCACCGGTGGAGCCCGTCGGGAGGCCAGCGTCGGCGTCGGCCAGCTCGATCTCCTCGGCGACGGTCGCGAGGTACAGGATGTCGGACGCGGTCTGTGGCACCAGCGCGATGTCGCCCGGCGCCGACGGCTTCCCGCCGACCTTGACGGTACCGGCCTTCCGGCTGCCCGCTCCCTGAGCGGCCCACAGCAGCGACGACTTGCCGCAGCCGTTTCGCCCAACGAGCGCGGTGACGTGTCCCGCGTGGGCGGTGAGCGTGACGTCGCGTACGGCCACCAGCGACCCGTACGTGACGACGATCCCCTCCGCGACCAGTCCGTCCCCGGAGGCCTCCTGCGGCGCCGGCAGCACAGGAGGGTGCTCCCGCCAGCGCACCCGTTCGGCCTTCGCCGCACGCCGCCCGTCGCGGATCGTCAACGGCAGCGGCGACCATCCTGAGCGCCGGCCGAGGTCGACGAGCGGGGGAGCGACGGGGGACACAGCGAGCACCTCCCGAGGCGCACCCGCGAGGACGACGCCGGCCGACACGAGGACCACGCTGTCGCAGAACTCGACGACGCGCTCCATCCGGTGCTCGGCCATCACGACGGTGAGCCCCAGGTCGTGGACGAGCCTGCTGAGGAGCGACACGACGTCCTCTGCGGCCACCGGGTCGAGTGCCGAGGTCGGCTCGTCGAGCACGAGGACCCGTGGCCGGGCGGTCAGCACCGAGGCGATCGCCACCCGTTGCTGCTGACCACCCGACAAGGTCCGCAGCGCACGGCGCCGCAGGTCTGTGATTCCGAGCAGATCCAGGACCTCTTCGACCCGTACCCGCATGCGGTTCGGGTCGACGCCGAGCTGCTCCATGCCGAACGCGAGCTCCGACTCGACCGTGTCGGTGACGAACCCGGCCAGTGGGTTCTGACCGACGTAGCCGATCCGGTCCGCGAGCTCGCGCGGGGCCGTCGTCGTGATGTCGGTACCGTCCAGGAGGACGCTGCCCGTGCGCCGTCCGCCGGTGAACCGTGGCACAAGGTTGGTGAGGCAGCCGAGCAGCGTGGACTTGCCGCTGCCTGTCGGTCCGGCGACCAGCGCGAGGTCGCCCTCAGGGATGTGGAGGGACACGTCGTCGAGCACAGGCCTGGCCTCGTCGGCGTATGTCACGCTCACGTGCTGGAGTTCGATCATGCGGTCACCTCCGCGGTGGCGGTGAGCGCCGGCGGAGTGAGCACCGAGGGAAGCAGCGCGACGAGGACGGCGACGAGCATGATCGTGGGGAGCGTGGGGATGTCGGGCGTGGGCAGCACCGTCGGGTACAACGCGGAGGCGCCGGACCCCGCTCCGACCGCGATGATCGCGGACACGGGGACGAACCCGCAGACAACGGTCAGCAGCTCCGGGAACAGCCAGCGGTCAGGCCGGTACCGGGAGCGCCGCACGCCGTGCCCCGAGAGCTTGATGCTGACGAACGCCGCGACGACCCCCGCGACGACCAGGAGGTCCCGGAGATGCAGTGTCGCGACCGACCCCAGGGCCAGCGTCGGCAACCTGCCCGACACAAGGTCGTACGCGAAGAGCATGAGGCACACGACGGACGCCAGGGCGGTGCCCGCCGCGAGCACCCGGTGGCGACGGCTCCCTGACGCGGTCCGTCCGAAGCCGCGCGAGTCCATCGAAGCGGCGAGCGCGATCGCCGAGTCGAGCGCGTCGGCGAGGACCGGGACGACGAGGCCTCGTACGAACCGTGCCCGCACCCGCCACGACCGTGACGGCGCCGTGGGCAGGCGGAGCTTCCGGGCACGCGCGACCCGTACGGCCGACTCGGCCAGCTGCGGGAAGACCGTGACGGCGACGACGAGGACGGTACCGATCTCGTACAGAGCAGCAGGCAGGCTGCGCAGCAGTCGTCGCGGGCTGGCAAGGGAGTTCGCTGCGCCGACGGCGACGATGATCGTGGCGAGACGGAGTCCGTCGTACGCGCCGTAGAGGATCGACTCGAGCGACACCGGCCCCAGCAGGCGCACCCCTGCGACGATCGCGGGGAGCGGGATCCGCGGCAGCGTGAACAGCACATGGTCCCCATCGCCGCCGCCGAAGATGATCCGGTAGACGATCCGGAGGGCGAACACGGCAGCGCCGAGGACGGCATAGAGGCGGAACGACCTTGCCCATGGGCCGTCATCGCGGCGCGAGACCACGACGAACGTTGTCGCCGCCAGCAGGAGCCCTTCGATGAGCGGGTTCGTCGTGAGGCTCGCGGTCGTCATGATGCCGAGCGCCCAGAGCCACCAGGCGACCGGGTGCAGCGACCGTGGCAGCCGATGCCGTACCCAGCCGGACCGTACGGAGGAGACGCTGACGCTCACGGCCGTCTCCACATCAGGACTGTGATGCCTGCGACGCCGCTCACCAGGACGATGGCCGCCGAGGTGAGGATGTCGTCGATCTGGGACTGTGCGGCGTCCTCCGCTCCGGGGAGCGAGGTCGCACGTGGAGGGGCGGTCGCGGGGGTGGACGGGACCTGCGGGCCGCTTGCCAGCGCGGGGCGCGGCGACATGAGGATCATCAGAATGACGAGGGAGATGAATGCCATTGCCGCGGGGCGAACAGCCCTCATACGGAAAGCCTCTCCCAGTCCAGTGGTGGTGGCCGAATCCGATCAGCCGCCGATGCACCAGGTCTGTAGTCCTCGACAGAAAGTTCGACTCCCCTACGGCATTCCGGCTCGTGACGATTGGTCACACACGGCTGCGGGTCAGCGCCGGGCTCTGACCGGCTTCCCCGCAGGGGAACTGCTCTTGCGGGCTCACGCTATCACTGGGGCCCTGTCGGGTCCGGGGGAGTGCGACGCTCAGAGCTCGCACAGGCGAGGGGTCGCGGTGGTCCCGTAGCGGTAGTCGTAGGTCTTCCCGTCGACTGTGACGACGACCTGGTAGCCGTCGGTGACCATCTGCGTGTACGCCATCCCGGGCTTGGGGCACCCGAGGGCGCCGTTGGGCCACGTCACAGCACGCGCTGTCACGACCTCGAGGCCGTCTGTGGAGACGCCTCTGTTCGCCAGGTCGCCGAGCAGTGCGGCCCAGTGCGTGGCCGGGATACCCGTGGGTGCGGTCATGGGGACAGTCGTACCAGACGTGGGGACCTTGGGCGAGGGGGCCGGAGAGACGGCCGTCGCCGCTGGGACCTGAGGCTCGGGCGTGGCGGACTGTCCCGGGCCGCAGGCGGAGAGCAGTGCGACGATCACCATGGCTGGTACGACCGCGAGTCTCACACCTCAAGCCTAGGCGCCCTCAGGCAGTGATGACCCGTGCAACGCCTGCCGATGCCGCCTTCTCGATCGTGGAGATCCCGACACCCTCAGACTTCGCCGACGTGACGAGGACGGCGACGAGGAGGTGATGCCCCTTCGCCTCTACGCAGCCGATGCTCGTCACATCCCACAGACCGGTCGTGCTTCTCTGCAACCAGCCGTTCTTCACCGCCGAGGTCTCCTCAGCGTCGGCGGCGGCTGTAACGCCCCAGTCCTGAGCCTCGGACACCGACGACATCAGGGATGATACGTACGCCCGTGACGCGTCGCTGAGGGTGTTGTTGGGCAAGAAGATGAGTTTGAGCAGGCGGATCTGATCGGCTGCGGTGGTGCGCGTGAGGCCCCAGTTGCCGTTCGTGCCCGCCGACGTCTCGATGAGCCCGAGCGTTCGGTTCGTCCTGTTCAGCCCCGTGGTGCTACCGACTGCTTGGAACAGCGTGGTCGCTGCGTCGTTGTCGGAGATCGTGATCATCGACCTCGCCAGCGACTTCTGCGACGTGGTGAGGGAGCCGTTCCGCTGGACGAGCAGGGAGACGAGGATGTCGACCTTCACGATGCTCGCTGTCTCGTACGAGCCCCCGCCGGCTGTGAGCTGGTCGCTGTCGTCGAGGTCGTACACGGCCACGGAGACTGTTCCCGAGACTCCGAGCGCCGCCAGCGACAGTGCCAGCGTGGTGGGGGACGTCGGGGTCGCGACGGGCGTCAGTGTCACGGCCGCGGAGCTCGACGCCGACGGGGTCGACGCGGCGGTCTGCGTGGCGGTCGACTGAGGGGAACTTGATACGGCACTGGTAGCGGCGCCGGCAGGTGTGGCGATGCGCGTTTCGCCCGAGGCAGTGGCCAGCCAGAAGGTGGCAGCGACGACCAGTGCGAGCGCACCGGCCAGTAGGGCGAACGGGAGTCGGCGGATACCCACTGCTGACTTTCGTCCAGTCTCCACATCCCCATACGACCGGCCGCGACTGTGTGGCCCGAGTGAGGGAGATGAGCCTGACCTGAGGCCTGCTGTGCGTTCCGTGGAATGGGTGGCAGGGCGACCATCGCCGCGCAGTAACCTCACGTGCGTGCCGACAACCGACGACGTGACGACCGACCCCCACGTGGTGGTCCGTCGGGCCGGGATCGGCGGTCTGGGATTCGCACTGCTCAGTGCCTCGTCCTTCGGACTCTCGGGCGTGCTGGGGAAGGGCCTGCTCGAGACGGGATGGACCGCGGGCGCTGCCGTTCTGCTTCGCGTCACCGTGGCCGCACTGGTCCTGGTGATCCCGACGGTGATGCGACTTCGGGGGAACTGGGGAGCGCTGAGGCGTCACGCCTGGCTCCTGGTCGCGTTCGGTCTGGTGCCCGTTGCCGGGACCCAGTTCTGCTTCTTCCAGGCGGTCGCGAGACTGCCTGTGGGGATCGCGCTGCTGCTCGAGTACACCGCGCCGCTCGTGATCATCGGTTGGCTCTGGGTACGCCATGGGCACCGTCCCAGTCGTCTGACCGTCATTGGTGCGGCCGTCGCGCTGGCCGGTCTCCTCCTCGTCCTCGACATCGTGAGCGGCCAGGCGGTCGATCTCGTGGGGGCCATCTGGGCACTGGTCGGCATGATCGGCGCCGCCACGTACTTCGTGCTCGGCGCCCATGACGCAGATGGGCTTCCGCCGATCGCACTGGCCGGCGGCGGCATGGTGGTCGGGGCTGTAGGTCTGGCCGTCGGAGGTGTTGTGGGTCTCATCCCCATGACCTTCCGGTCGGCATCGGTGGCTCTCGGTGGACGCATGGTGCCGTGGTGGGTCGACGTGCTCGCGCTGGGCGTACTGACCGCGGCGATCGCGTACGCCAGCGGCATCGCTGCCAGCCGACGGCTGGGGTCCCGGCTCGCCTCGTTCGTCGCCCTGACCGAAGTGCTGTTCGCCCTGGTGTTCGCGTGGTTGCTGCTCGGCGAGCTGCCTCGTCCCGTACAGCTCCTGGGCGGTCTCGTACTGATCGCGGGAGTGATCGTCGTCAAGCTCGGCGAGGGCCAGGCCGCGGACGTGTCTCCGGAGACCCTTCCTTGACGGCCAGGCTCACGCCCGCGACCAGGATGGGTCTGTCGATCGCTGCGGCGGTCGGGGTGTACGGGGTGTCGTTCGGCGCGCTCTCGACCGGATCGGGCCTGTCCGTGCTGCAGACCTGCGCACTGAGCCTGCTGATGTTCACGGGAGGCTCGCAGTTCGCGTTCATCGGCGTCATCGGTGGCGGCGGGACGGGTGCCGCGGCATGGGCGGCCGCCACGCTCCTGGGCGTCCGCAACGGTGTGTACGCGCTGTCGCTGAAGACGCTCATCGAGCCGCCTGGCCGTCTCGTACCGCTCATGGCGCAGCTCACGATCGATGAGTCGACCGCCACCGCGACGGCACAGACGGAGCGTGACGAGCGTGTACGAGGCTTCTGGACCGCCGGCATCGGCATCTACATCCTGTGGAACGCCTCGACGCTGGTGGGTGCGCTGGCCGGCGACGCAATCGGAGACCCCAGGCGCTGGGGCCTGGACGGCGCCGCGGTGGCCGCGTTCCTCGGGCTGCTGTGGCCGCGCCTCCAAGGACGGGACCCGGTCGCGCTCGCCATCGTGTCCGCGCTGGTCACCGTCATGGTGCTCCCGATGGTGCCTCCGGGGATCCCGGTGCTCGTCGCCGCCGGTGCGACGGCTCTCTGGTGGACCTGGCAGCAACGACGAGCGGTACGACCATGAGCCTGTGGTTCTGGGTGCTGGTGGCCGCTGCCGCGGCGTACGCGATCAAGCTCTCCGGCTACCTTCTGCCGCGCAAGCTCCTCGATCGCCCTGTGGTGGTCCGACTCGCGACCGGGCTGACGGTCGGCCTTCTCGCGTCGCTGACGGTCCTCAACACGGTCGGCAAAGGACAGTCGATCGTGCTCGACTCGCGCCTGCTCGCCCTGGGGGCAGCCGCGATCGCCCTGTGGCTCAAAGCGCCGTACCTGGTGGTCGTCCTCGTCGGAGCGATCGCAGCCGGCCTCGGCCGCCTCGCCGGTCTCCCCTGACACGGTCCGGTGGCTCCCCACCGGACCGGCTCAGGACGCGTGGATCAGTGGTGAGCCTTGGACACCATGCGCATGATGCGCAGGTCGAAGCGTACGAACCGGATGAACTGGATGAAGACGTTCTGGCGTCGATCCAGGGTCTTCTTCGTCGGCAGCGGTGACCTCGACAGGTCGGCGACTGTGGATGTGGCGGGTGTCTCGGACATCATCACTCCGGAATCAGCTGCCAGCCCGGGAGGGCCTTGGCCT
Organism: Propionibacteriaceae bacterium; assembly: GCA_003158895.1. Taxonomy (GTDB): domain Bacteria; phylum Actinomycetota; class Actinomycetes; order Propionibacteriales; family Propionibacteriaceae; genus Fen-668. The sequence goes on from PMLO01000065.1 coordinate 20,735, forward strand.
TGTAGAGGAACAGGTAGTGGAGCATGAGCTTCACCCAGTGACCGTGCAGGCCGAGCTCGCCCTGGGTCTCCCGGGCGTCACGGCCGGTGGGGTAACGGACGTAGTCCGGCACCACCGGAAGCATCGTCATAGCAGCAGCGGAACCCTTGGTGAGGCCCGTACCGGCGGACGCCACGCACGCGGCACCCATGTGTGCCATCGACGCGGTGTGCGCGGGGTGGCTGGCGCCATGCTTCAACCGGTCTGCGATGGTCAGCGCGGCCGTCTTGCCCATGACACCCGACGGCATGCCCGTACGGGGCGGAGACGGGGTGATNNGCCCTCCACTCCTCGTACGGCTTCGCCGTGTAGTCGGCATCGACCTTCATGAAGCCGCTGGGGGCGAACATGTCGGCCGTGATGTCGGCACCTTCTCGGTCGTACGCCTTGAGCGGCTGGCCGCCGAACGGCGGGATCAGCATGCCGAAGTCGAAGTCGAGCGTGTGCTTGGAACCGTCGAGGGTCTCGTAGTGGATGACGCCCTCGTCGATCTGGAAGACGTGCGAGCCGAGTATCGCCTCGACGCCACGCTCACGGAACAGGGAACCGGTCCACAGCTCGCTCGTCGTCTGGAATCCCTGCTGGTCGAAGATCATGCCGTCGACTCCGAAGTCGCCCAGCTCCGCCTCGTTCGTGAGGTAGACGACACGGGCCAGATCGCGGACGCCTGCCTGACGGAGCTCGTGGTCGACGTTGAAGACGTACTCGAACGCCGCGCCTTCGCACGTACAGGTCCCATGACCCGTCCCGATGACCAGCGTCTGCGGGGTGCCCGCCTTCAGCGTCGCGATGACCTTTTGCAGCTTCTCGTTGGCCTCGACCGCGTGGTCGGCGGTGCAGACAGAGACGGTGTGCCCGTCCGGACCCAGACCCGGCGTCGCCTCGAAGCGAAGCTTCGGACCCGTGGCGTTGATGAGGTAGTCGTAGCGCAGACGCTCGGTGGTGCCGGCCTTCTCGGGCAGCGTGTACTCGATGTCGACGGCACCCTGAGGATCGTCAGAGTCCCCGTACGGCCAGATCGCCACGCCTTTGGCCTGGCGGAAGTCGATCCGCTTGCGCTGGTAGACCGGCGCGAGCGGGAAGACGACGTGCTTCTTGTCCATCTCGCCGACGCCGACCCAGATGTTCGAGGGAATCCAGTTCCACTTCGAGTTGGGAGTGACGACGGTGATGCTGTGCTTCGACCCGAGGAGCCGCTTGAGGTGAAGGGCAGCAGTGTGCCCTGATACTCCGGCCCCGAGGACCACGATTTTCGCCATAAGTAGGTTCCTTCACTGCGGCACCGCTGCCGCGCATCCATACCCTAGGGGGTATCGCCTGCTCTGCCAAGCATCGAACCTAAACAAAACTACGCGCGGCACCCCCTGCCCGCTGACACCGGCCCCGGTCGACGCATGAGTGAACGGACATCCAGCCCGTCCCGTTTCGCCGGACCGCCTAACCTACGGTGCGGTAAGTTGGAGAGATCACGGACGAAATAGGAACCGCCATGGACGCAGGACATCTCGCCGTCAGGTTCGTCGGATCGGCCTCCCGTCACGCTGGACGCCCAGCAACCCGCGTCGCGGCGGGGGAGGGCTGGGCGGTACGAACGTATGCGGAGCTTGCGGCGGACGTGCGTCGCCTCGCGGCGCGACTGATCGAGCTGGGGCTGGAACCCGGCGACCGCGTCGCGATCTTCGCGCCCAACCTTCCCGAGTGGACGCTCACGGACCTGGCCTGCGCGTCGGCCGGCCTCGTCTCCGTCCCGCTGTACGACACCAGCACCGCGCCCCAGGCGCGCCACATCCTCGGCGACGCCGGGTGTCGCATGGTCTTCGTCGGTGGCAATGAGGAGCTGGCGAAGGTCTCCGAAGTCCGGGCCGAGCTTCCGGCGCTGGAGCGCGTGGTGAGCTTCGAGGCGCTGTCCGTGCCGGAGGGAGCAACAACGCTGGCCGCGGAGCTCGCGGCGGCGCCTAGCGACACCTCGGCGGTTGATGTACGGCTCGAGGCCGCCACAGCGGACGACCTGGCGACGATCATCTACACGTCCGGCACGACGGGCGATCCCAAGGGCGTGATGCTCACGCACCGCGGCTTCACCCATCAGGTCAACGTCCTCAACGACTACTTCGACATCACCCCGGACGATGTCTCGCTGTGCTTCCTGCCGTTGAGCCACGCCCTGGAGCGCGCCTGGACCTACGAGGTGCTCGACAACGGCTCGCTCAACACCTACGTCCCAGACCCACGGACGGTGCCGGAATCGATGATTCGTGCTCGGCCGACCCTCATGGTCAGCGTCCCGCGGCTGTTCGAGAAGGTCTACCTCGCGGCTCACGACAAGGTGGCGGAATCGAAGGTCAAGCAGCGCATCATGGCCTGGGCGCTCCGAGTCGGCCACGACTACCACACGGAGCTCGACCAGGGGCGCACGCCCGATCCGTACCTGCACCTGCGGTTCTTCGTCGCCGACAAGCTCGTGCTGCGCAGCGTCCGCGACGCGATGGGCGGCCCGAAGAAGGTCCTGGCCTGCGGTGGCGCCCCGCTGCGCCGCGACGTCGAGGAGTTCTTCTTCGCGTGCGGACTGGTGGTCCTCCAGGGGTACGGGCTGACGGAGACGTCACCGCTCGTCAGCTTCCCGTCGGCCACCATGCATCGGTTCGGCACCGTCGGGCGCGTGGTCGATGGCGGCGAGGTGCGGCTCGGGGACGAGGACGAGATCTGGTACCGCGGGCCGAACCTCATGATGGGCTACTGGAACAAGCACGAGGACACAGCGGCAGCGCTGGTGGACGGCTGGCTGCACACGGGGGATGTGGGCCATCTTGATGCCGACGGCTACCTCACGATCACCGACCGCATCAAGGACCTCATCGTCACGAGCAACGGCAAGAACATCGCACCGTCCTCGATCGAAGGGCTCCTGGCGTCGGATCCGCTGTTCGAGCACACGCTCCTGCTGGGCGACAACCGCCCGTACCTCACGTTGCTCGTCGCCCCGTCCCTTCCGCACCTCGAGAACGTCGGTCGGCAGCTGCATCTGACCTGGTCGCACCGCGACGAGCTTCTGGGCCACCCGGAGGTGCTCGCTGAGCTGCGACGGCGCGTGGAGGCGCTCACGACGAAGCTGGCCGGGTACGAGCAGATCCGCGACCTGCGGCTCCTCATCGAGGACTTCACGCTGGAGAACGGCCTGCTGACCCCGACGCTGAAGGTGAAGCGCAAAGAGGTCGAGCGCCGGTTCTCGCAGCTGGTCGACGACATGTACCAGAAGGCCGGCCACCCACGGAAGTGACCCTCGGACACTAGGCTCCGGCCCGTGGAAGACAGCTATCTCGAGATCAACCAGGCCAACTGGGACAGTCGTGCGCCGCTGCACGCGAGGGCGTACGGACTCGAAAGGTACCTCGACGACCCGGACGTGATCAGCGACGTCGTGAGGTTCGACTTGCCACGACTGGGGGACGTCGCCGGCGTGGACGCGGTTCACCTCCAATGCCACATCGGTACGGACACGCTGAGTCTTCATCGGCTCGGCGCCCGGATGACCGGCGTCGACCTGTCCGGTGCCTCGATCGACCACGCGCGACAGCTGGCGGCTGCAGTCGGGGCGGACATCACCTACGTACAGTCCGACGTGTACTCGGCGCCAGACGCGCTCGACCACCACACGTACGACCTCGTGTACACCGGCATCGGTGCGATCTGCTGGTTGCCCGACATCGCCCGCTGGGCGCGGACGGTCGCTGAGCTGCTGCGACCGGGTGGACGACTCTTCATCCGCGACATGCATCCGGTCCTCAACGCATCCCTGGCCATGACCGTGGCCGACGAGCATCCTGATCGGGCGCAGCAGTCGTGGATCAGCGGCCCGGGTGACGTGACGATCGCGCTCGAGCTGCCGTACTGGGAGCAGCCTGCGCCCCTCGAATGGAACGACGAGGTCACGTACGTCGGCTCGGAGGCAGTCAGCTCGCCGCGCTCTGTCGAACGGAACCACAGCATCGGCGAGATCGTCTCCGCCGTACTCGACTCAGGGCTGCGGCTGACCAGCCTCGTCGAGCACGACAGCGTTCCGTTCGAGCCGTTCCAGGGTGCGATGACGTGCGATCCGGGGACGGGGGAGTACCGGCTCACCGAGCGCCCCGAGCGGCTTCCGGCCACGTTCACGCTCACGGCCGTCAAGGACAAGTAGCCGTTTCGGTCCTCGCGCTGGCTAGGCCTTGCGGTTCAGGGCCGCCACAGATCCGGAGAGCACGGTCGCGAAGGAGCACCACACCGCGTACGCCATGAACGGTGCCGCATCGGTGGAGCTCACGTCCCTGGCGCGCCGGGCGAGATCGGCGGAGCTGGCTGCGAGGATCGCCGCCCACACCGTCGCGAAGCCGAGGCTGTGGCTGCGGAAGAACGCACCGCTCCAGCCGGCGTTGAGCGCGAGGTTGATGCGGTGCGCGGTACGGAAGGAGTCGGCCTCGGACGTGCGGCCCTGCTCGCGGAGCTTCGTCATCGTGCCCGCGGCGCCGAGCGCCGTGGAGCCGTACAGAAGGGTCCACACCACGGGGAACGCGACACCCGGCGGCTGGAACCAGGGCTTGCGAAGGCTGGTGTACCAGGCGCTCTGCGGGTTGGTCAGAACCGACCCCGCCACCGCGCACGCCGCTGTCGCGAACGCTGCCTCCTTGAACGACTGGACCCATACCGATTCTTTAGCCATGACTCACCTTACGTCGGGAGATCGAGGCACCGGACGGGGGCGAGATCGATCAGTTGACAGTGCGCCTCACGAGCTGGCTGAGTACGAGGGCGGAGCGGGTGTGGTCGACCGTCGTGGCCGCACGGATGCTCTCCAGGGCCACCTCGAGCGAGGCGACGTCGCGGGACCTGATGCGCACGATCGCGTCGGCCTCGCCCGTCACCGTGGCGGCGTCGACCACCTCGGGCACTGCCGACAGGATCCGCTTCAGATCGTGCGGCGCGACGGTCCCGCGACAGAAGAGTTCCACGTACGCCTCGGTCCCCATCCCGTCCAGTGCCGGGTCCACCTGGATCGTGAAGCCCTGGATGGTGCCGTCCTCGACGAGCCGATCGACGCGGCGTTTGGCGGCGGAGGCCGAAAGGGCAACCTGGGCTCCGATGTCGGCGTAACTGGCGCGGGCATTGGCCCTCAAGGCATCGAGGATGGCGCGGTCGGTCTGGTCCATGCCAATCAGCGTACGCAATGAACCAGCGGCCTGCGCCCTGATTGCGCAGGAATCGCGCGTGGCTCGGCATGATTCGTCACGATTCCCTTGCCATGATGGCCCTATGACGGTGGTTGAAGATCGAGAGACCCTGCTGGACACCGAGGTCGAGGCGCTCGAGGAGCGCGTGGCGACGCCCAAGACGGTATTGATGTGCCGTCCCGAGCACTTCACGGTGAGCTACCGCATCAATCCCTGGATGGAGCCCGCGAACCCCACCGACACGGGTGTGGCGCTGCGGCAGTGGCAGAGCCTGTACGACACGTACCAGCGGCTCGGCTTCCACGTGGAGCTGATCGAGCCGATCGTCGGTCTGCCCGACATGGTGTACGCGGCGAACGGTGGCTTCGTGCTCGACGGCATCGCGTACGGCGCAAGGTTCCACTATGCAGAGCGGGGTCCCGAGGGCCCGGCGTACTCGGAGTGGTTCGCGGCGCGGGGGCTTCGCGTCGTGGAGCCGGTGTCGGTGAACGAGGGCGAGGGCGACTTCCTCAAGGTGGGGGAGACGATCTTCGCGGGGACGGGCTTCCGCAGCGACGCGGGCAGCCACGTCGAGCTGGCGCGGATCTACGACCGTGAGGTCGTCACGTTGCGCCTGGTCGACCCGAGCTTCTACCACCTCGACACCGCGTTCGCGGTCCTCGACGACAAGGGCGGCCCGGCCTCGGTCGCGTACCTTCCTCGCGCCTTCGACGACGCCAGCCGGGCGATCCTCGAGCATCGCTTTCCGGACGCGGTCCTCGCGACCGATCGTGACGCCGCTGTGCTCGGCTTGAACTCTTTCAGCGATGGCCGCAACGTCGTGATCGCGAGCAAGGCGGAGACTTTCGCCCGCGACCTGGAGAGCAAGGGATATGTTCCGCATGGAGTGGACCTGTCCGAGCTGCTGCTCGGAGGCGGAGGTGTGAAGTGCTGCACATTGGAGCTGAGATGGTGACCATGGCGGCCCAGAGCGGGCCTCGGACATCGGCGGACTACATCGCACTCGACGACCGCTGGGGCGCCCACAACTACCACCCGCTGCCGGTGGTCGCGGCGTCGGCCTCCGGCGTCTGGGTCGTTGATGTCGAAGGGCGTCGCTACCTGGACTGCCTTGCCGGCTACTCGGCGTTGAACTTCGGTCATCGACACCCGCTCCTCGTCGCCGCGGCGCACGCGCAGCTGGACCGGCTCACGCTCACGAGCCGTGCGTTCCACAACGACCGGCTCGGTCCGTTCATGGAGGACCTGGCCGCGCTGACCGGTACCGAGCGCGTACTGCCCATGAACACCGGGGCCGAGGCCGTCGAGACCGCGATCAAGATCTCCCGTGCGTGGGGTTACCGGGTCAAGGGCGTACGAGCGGATCGGGCGAAGATCATCGTCGCGTCCGGCAGCTTCCACGGCCGCACCACGACGATCGTCTCGTTCAGCGACGACCCACAGGCCCGCAACGACTTCGGACCGTACGGACCGGGCTTCGTCACCGTCCCGTACGGTGACGCGGCCGCGCTGGCTGCGGCGTTGGACGACGACACCGTCGCGGTGCTGATCGAGCCCATCCAGGGCGAGGCCGGGATCATCGTGCCGCCGGCGGGCTACCTCGCCGAGGTACGCCGTCTGACGGCGGCCGCGAACGTGCTGTTCATCGCCGATGAGATCCAGTCGGGCTTGGGACGTACGGGGGCGACCCTGGAGACCGAGCGCGTCGGCGTCCAACCGGATCTCATCACGCTGGGGAAGGCTCTCGGCGGCGGGATTCTGCCGGTGTCGGCGGTCGTTGGACGCGACGATGTCATCGGCGTGATCAAGCCGGGCGAGCACGGCTCGACGTTCGGCGGCAACCCGCTGGGTGCCGCCATCGGCCATGCTGTGGTGGGGCTTCTCGAAACCGGTGAGTACCAGGCGCGAGCCCGTCGACTCGGCGAGGTTCTGCACGGGCGGCTCGACGAACTCGTCGGGCACGGCGTCACGGCGGTTCGCGGCGCGGGCCTGTGGGCCGGCATCGACATCGCACCGGAGCAGGGGAGTGGCCGCGCGGTCTGCGAGCGCCTAGTCGCCCGCGGCGTACTCGCCAAGGACACCCACGGCCAAACCTTGCGCCTCGCTCCGCCGCTGGTCACGACCGAGGACGAGATCCACCAAGTCGTCGACGCGCTGGCGGACGCCTTGACGTCTGTCTAGACGGTCTCGACTATTCGGTAGACGGTCCCGACGCAGACCAGTCGAGGGGTCACGACACGCCCAGTACGTACGGCATGTCCTGTCGCGAAGTGACCTCTCGACCCGTGATCAGGCTGCATCGTGCGTGATGGTTGAGTTCCGGCCCGACATCGTCTCGCACGCCGATCTCAGTACGTGCGGGATCCGGGCTCATACTCTCGGCGGATCCGGGCGGCTTGCGGAATCCAGCCACCTTCGCATGCATGCAGCAGCAGGTTCGCCGCAACCTGAAGCTCTGCGTGACTCAGCTGGAGCTCACCTCCGGTGCTCCGCCGGATCGCCTCGCCGAGGTCGAGGGTCCACAGGCCGACGGTGAAGTCTGGGTCGTACAGGTCGGGCACAGCGCCGTGTTCGTTGAGCCACGCCTTCGTCGCTTCAGGCAGCCAGTCGGCGTCATCGCTGTGGTGCAGCAGCTCACGGGCGATCGCGTGCAGCTGGTCGATGCCGAGCGTGGTTCTGCCGCCGGTCGATCGCCAGATGATGTAGCCAAGGTCCGCGGCCCACGCGTCAAGGTCGAAGCTCAGGTCTGGTCCGTTCTCGGGTGTGCCGAGCTGCCTGCGAAGAGCGCCGACCTCCTGGTCGTTCCACTCGTCGCCTTGGCGCCAGTGGATGCCGGCGAACGAGTCGATCACGTCCCGGATGCGGTCGCGGTCGTAGCCCTCAGCGGCTAGCGCGGCGACGACCTGGTCGGTGGTCATGGCCCAACGTAGAGCCGGACTGATGTCGGATGCCAGACCCCAGGCTTGGGAGGGTGGCCCCGCTAGGTGCGACGCAGCGTTCGTGGGTACCTCTGTCGAGTCATATTCGGCCTTCCAGCCATTCTGGCCACCAGTGGCCGTCACCCGGTCGGGAGGACGCTCATCTCCTGACAAAGGGAGGGGGACAGCGATGGGGTGTGGCAGTGGTAACAGGGGCGAGAAGCAGCCTGGACAACTGCGGGGGCTTTCCGGCAACTGTCGCGAAGGGCACCCCGGTGTGCAGAGCCGAGGTAGTTCACGTAAGGTTCAGATGTTGGTGTGGTCCTTGAGCCCGTCCCCAAGCGTTGGTTCGGACCACGCCACCATTTTGATCACCTGCCTATGTCCCGAGCGAACAGCCAGACACCGCGTCTGCTCGCTCCCACTGCTGCGCTACGAGAAGGAGTGGTGGTTGGGGGCATGGCGGCGCCGACGACGCGTACGCGACCTCGCGGATGCTCGGTCTACGGCGCTTCGTCCGGCACCGGTTGGTGCTCGGTGCGGAGCAGGGCAGCCTGCGGAACCCAGTCATCCTCCCGTGCGTGAAGGAGGAGGTTCGCAGCGACCTGTAGCTCGACACGGGACAGCTCGATGGAGCCGTTCGTTCCCACCCGGATCGCCTCGTCGAGGCCGTCGGCCCAACGGGTGACGGAGAAGTCCGGGACGTACGAGCTGCCCTCGATGCGAGGGTTGTCCGTCTCTGGATCCCATGGTCCGCTGCTCCAACGAAGCAGATGGTCGGCGACCCGCCGGATCTGGTTCGGATTGAGCGGGGCCTTGCCGCCGGTCGTCCGGTCAAGGACTCGGGCCAGGTCGGCAGCCCACACTTCGACGTCCGACTGCGGGTTCCGTCCATCGGCGGGGCTGTTGTCCTGTGCGTCGGCGAGTTGCTTGTCCGGGGAGTCGGTGGCAGGCGTGCCGAGCTGTGTACGGAGGGTGCTGAGATCCTTCTGGCTCCAGTCCTCGTCCTCGTCGCGCCAGTCCGCCTCGGCGAGCGCATCCATGACGGTTTGGATCCTGTCGCGGCTGTAGCCGTCAGCGGTCAGAGCGGCGACGACCTGATCGATGGTCATGCGTCAGGGTAGAACCAGACCGATGTCGAGGGCCACATCACCCCACCTGTCAACGTCTCAGCAGCCATGGCCGCACGGCCACAGCAGCATCGCCGTCGTGGGGGCGCTACTCCTGACAGTTGTTGTTGCTGCTGCTTGTCGGTTGACACGCCGCTTGAGACGAATCTCAAGGGTTCGCTCTGTGCGGTTGATGCCCGAAAGTGATAGACCCCGTGAGATTTCTCGGCGCATGCGGAGGAACCCTGGCCGGCTCGTCTGCGACCGCCGTCAGTGGGAGCGATTCGGTGGCGGCCCCCGTCGCGGCGTCATACCTAGGTGCGGTGGTCGTCGTAGGCCGAGGTGCGGACAGGCATTTGGGGCCGGTGTGGCGGTTCGTACGGTGTGTCGCGCGGTCCGGAAGCCCTTTGCCCGTCGTCGGCAGTGCTCGATCGTCGTTTTCGCTGCCGAGGTGAGCGGAACGGGCGAATCCGGGCCTGGTCGGGAGCTCTGAGCAGCGAAAACAGCGATCTCTCAGCGTGGCCGCTGCTTCGGCGGTCCAGGGTGAACACCCCAGGACACCGCCCACTCTTGCCAAGGCCAGGGCGGTCGGCACTCCCAAGAGACGAGTGACTTGTGGACCTCTCGGGATATTCGCGGCGACGCAACCCCGGATTGTGCGACCGTTGGGGCGTGGGTCAGACCAGCATCACAGTGCGCGGCAGCGAGCCGGGCGATCTGCGCGAGTGTGAGGAGATCATTCGAGACGCGTTCTGGAATGTCTATCGGCCCGGCTGCTTCGAGCACTGGATCTGGCACAAATCCCTGAGCGGCCACCCTGACCTCCGCCAGTCACTTGTTGCCATTGTCGAGGGCCGCGTCGCTGGCTGCCTGATGAGCACGACAGCGCACATCAAGGGCTCCACATCTGCTGGTACTCCGGTCATCGCGATCGGGCCGCTGGGTGTCCGGCCAACCCTCCAAGGAAAGGGAGTCGGGTCTCGCCTCATGAGCGAGTCGCTATCCCGGGCTCGTTCCGATGGTGAGCTCGGAGCATTTCTGTACGGGGATCCAGCCTTCTATGGAAGGTTCGGATTCGAGGATGCCGTCCGCTGGCATGTCACGACCGCTCAAGGTGACAACTTCCCGGCCTTCATGGGCCTCGAGTTGCAACCCAACGGGATCACCGGTGTCCACGGTCGGCTCGTAGAGAGCGAAGTGCTCGAAGTCGATGAGCCTGCGGTCGCTGCGTTCGATGCGGACTTCCCCGCACGAGCGAAGCTGAGGCTCCCTGGGCAGTTGTGAGTTATCTGCGCGGAACGTCCGCTCTCGCTGCTCTGTGTGCGCACTCGTGTGGACGCGCCGACCCTGCCGCCGGAAAATCGGCGCGGTGGGAGCCGTCGTGGGGGAGGAGCGCTTTCCGATGCCGTCCGGGCCGCCCCTGCGGCATGGTTTGACGGTCAGGGTCGTGACCCGCTGACCAGTCTTGTGTCGAAGGGTCAGAAGTCTCACGAGGATGTCGCAGTCGTGATCTTGAATTGATGTCTCGCTGAACATGTCGAAGTCTGAGGGC
>PMLO01000193.1 GCA_003158895.1 Propionibacteriaceae bacterium
AGGCCACGCTCAACATGGGCGTGGGCATGGCGATGGTTCTGCCGCAGACCTCCGTGGACGCTGCGCAGCGCATCCTGACCGACCGTGGGATCGCCTCGTGGGTGTGCGGCGAGATCCATTTCGGCGACGGATCCGTACGTCTCGACGGGGTCCACCAGGCCTGATCCTGGGGGCCGCTGCGCCGCGCTGAACCTGCCTGCTCATATGGTTGGTGGATCGGTTGCGCTCCGGTAACCTTGGGCCCACGAACTGACAACAATGTGCCGCGGCCACTCCGCGAGCGATCACAGGCGAGGGGGCTGGCTCTATGGGGCGCGGCCGTGCGAAGGCGAAGCAAACGAAAGTCGCCAGAGAACTGAAGTACAGGTCGGTATCCACGGATTTCTCATCGCTGGAGCGTGAGCTTCGCAGTCCGTCGGACGAGATCCCTGATCAGTACGCCGATCTCGCCGAGGTCTATGACGATGATGCCGACGAACTCGCCGACGACGACGAGGAAGACGACGAGTCCTGGCCGCTTCGCCGTTCGGGCTAGTCACGCACACGTGTCCTCGTGACGCCGCGTTCTGAGCTCGTACCTCCTGAGGTCTTGCCACCTGCTCCTGCTGTAGAGGTTGTCGAGGCGCCCGAGCCGCCCCACGTCGTGTGGCACCCCTGGCGCGACGACGATCTGCTGGCCGGGTACCAGGCCCGGGACATGGAGCTTGTCGGCGTTCGGCGCCACCCCGAGGAGATCGACCCCGAGGTCGGGGACGACGAGCTCGTCGCCACGCTGGTACGCCGGAACACGCGCCACCACGCGCGTGCCGTCCTGTACATCCATGGCTGGAACGACTACTTCTTCCAGACCCACGTCGCCGACTGGTGGGACGACCTCGGCTACGACTTCTACGCCCTCGACCTGCGACGCTACGGGCGAAGCCTGCGCGCCGGGATGATGGGCGGCTACATCGAGGATCTCAGCGAGTACGACCTCGAGATCGACGCGGCTTTCGAGCGGGTCTCCGAGCACCACGAGGGCGTCGTGCTGTACGCGCATTCGACAGGCGGTCTGACCGCGGCGCTCTGGGCCGATCGCCATCCCGGGGTGCTCAAGGGCCTCGTTCTCAACTCGCCGTGGATCGACCTGCAGGGATCGGCGCTGATCCGCGCGCTGATGCCCCGGATCGTCCGGAGCGTGGCGACGCGTGCGGCCACGTTCGTCCTGCCGCTGCCCGACAACGGCTTCTACGCGCGCACGCTCGACATGCTGCGCGATGGTACGTGGACGTACGACCCGGAGCTCAAGCGCAACCCGTCCCAGCCCACGAGGTCTGCCTGGCTCACGGCGGTCATGGCCGGACACGACAAGGTGTCCGCTGGTCTCGAGATCGACTGCCCGATCCTCATGGTGACGTCGGCCAGGAGCGATTTCCGTCGGAGCTGGTCCGACGAGCTCCTCGGAGTCGACAGCGTCCTCGACGTGTCCCGCCTCGCCGCGAAGGCCCATCGCCTGGGCCGCCATGTGACGCTCGTACGGCTCGAGGGCGCCATCCACGACATCGTCCTGTCCACACGGGTTGTACGGGAGAGCTTCGCCGACGAGATCCGCCGCTGGGAGTCCGCCTACCTCCGCTGACCGAGGGGAGAGGACCTATCCGCGCGAGGAGAGGACCTNNGATATCTCCTCTCCTTGCGCGGATATCTCCTCTCCTCAACTGTCAGAGGAGGGTTCTGGCGGCTGCGACCGCCTGGGGGCCGTAGGAGCCTCCGAAGAGGGCGGCGTGGACCAGCAGCGGGTGGAGCTGGTGGAGGCTGATGAGATCGCGCCAGCGCGGGGGCAACCAGCGCGCCGCCGACTCGTACGCGGCATGGATGACCTCGAGGTACGGGGCACCGAAGAGGGCGAGCATCGCGAGGTCGGTGATCCGGTGGCCGCCGTGGGCCGCCGGATCGATGAGGACGAAGCCGGCAGCGGTCACCACAACATTGCCCGACCACAGGTCGCCATGGATACGGGCGGGCGGGGCGTCATCGTCGTACAGCCCTTGGCCGATCCTCGTACACGCCCTCTCGACCACCGCGAGCCCGTCACGGTCGAGGCCTCCATGCGCGTACGCCCTTTCGGCATAGACCCAGCAGCGCTGCTCGGCGTAGAACGTGCCCCAGGTGGTGCAGGGCTGCAGCGTCATCGGCTCCGTACCGATCCAGCCGTCGCCGGCCCACCCTTCCGGGGGCGCGCCGAACGCAGCAGCGCCCGCGTCATGGGTCCGCGCGAGCCGCCGCCCGAACTCCGCCGCCGCCTCAGCGTCGGGTCGCCCTGCGACCAGTCGGGGGAGTACGAGCTCGCGCTGACCGGCCTCGATCACCTCGACGACCTCCGCGCCACCCACCGCCCCCGCGAGCCACGTGAGCCCGGCAGCCTCGTACAGCGCAGCACCCGGAGCGGTACGTTTCGTGAACCGATCCGGCATGCCATGAACCCTGCCAGAAACAGCGAAACCCCGCCGGAGCGGGGTCTGGTGGCCAGGGCCGGGCTCGAACCGGCGACCTTTCACTTTTCAGGCGAACGCTGCTACCAGCTGAGCTACCTGGCCAAAGGGGTACGCCTCGACGACGTACCCGGGGAAATACGCGACCCCGACGGGACTCGAACCCGCGACCTCCGCCGTGACAGGGCGGCGCGCTAACCAACTGCGCTACGGGGCCTTGACGGCCAACCCGGCATGCGGGCCTCGTGAACTATAGCCAACCGACGGCGACCGCCGCCACTTGGGATCATCGCATCCCCAACCGGATTCGAACCGGCGCAACCGCCTTGAAAGGGCGGTGTCCTGGGCCGCTAGACGATGGGGACAGGCCTGAGCCGGGGATCAGTCTAGGACAGCCGCTCGCTGGGGGCGACTCGGGCACGGCGCGGCCTGCCCAACGGGCCTCGCTATCCTGACGACGTGGCGCTGCAGATGGACGCCAGGGACTTCGACGCCCTGGTCGATCAGGCGATCGCGCGCGTCCCCGCGAACCTGCTCGCGAAGGTCGAGAACGCCGTCCTGCTGATCGAGGACGACCCTCCGGCCGATGGTCCGGTGCTGCTCGGCCTGTACGTGGGTATCCCCCTGACCGCACGGGACTCGCACTACTCCGGTGTGCTGCCAGACCGGATCTACATCTTCCGGAAGCCTGCACTCGCGATGTGCGACACGTACGAGCAAGTGGTCGAGGAAGTCGCCATCACGGTCGCCCATGAGATCGCGCACCACTTCGGCATCAGCGACGCGCAGCTGCACGCCTGGGGCTGGGGCTGAAGCGCTNNATCCGTCCGTTCCCGATGTACATGGCGACATGGCTGATGTCGGAGTAGTAGAAAACCAGGTCGCCCGGCTGCAGATCCGCGAGGCTCACTGCGGTCCCGACGCCGAACTGAGCGGACGAGGTGCGCGGGAGCGAGATCCCAGCCTGCTTGTACGCGGCGGTGGTCAAGCCCGAGCAGTCGTAGGCATTCGGTCCGTTGCCGCCCCACGCGTACGCCTTGCCGACCTGTGCGAGGGCGAAGCTCAGGGCCACCGCTGCGGCGCTGGACGCTGGGCCGGCTGCCGTCACTGGGACGATGTAGTTCGCGTTCACCCATCGGACCGCGCCGTTGTAGACGATCTGCGCGACGCCGTTCGTCACGACGCCGGTGACGTTGAGCACGGTGCCCGCCGGGATGTCGCCCAGGCTGATGTAGTCGGCTCCGGAGGTCGTACGAATCATGAGCGCTGCCGTCGCCCGAACCTGTCCGGTGATGGCGGGCAAAGCCGACTTCGGACCGGACGTCTTGGACGTCAGCGTGTTGGCGGTGGAGGTTGTGGTGGCCGCAGCGGCCGTGGTGGCGGGCGAGGTCGTCGTGGCGGCCGCGGCAACACTGATCCAGGCGCTGGAGATCCAGTGGCCGTCAGTGAGCTGGGCATAGCCGTTCTGGGTCGCGCCCGTCACGGTGGTCGCGTGGCCCTTGGGGAAGACTGTCCAGACGGAGTAGGTGAGGCCGGGGCCGGTCCGTACGTTGACGGTCTCCAGCGTCGTGGCCGCCCTGCTCGTACCCGTGGCGGCCGGCGCCGCGGCAGTGGCTCCTGCGGCCTTGAGGTACGTGGAGAAGACGTAGGCGGTCCGGCCGTTGTAGCTGACCTTTGTCCAGCCGTTCGTCGAGACACCTGTGGTAGTGACATTGGTGCCGGTCGACAGCACGCCGATCACGGCCGTGCTCGTGCTCGCTCCAGCGCGGACGTTGACGGCTGTCGTCGCGGTCATCACCGTGTCGGCGGCCGCAGCCGGTCCGACGATGAGTCCCGCACCTGACAGGCCAACCGCGAGCGCGGCCGCAGCGCCCATGGCACGTACGCCGCGCAGCACCGTGTTCACGATAGAAGATCCCCCTTCGTCGGGCCGTGATCTCTGTCTCTCACGTCACAGAAGCCACAACCGACACATGTGCATCGTGTGTCTCACTTCTTCGAGACCATAAACCGTTCTCAGATATCTGGCCAGTTAAGAAGAAAGTCTTCATAAATGCTCGCGTGAATTACATCAATGTCATTCATTGGCGCACGTTGAACGCCGCTCAGAATGCACAGAAATCGCTGTTCGTGAAGGCCTCAAGCGCGACTCAAGACTTTCCGTGAGAATAACAATGGTGTAATTCATCGGCCGGGCAGCGTGCTTAGCGGATGAACCAGCTGCCTGTCTTCGAACTGACCCAGACCGTGACGTGGGCGAACACCGTGGGCGGGCACCAGCCGGCCTGAAGCGAGTCCCGGTCGACGACGTCGACGCCGAGTTCGAGAGCCGCCGCCCGCAGATCGCCCGCCGGATGCTTCACGACGAGTGCCCGACGTGTGCGGCGTACGACGTTGACGGCGAGCGTGTCCAACGTGTCGGGATCCATGGAGCCGGTCACCACTACGAGGGGCCGGTCGGCCGCCGCGGCCTTCTCGACCAGCGGGAGCACCTCCCGTACCGAGCCGACCTCGTCCACCACGACCACCAGAGGGTCGTGCAGGACCGCCCAGCCGGACTCCTGATCGGTCACGAACCGCGGATCGGCCCAACCGGATGCCACCTGCGGTACGGAACCCGCTGCGGTGAGCTGCTCGCGCTCGTCAGCCGGGATCGCCTGCTTCGGAGCCTCGGCCGGGGGAGTGTTCGCCTCCTCCGCGCTGAGGTACGCGGGTGTCGCGTCAGCGGCGAGTTTCGGGATGTGACGATCGGGCGGCAGGCTCGCCTGCTCCCGGCGCTGACGGGAGCGGCGGTCCGAGAGGAATGCCAAGGCGAGAGCGAGGACGCCCAGCACCGCCGCCCCCACGATGATCCGCCACTCCATAGGCCCAGCCTGCCACGGGCCCTATACGAACTACTGTCGCTCCTGGGAGGTCCGGATGATCGAGGGCGAGCCGAGCCGTACGGCCTGGTCGGCCGCCCTGCACCGCGCCGCTCACCAGGTCGTCGATGGCGGCAGGGTGTTTCCCGACCCCGTGGCCGTACCGATCACGTGCTGGACGTCCGACCGGGTCGCCGACGACGCGCTGCTCCGTCCCCGGCGGCGTGGGATGCGGGTCTTCATCGCGTGTCGGCATCGCTATGCGCGCGACGTCCTGACCGACTACGGCTCCGACGCGCAGGTGCTGGTGCTCGGCGCGGGTCTCGACACAACGGCCTACCAACCNNCGGCTCCTCGAGGCTGGCATCAGCCCGACGGTTCCCGTCCGGTACGTGCCGGTCGACTTCGAGACGGATGACCTGACGGCCGCGCTGGAGGCGGCCGGCTTCGACCGCACTCGGCCCGTCGTCGTGGTCTGGCTCGGCGTGACCCTGTATCTCACGGCGGATGCCGTCGAACAGACGGTCGCACGCGTTGCTGGGCTGACGACTGGCCGTACGGACCTCGTGCTGGACTACAGCGAGCCTCGCCGCGGAGGCGGGGAGGCCGCTCGTCGGCGCGCTGCGCGAGCGGACAGGGCGGCGGCGATCGGGGAGCCCTGGCTCACGCACTTCACCCCGCCGGACCTCGCCGCCCTGCTCGAGCGCAACGGTTTCGAGGAGGCTGAGGACCTGGGGTCCTCCGGCTGGGGCGGCCGCTACCTCGGGCTACCGCCGGGAACGCCCGACCGTCCCAGTGGGCACCTCGTCCACGCCACCCGTCATCGGACGGGTGCCAGCGCGCTCTGATCGCCGTCTGTGAGGCAATCGTGCGACGGAGCCAGCGCCGCCCACCCCAGCCACGACTAGACTGCTGCGTGCGCCTATAGCTCAGTCGGTTAGAGCAGCGTCCTTTTAAGTCGCGGGTCCCGGGTTCGAGCCCCGGTGGGCGTACCAGAGGCGATGTCGTCGAGATCGCCCCCTCAGTTGTCGGCTACGGCAGCGGGTCGGCCCGCGTCAGCACTAGTCCGCCCAGGTCCAGGCGATCCCGTACGCATGACCGAGCAGCAGGTCGTCGAAGGTGGCCCGTACCGTCTCGGTAGTGACGAGCTCGTCGCTGTCCGGAGGGTCGGCGAACGAGGTCGGGAGTACGCCGTCCAACACCCACGCGTTCGCGCACGAGCGGGGCTGCCCGAAGGCGACCGAGACCTCGAACCGTTCCACCCGGCGCATCGGGACGAACGCGGCGACAGGCTGGATCCAGTCCCGGCTCGGCCACGTGAAACGTACGACCGTCTCGTGCTGTTCTCCGGCTGAGAGAGCACGGGGAAGCGCGAACAGGAGTCTCCAGCTGCTCCCGGACAGCGGGTCGCGGCCCAGGTACGTACAGCCGGTCACTCCTTCGACCTGCAGTGAGGCCGAGTCTCCCACCTGGGGGATCGCCACGATCTCCTCGAACTCGTTCAGGCCGTCGAGGGCAGGGACGAGTGTCCGGGTGCTCAGGAAGACGGGCCGGTCACCGGTGACGTCGACCTCGAATCGGTACGAGGACCAGTGCCACCCCGGTACCGCGAGGCCTTGTCGCGCCCCGAACCGGAGGACCATCCGGTCGGCGAGGAGGTCGTCGGCCTCCACGAGACGGCGTCGCAGCGTGCGTTCGTCGCGCTGGAGGACCTGGCCCACGGCAAGGAGGCGGTCGTGCAGCAGAGGTCGGCGCTCAGAGATGCCGAACGCGGCGAGGATGAGCTCGCGCAGGTCGTCCGGGAGGGCCGATGCCTCGCTGGTCAGGAGCGACACGAGCCTGGCTCGCGCCTCGTCCTCGCGGGTGGTGTCATCGACGTCGAGGATCGTTCCGAGTGTCGGGCCGAGCACAGCGAGCAGGTCCGCGCGGGAGACTCCTCGTCCCTTGCGCAGACGGGCCAGCTCGGCTTTGAGATGCGCGGCGTCCACGGCGCCATTATGGAGGCTGTGTCCGTGGCGCGTGACCGGCGACCTACACGTACGCGTTCGTCATGGCGACAGACGACGGTTGCGCGGCCTTGAGGAGCCCCGCGGCGAGCATCGCCGAGGACATCGCGTCCCAGGCTGAAGCGTCCATGGTGCCGGTGACGGTGCCGTCGGGGTTCTGGAACAGAGGGGCCGTGGCCGCCAGTACCGCCTTGGCCCCCTTNNGCGACGACGGCCTGCATGCCGGCGACGGTTCCCTTGACGACGGCCTTCACGACGTCGGGGTGGGCCGTCGCGTATGCGCGGGTCGTCACGAGACAGATGCTCACCAGCGGTACCGGGCCGATAGCGATGACCTTGGCGGGGATGCCCGCAGCCTGGAGCTGGATCGGCTCGGAGTTCACGAACCCGACGATCGCGTCGACCTTCTTCGTGGCGAGCGCTGCCTGCTGGGTGTAGCCGATCTCCTGGATCGTGACGTCGCTTGTGGTCAGCCCGGCGCCCTTGAGCGCCAGCAGCAGGCCGAACCACGACTCTCCGTACTTGCCGGGGATGCCGATCGTGTGACCCTTGAGATCGGCGATCGACGCGATCGTGGAGTCGCCTGGAACGATGATCCGTACCGGGAACTGGCGATAGTACGAGGCGACCGCGACCAGGTCCGTCCCTTGGTCGCGCGCCTGCAGCACCTCGTCGCCGCCCGCGACGACGAACTGCTCCGCGCCCGTGGTGATGGCGGTGAACAGGCCCTCGGACGTGCCGTGGTGACGCAGCGTGACCGGCGTCGAGTACAGCTTGCTCGCCTCGGCGACGTAGAACGGGCTGAACTGCACGTTCGGGATGTACGTGAGGCCGATGACCGCCGACTCGGCGCTCGCCGAGCTGGTTGTGGTGGACGACGTGACGGCGGGCGTGCAGCCGACGAGCGTCAGCAGGATGACGACGGCGGCGACGAGACGGGTACGCACAGGCTTCTCCTCAGGACTCATGGATCATCGACGAGACGGTGGCGGAGCGCCGCTCGAGGGCGACGAGGATCGTGTAGGCCGCGGACGCCACGGCGGCCAGCAGCACGATCGTGGCGACCATGCCTGCGGTGTCGAGCTGGTCGCGTTGGACGACGAGGATGGTGCCCAGTCCCGTACCGCCCATGACCATCTCGCCGACGACGGCACCGGTCACGGAGAGCGTGAAGCCGTTGCGGAGCCCCGAGTAGATCCAAGGCAGGGCGAGAGGCA
>PMLO01000037.1:0-5127 GCA_003158895.1 Propionibacteriaceae bacterium
CCGACACATTTGTACAGGTTGATGCTAGCGTGGCGCCGCTGACCACCGCGTCACTCCGCGAGGCAGCAGGTGGAAGGATCCCCATGGCTCAGGACGTCACCCTCACCCCTCGCCGCGTCGCCTCGGCGCGGAACGGTGATCTCGTGGTGTTCGCCGTGAACGGGTTCGCGCTGGCGTCGTGGATGTCGCGCATCCCTGACATCAAGCAGATCCTTCACCTCACCCCGGGAACGCTGAGCGTGCTCCTCCTCGCCGTGTCGGCTGGCTCCCTCATCGGGCTGCCGCTGGCCGGCAGGCTGGCNNCTGGTCGCGGCCATCGCCGTACAGTTCACCGGTTCCCCGTGGTGGGTGATCCCCGGTCTGCTCTTCGTTGGGCTCGGCAACGGCGTCTGGGATGTCTCGCAGAACCTCGAAGGCACCCGGATCGAGACGGGACTCGGCCGCGCGATCATGCCGTGGTTTCACGCCGCGTTCAGCGGCGGCACCGTGCTGGCCGCGCTCATCGGCGCCGGCATGACCGCACTCAAGATCCCGATCCTCGTCCACATCGGCATCGTCGTGGTACTCGCCGTCGTCACCGTCCTCTGGGGCACCACCAAGTTCCTCCCGACGCACGTGGACGAACCGCTGGCGGAGGGCGAGACGAAGCCGGTCGTACGGTCGGCGTGGCTCGAGCCCCGTACCCTCCTCATCGGCCTCATCGTCCTGTCGGCCGCGTTCGCTGAGGGCACGGCGAACGACTGGATGGCGGTCGCGTTCGTGGACGGGCATCAGCTCTCCAACGCGCTCGGCGTCGTCGCGTTCGCGGTCTTCCTCACGTTCATGACCGCGGGCCGGATCCTCGGCACCGGGCTGCTCGACAAGTACGGACGGGTGACGGTCCTCCGCATCCTGTTCGGCATGGCGATCGTCGGCTGCGTGCTCGTCGTCTTCGGACCGACGTGGCTGGCGTTCGTGGGAGCAGCGATCTGGGGAGTCGGGGCGAGCCTCGGCTTCCCGGTCGGCATGTCGGCTGCGGCGGACGACCCGTCGCGCGCCCCGATGCGCTTGAGCGTCGTCGCGACGATCGGCTACACCGCGTTCCTCGCCGGCCCGCCCTTCCTCGGCCTCCTCGGCGACCACTTCGGCGTGCTCCGCGCCCTGATCGTCGTCGGCGGAATCTCGCTGATCGCGATCCTCATCGTCCCGGTGACGAAGCCCCAGGTACCGGAGCCCTCCCTCCCCAGCTGAGCTCGAGGAGAGGACCTGTACCGCTCGAGGAGAGGACCTATCCGGGCGAGGAGAGGACCTGTACGGCTCAGCGGCTGGAGGTCTCCCAGACGTCGACGGGGGACAGCGGGGCACCGGCTGTAGTACCGCCTACGACGTCGTTGGCGTCGAGGACGAAGCGGCCCTCGGCCATCGCCGCGTGGCGCTTGTGGGCCGTCGCGACCATGAGCTTGATGCGGTTGAGCTGGTTCGTCTCGGACGCGCCCGGGTCGTAGTCGACGGAGACGACGTTGGCCTCGGGGTGGCGGCGACGGAGCTCGGCGAACATGCCCTTGCCGACCACGTGGTTCGGCAGGCACGCGAACGGCTGCGCGCACACGATGTTCGGCGCCCCGATCTCGATGAGCTCGACCATCTCGGCCGTCAGCAACCAGCCCTCCCCCGCCCTCGTACCGATCGAGATGATCCCGTCGGCCTTGGCGGCCAGGTCCTTCATCTTCGGCGGTACGTCGAACTTGCCGGTCTTCTTGAGCGCCGCGGCGACCGGCGCCTGGTACTTCTCGATGAGCCACGTCGCGAACTTCTTCACGTGGTGCGAGGTCTTGCCGATGCCCATGACGTCGTACTGGAACTGCGACGAGTACAGCGGCATGAGGAAGAACTGCAGCATCCCGGGCAGTACGGCCTCGCAGCCCTCCGCCTCGATGACGTCGACGACGTGGTTGTTGGCGTCCGGGTGGAACTTCACGAGGATCTCGCCGACGACCCCCACGCGCGGCCTGCGGTCGACCTCACGCAGCGGCAGCTCGTCGAAGTCCTTGACGATCCGCTTGATGAGGCTGTTGTAGCCGATGCTGCGGCCGAGGGTCTGGCTGTAGCCCGAGTACTGCAGGAACTCCTGGCAGATGATGTCCCACCTGTCGTACAGCTCCTTGGCGGACCCCGGCACCGCCTCGTACGGTCGCACGCGCAGCACCACCGTCTGGAGCAGGTCGCCCAGCACGAGCGCCTGGAGCGCGGGATGGATGAGCGACGGTGTCATCTTGAAGCCGGGGTTCTTCTCGAGCCCCTGCACGCTGATGGCCAGCACCGGCACCTGCGGGTAGCCGGCATCGGCGAGCGCTTTGCGCAGCAGGGCCACGTAGTTCGTCGCCCGGCACATGCCGCCGGTCTGGGTGATCGCCACCGACGTACGGTCCGGGTCCGCCTCGCCGGACTTGATCTTGTTGACCAGCTGTCCGACGACCATGATCGCCGGGAAGCAGGCGTCGTTGTTGACGTACTTGAGGCCCACCTCGACGTCGGTCTGGCTCGCGTGCTCGAGCAGCTTGACGTTGAGGCCGATCTTGCGCAGCACCGGGATGATCAGCCGGAAGTGCATCGGCGCCATCTGCGGCGCGTACACGGTGTGCGTGTCCCGCGCCTCCTCATCGAAGAGCCGCCGCTCCATCAACGGGCCGTACGTGCTGACGGTCGCCGAGCCGCGACGCTCCGCCGCGGCCGCCTTCATCGAGCGCAGCCGGATCGTGGCCGCACCGAGGTTCGACACCTCGTCGATCTTGAGCAGGGTGTACATGTCGTCGGCGCGCTCGAGGATCTCCGCCACTTGGTCGGTGGTGATCGCGTCGACGCCGCAGCCGAAGGAGTTGAGCTGTACGAGGTGGAGCTCAGGCGTACGGGACACGATCGCCGCGCTCTCGTACAACCTCGTGTGGTACGCCCACTGGTCGCGCACGCGGATCGGCCGTTCGAGGACGGACTGAAGAGGATCGACGATCGAGTCCTCGGTCAGCACCGCCATGCCAAGCCCCGTGATGAGGCTCGGGATGCCGTGGTGGACCTCGGGGTCGACGTGGTACGGGCGGCCCGCGAGCACGATGCCCTTGACGTCGTGCTCGGCCATGTACGCGAGGGCGCGCTGCCCTTCGGCCCGTACGTCAACCTTGACCTGTGCGTCCTCGGCGAAGCCGGCCTGTACGGCGGCGGCCATCTCGTCGTACGGGATGCTCCAGTCGGCGAACACGTCGACGAGGCGCGTGGTCAGCTTCTCGGCGTCGTTGAGGTTGAGCATCGGCGACATGAACTTCACCGACGGGTCCTGCAGCCGCGGCAGGTTCCGCTCGAGCACCTGCNNCCGTGCGCGAGCTTGGCCGGGTAGCAGACGTTCTCGCTGGGGATCGACTCCATGCCCTGCTCGAAGACCTCGTGGCTCGACCGGCCGGACGGGATGACCCGGAACCCGAGCTTCGTGAGGATCGTGAACCACAGCGGGTAGTTCTCGTACATGTTGAGCACCCGCGGGATGCCGATCTCGCCGCGCGTCGCGTCCGCGTCGGTCAGCCGGCGGTAGCCGAACAGCCGCTTGTACTTGTAGTCGAACAGGTTCGGCAGATCCGAGGCGCGCGGCACCTTCTCGGTGCTCGCACCGCGCTCGCAGCGGTTGCCGGACACATGGCGGGTCCCGTCGCCGAAGCTGGAGATCGTCAGCTGGCAGTGGTTCTGGCACAGCCGGCACGTGTCGAGCTTCGTGTCCAGGCTGAAGTCGTCGAGCTCCTCGAGCCCGAGCGCCTGCGACTTCTCGCCGATCTGCCAGTTGCGCTGGGCCGTGAGCGCCGCGCCGTACGCGCCCATGAGGCCGGCGATGTCGGGGCGGATCACCTGGGCGCCGGTCTGGAGCTCGAACGCGCGAAGGACCGCGTCGTTGAGGAACGTGCCGCCCTGTACGACGACCTTGTCGCCGAGCTGCGAGGCGTCCTTGAGCTTGATGACTTTGTACAGGGCGTTGCGGACGACTGAGTACGACAGGCCAGCGGCGATGTCGCCCTGCGTAGCGCCTTCGCGCTGCGCCTGCTTGACGGAGCTGTTCATGAAGACCGTGCAGCGCGTCCCGAGGTCGACCGGCGAGTCGGATTCCACCGCGGTGCCGGCAAAGGCATGGACGTCGGTGCCCATCGACGCCGCGAACGTCTGGAGGAACGACCCGCACCCCGACGAGCAGGCTTCGTTGACCGCGATCGAGTCGACGACGCCGTTCTTGATCCGCAGGTACTTCATGTCCTGGCCGCCGATGTCGATGACGCTCGTCACCCCGGGGCAGACCTTCTCGGCGGCCCGGTAGTGGGCCATCGTCTCGATCTCGCCGTCGTCGAGCCGCAGCGCGGCCCGTACGAGTCCTTCTCCGTAGCCCGTGACACAGGCACGAGCGAGGTACGCGCTGTCGGGGATCTGCTCCCAGACGCGGCGCAGGATGCCGAGCGCGACATGTACCGGGTCGTTGCTGCCCTGGTACTGGTCGAAGACGACCTCGCCCGTCGCGGTCAGCAGGATCGCCTTCACCGTCGTGGACCCGGCGTCGATGCCGAGGAACAGCGGTCCGGACGTCGTCGCGAGGTCAGCGCGGGCGACCTTCACCGAGTGGTGCCGCTCGACGAAGGCCGAGCGCTCCTCGTCGTCGGCGAACAGCGGACGCATCCGGGACGTGCTGAGCGAGATGAGGACACGCTCGGTCAGTCTCTTCACGAGGGCGTCGGGGCGCTGCTCCGTGCCGCGGAGTCCGTTGGTCGTGTGGGCGTTCGCCGGCTGGCCGGCGATGAGCGCGGCGCCGATCGCGACGAACAGGTGGGCCTCGTCCGGAGTGGTGAACGAGGAGACCTGTGCGGCCAGCGCCCTCTCGTACGCAGCGCGCAGCTGCGGCAGGAAGTGGAGGGGACCGCCGAGGAAGACGACGTTGCCGCGGATCGGGTGGCCGCACGCAAGGCCGGCGATCGTCTGCGTGGCGACGGCCTGGAAGACGGAGGCCGCGAGGTCGGTGTGCGCCGCGCCCTGGTTGAGCAGCGGCTGCAGGTCGGACTTCGCGAAGACGCCGCAGCGGGAGGCGATCGGGTAGAGGTGGCTGTACGCGGCGGCCAGGGCGTCGAG
>PMLO01000037.1:5138-35912 GCA_003158895.1 Propionibacteriaceae bacterium
GTCCTCGCCGCCGAGCTCGATGACGACGTCGGCCTGAGGCTCGAAGCGCTCGATCGCGGCCGTACCGGCGATGACCTCCTGCACGAACTCCACACCCATGAGGTCGGCGACGCTCAGGCCCGCAGATCCGGTGACTGCGCAATGGAAGGTCTCGTGAGGAAACGCCTGTGCGACCTCGGCAAGGAGGGTACGGAGCGCACCGCGAGCGTCGGCGTTGTGCCGCCGGTACGAGCTGAACCGCAGCGCGTCTTCCTCAAGCACGACCGCCTTGACGGTGGTCGACCCCACATCCAGACCGAGCGAAAGCAACGGGTCCTCCGATCAGAACGATCGTTCTGTACCAGGCCAAACGGTAACAGAGCCAGGCTCATCCCCTAGTTCCAGCCCGAGGAGAGGACCTGTACGCGCGAGGAGAGGAGCTGTGCGCGCGAGGAGAGGACCTGTACGCGCGAGGAGAGGACCTGTGCTGCTTCGCGAGGCCGTCACCAGGTAGGCCGCAGAGGGCGCTCGCACAGGCGGGACTGCCCCTAGACGTGTTCTACGACGTGTGCCCCGTACGTCTCGTCGGATCCGGTCGATCGTGGACCGTACGAGATCGACGCACTGCTGCTCGAGGACGTGGTCATCGGCGGGGTCTTCTCGTCCACGATCCTGGCCCTCATCGTGCTGCCGACCCTCTTCACTCGTCGAGGGCCACCCGGGAGCGACGCAAGGCCACGAGGGCCAGCGCCTGACGGCTGCGGGACAGATCCCCGAGCCGTTGGCTCATAGTTGCGAAGCCTCTGAGGTTCAGCGAGG
This sequence comes from Propionibacteriaceae bacterium, assembly GCA_003158895.1. GTDB lineage: Bacteria > Actinomycetota > Actinomycetes > Propionibacteriales > Propionibacteriaceae > Fen-668. The sequence goes on from PMLO01000037.1 coordinate 5,937, forward strand.
ACCAGCCTCAAGCGAGATAAGCGCGTCGGCGTCATGAAGCGCGACGCCGGCGATGTCTGGCATCGCGGCTACGGCCGCGAGCGTGCGAGAGATCATTGCCGCATCCTCACCCCACAGCGACGACGAAGGCGCGTCGGTTGTGGGCTGACGCAGGTTCACGCCGATCCATACCGGTATCCCGGCTCGCTTCCCAGCGTCGACGGCAGGTCCTGAGACGCGCTCTATCGCCGAGGCCTCCCTCTGGTACGCCATGACGGTGATGGAGTCTGCGACCTCGCACACAGCGGTGAGCCCGTTGCGACCATCCGACCCGGAGAACGACTGGAACCAGTACGGCACGTCGACATCGACGGGAAGTCCTGTCGTTGCGGCAACCCCCACCGCCACGATCGTCCCATCCACCAGCGCGACGCTGGCGGAGTCCCAGTCGGGAAGCGCGTACGCCTCGATGTCGAGGTGCAGCCGATCGAACCATCCGCTCTCGGCCACCTCAGCGCTCCACCTCGCGGCCACGTCCGGATCCCTTGCCCAGGACGGGTCTCCGCCGAGCGCAGCCAGCGACACGCCATCCTTCTCAGCCACGGCATGAAGCTCCTGGAGCCAGGACGTTGTTCCCACGTCGTTCGAGAAGCCCGGAGCCACCCATACCAGCAGCCTGCCGACACGCTGCGCGGATGCCACCGAGAGGAGTGTCTGCGGCGGTAGATGACTCCAGACCCACATGGCGTTCGTTCGGCCGGGTGCTCCTTGGCAGGCTGCGAGACCAAGAAGAACAGTCACGACAAGCGGCAGGACGAGAACCGTCCGCCGCCGATGGCGGGGGAACCCGCGACCCGGAGCGCTCGTCATGCGGCGTGCGCCGCCAACTCAGCCCGGTGCGCCGTCCCAGGGACTGCCCGTCGTCCCCGCCGCCCGATGACGCCAGCATTCCTCGACCTGATCGCTTGGCCCGCGTAGCTCATGCCTCCGAGGGGCAGAAGCACCACGGTGTAGACGAGGGCGTAGAGGGGGTAGAGGAGCACCAGAGGCTCGCGCAGGGCGCGTGTCACCGCGTAGACCGCGAGTACATAGACCGCGTACACCGCGACGAGGATCCATCCGGAAGTCGCGATCGAGAGCCAACGCACGGGGGTGAGGAGGAGCACCACCACGAGCCCGTAGAAGAAGAGGAACGGATGCCGAGCGGCGAGGCGGATGTTGACGACGTTGATGCGGAACTCCCCGCCGCTCCACGCGAGCCGTTGACGCCACCACCCTCGTACAGTGTCCGGAACGTTTGTGGGCACCTCGAAGTCGAGGTGCCCCACCCGCATGCCGTTCTCAATCGCGAGTAGCCCCAGCTCCACATCGTTGCCCTGGAAGAAGAGGCTGTGCTGGTTCATCAGCCGGGCATGATGTTCGCGGCGGGCGACGTGGCAACCACCGCTGATCAACCACGGCATGATGCGCCGCAGACGCATCGCCATGGCGTACTCAATGGCCTGCAGCCGACCCAGGACACTCGTCCGGTTCGCGACTGTCAGCGGAACCGATCCCAGGTCGATGTTCGAGGCAGCGAATGCCCCGACGAGCTGGTCAACCGGCTTCTCTGTCGTGGTGTCCGCGTCGATGCAGACGACGTACTCGGTGTCGATCACCTGGTGAGCCTGACGGACGATCGTGTCTCGCTTCGTCCCACCCGTCTCCCTCTTCCCTGCCGGCTCCTGGTTGAGCGCCTCCCCGCCGACGAAGACCCGGAAGCCATGGTCGTCCGCGACTGCGTACAGGTCCTCGTAGAAGGCGTCCGTCTCCGAGCCCGTTGTGACGAAGAGCACGTGCGACCTGTACTGGTCGAGCCACTCGACGTTCTCGAGGTACCTGATGCTGCCGTAGATGGGCACGACGAGCGTGAAGTCAGTCTCCAACAGCCGCCCGTCGACCGGAATCAGGGAAACCAGTCCGGCAGGGCGTCGGCGAAGACTCCGCAGGCTGACACGCAGTTGAGCGACCCAGTCCACACCAATTGCCAGCAGTGGCATGACGAGGATCGTGGCCCACACCCACGTCACGCCGGGACCGCCTCGACGTCTGGCAGCGCGTCGCTGGTGGGGCGTTCCAGCCCCGGGAAGTACGACACGAGGATCTCACCGACCGCGGCAACATCCCCGGCCTCCCCTGCCCTGATCAGACGCTCGATCTGCTCCTCGGTCCAGCGGCTGACGACCGGGGCGGGCGATCGCCAGACGCGGCCGACGTGAGTGGGCTCGTCGAGCTCGGTACGAGAGAAGAGCACCTCGTGCAGCTTCTCGCCAGGCCCCAGACCGATGATCTTGATCGCAGGCTTGGGCACTCCAGCATGGGTGGCGTACCGCTCGACGACATCGAGGATGCGCACGGGTTCACCCATGTCGAGGATGTACACCTCGCCGGTCTGGGCCATGGTGCCCGCTTCGATGACGAGACCGGCGGCCTCCGGGATCGTCATGAGGTAACGCGTCACAGCCGGGTCGGTGATCGTCACCGGCAGGTCATGAGTGATCTGGTGCGCGAGCGTGTCATAGAAGCTGCCGCGACTCCCAAGCACATTCCCGAACCTCACCGAAGCCACCCGGGTGCGAGACCCGGGACGTGGCCGGGCGAGCAGCTCGGCCAGCCTCTTCGTCGCTCCAAGGACGGACGTCGGGTCGGCGGCTTTGTCCGTGGAGACATTCACGACCACTTCGGCGCCATGATCGATGGCAGCCTCGATGACATTCTTACTTCCCATGACATTCGTACGTACCGCTTCGCAGACGTGGCGCTCAAGAAGTGCCAGGTGCTTGACGGCTGCGGCGTGGAAGACGACCTCCGGCTTGTACGTCGCAAAGACATCATCGAGCGTAGCCAGATGGCGAATGTCGGCGAGAATGGGTCCCATCTCGTTGACGAAACCTTCACCTTCGAGCTCGAGCTGAAGAGCGTGCAAACGTCCCTCGTCAGCATCCACCTGCAATACCGAGTCAGGCCGGAGGCGGCGGATCTGGCGTACGAGTTCGCTGCCGATCGACCCGGCTGCCCCGGTCACCAGAACTCGCTTGCCCTGGATCAGGTTCAGGGCCTCAGGGCGGAACACCGGCTGTTCGAGCCGGCCTAGGAGCGCTTCAGGGCGCGGACGGGCGTGCAGGGGCATGGGGGATGCACTTCCTCAATCGAGATGCCAGGGATGGATTCTCTCGGGGGAACCGATTCTTCCGGGTCGGAGGCTACCAATGCACGCGGCAATAGAGAAATCGATGCATATGGTGACCAGTAATTGTCCGGAACGCTAACCTATGCCCTCTTATGATTCCCTTAAGGCACAGGGGATGGCGAATAGGCATGGAGATTACGGGCTTTCGTTGCGCGACTAGCCAGAATAGGTCGCGGGCTGCGTCAAGGTCCGGTCATGGCGCCAATGAGTCGCTCCGGAGACACACGAACGCCGCCTCGCTTGNNCCGGGGTGGAAGCCCGGATGGCGGTGGCGGAGGGATTTGAACCCTCGGAGGGTTTCCCCTCACACGCTTTCGAGGCGTGCTCCATTGGCCGCTCGGACACGCCACCGCGGAAGAGTGTAGCGGCGCCGTCACGGAGTCGGCGAATCGCTTGCTACGGCAGCCAGGGCCGTCGCGGCGCGGGCCGAGGCATGGGAAAGTTGGCGCGTGAGCCGCTGGGACGATGCGATGCGAGAGGCGATCGCTGTCGCTCGTACGGCCTCGGCGGCCGGCGACGTACCGATCGGAGCTGTACTCCTCGACGCGAGCGGCACGGTCGTCGCGACCGCCGCCAACGAGCGCGAGCAGACGCACGACCCGACAGCGCACGCCGAGGTTCTGGTCCTTCGCCGCCGGGCCGCCGAGCTCGGCAGCTGGCACCTCGACGGGCACACGCTCGTGGTGACGCTCGAACCCTGCACCATGTGCGCCGGCGCGTCCGTGCTCGCGCGACTCGACCGGATCGTCTTCGGCGCGTACGACCCGAAGGCCGGCGCGATCGCATCCCTGTGGGACGTCGTCCGCGACCCGCGCCTCAACCACCGGCCGGCGGTGGTCGGCGGGATCCTGGCCGACGAGTGCGGCGCCTTGCTCGAGGAGTTCTTCGCCGACAAGCGCTGACGATCAGCTGAACGCGTCGGCGACCTTGCGGGCCTGGGGACCGAAGTGGATCTCGTCGGCGACGTGAAGGGCGAGCGTGTCGGAGTCTTCGTCCCAGTCGGCGCAGATCGCCTCGAGGTCCATCTCGGACAGGCCTTGGTCGGCGAAGAGGTCGAGGTCGCCGACGAGGCCGTCGTCGTCGTCCTCATCGGGGATCTCGATGCCGAGGAAGTCGATGATGTCGCGGGCAAGGGACCAGTTCTCCGCCGAGTACACGTCGCTCAGCACGACATGTACGTGACGGCCGCGAACTCGTACCGCCGCGAAGAACTCCCCCGAGATAGACACCAGCGCGGAGGCGCCGTTGTCGCCGGGCAGCCGCTGCAGGTGCGCGATAAGGTCGTCGAGGTCGTTCGCGAGGTCGATCTCCAACGGGGTGACGACAGGGGTGCCGTCCTCCCGGTACAGAGCCATGATGAAGTCGACATCGTCCTCGAGGGCGTCCTCTACGTCGTCGTCATCCTCATCGTCCGCGTCGATCTCCTCGTCCACAAGGTCGGGATCCGCGTCCTCAAGGCCAGGACGGTCGTCGCCGCGGTCGCCGAGGTCGTACACCTCGTCGCTGCTGTCGGCCATCCGTGGCCTCCTTTCGCCTAGTCCCATCGAATCACGTCCGGCGCCCGAGCGCACCAGTGGGGTCATGCCCCGATGCCGACTCGTTACCCGTCGTATGCCAATGTTCAGTCTGTGGAACTCCGAGTCATCAGCCATCCTCTCGTCTCTCACAAGCTGACCCTTCTCCGCGACCGCCGCACCGACTCCCCGTCGTTCCGGCGTCTGGTGGAGGAACTGGTCATGCTTCTCGCCTACGAGGCCACCGGCCAGATCCGCGTCGAGCCCACGGAGATCGAGACGCCGATCCAGAAGATGACCGGCGTACGGCTCTCGAAGCCGCGCCCCCTGGTCGTCCCCATCCTCCGTGCGGGGCTCGGCATGCTCGACGGCATGACCCGTCTGATGCCGTCGGCCGAGGTCGGCTTCGTCGGGATGGTGCGCGACGAGGAGACGCTCGAGCCGTTCACGTACGCCGAACGCCTCCCCCGTGACCTCAGCGGCCGCCAGTGCTACGTGCTCGACCCGATGCTGGCGACCGGCGGCTCGCTGGCCGGTACGGTCCAGTTCCTCGTCAACCGCGGCGCCGACCACATCACGTGCATCTGCCTCATCGCGGCGCCCGAGGGCATCGAGCGCATGCGGAAGCTCCTCGCCGAGGTGAACGTGCCCTGCACGCTGGTTGTCGCGGCCGTCGACGAGCGCCTCAACGAGGTCGGCTACATCGTGCCGGGCCTCGGTGACGCGGGCGACCGCCTGTACGGACTGGCTGAGTAGTCCGTCTAGGGCGGCTGCGCCTCGCGATCGTGGTTATGACGGCGGTGCTGGCGCCGTCGAGGGCTTCGGCCTACGCGATCGTGGTTACCAAGCCTCGCAGTGGCCTGATAACCACAAACCCGAGGCGGTTACGGTGACGGGGCCCCTCCAGCCCCGTCATAACCACGAACGAGAGGCGCTCAGCCTCACCGCGTGGCTGACAGCTCCGCCCAGCCCTGCTCGATGAGCACGCGCGCATTCGGCGGGATGACGAACGGCACCGAGCCGAGCGTCCCGGTGTTGCTCCACGTGAGACGTCCCAGCGCGCCCTCGTCGGCCCCCGCCTCCGCCATGGCCCGCACCACCACCGCGTACGCCTCCGCGTCGTCGATGATCTCGCCCAACGGCGTCGCGGGAGTGACCGGACCGGGCACAGGGATCGGATCGGCGACCTCGAAGTGGTGCTGGCCGCTGCGTACACGCTCCTCGGCGGCGCCTGGCAGCCGCACGACCGCCTCGGAGTTGGGCGGCACGGTGACGTCGACGACGAGTCGGCCGTTCGTACGTTCCCAGCGCACCGCCACGTCCCCGTACGCACTCGTGTGCCGCGTCGACGCCCAGGTGAGGTCGGCGATGGGCTGCGGCGCGACGAGTACGGTCCGGTAGCCGGGCTCGAGCGGCGCGAGGCCGGCCAGCACCCGGTGCATCCAGTCGGCGACGGCGCCCAGCGCGTAGTGGTTGAAGCTCGTCATCTCACCGGGGTTGATGCTGCCGTCCGGGAGCATCGAGTCGTACCGCTCCCAGATCGTCGTGGCGCCCATCGTCACCGAGTACAGCCAGCTCGGGCAGCGTGTCGACAGCAGCAGCTTGCCGGCCGCGGCCTGGTACCCGGTCGCCGTGAGCGCGTCGCACACCAGCGGCGTCCCGACGAAGCCTGTCCCGATGATGTAGCCGCCCTCGCGTACGAGCTCGCGCAGCCGCTCCCCCATCCGCGCCCGGCGCCCCTCGTCCGGGACGAGGTTCCAGGCGATCGCCATCGCGTACGCGGTCTGCGCGTCGGAGGCGATCCGCCCGTTCGGAGTCACGTACTCGGCCTGGAACGCCTCGCGGATCCGGGCTGCCTCATCGACGAACCGCGCCGGGTCCTCGCCCAGGACGCCAGCCGCCGCGACCATCGTGTCGAGCGTACGGATGAGGCATGCGGTCGCGACGATGTCGGAGTGCGTACGGGCGTCGCCGGGCGACTCCGGCGGCGCGGCCGGGTCGAGCCAGTCGCCGAACTGCTGGTGGTCGGACCACAGGCCGTCGGTCGTGTCGCGCAGCACCGCGTCCGTCCAGGCGACCATGCTCGGCCACTGCGCGCGGAGCGTCCGGAGGTCGCCGAACCGCTCGTACAGCACGTACGGGACGATCGAGGCCACATCGCCCCATGCCGCCGACGCGCGTGCCGGCATGCGCAGTGCGTCCGGTACGACGAACGGCACGATCCCGTCGCGCTGCTGCTGCTCGAGCCAGACGTCGCGCAACCATGACGACAGGAACGAGTCGCAGTCGTGGAGGTAGGTGGCGGCCGGGCTGAACACCTGGATGTCGCCGGTCCACCCCATGCGCTCGTCGCGCTGCGGGCAGTCGGTCGGGATCGACAGGAAGTTGCCCTTCATGCCCCAGACGACGTTCTCGTGGAACCGGTTGAGCAGGTCGGACGACGACTCGAACCAGCCCGTACGGCGCATCTCCGAGCCGACCACCTCGGCGGTGATGGATGTGGGGTCGAACTCACCCGGCCAGCCCTCGACCGACGCGTACCGGAACCCGTGGAACGTGAACTCGGGCGCCCACTCCTCGTCGCCGCTGCCCGCCAGCACGTACGCGTCGGTGGCCTTCGCCTCCCGCAGCGGGCGCGTGCCGAGCTCGTCGTGCTCGAGGACCTCGGCGTGCCTCAGCGTGACGACCGTGCCCTCCGGCCCGTTGACGCGGATGCGCAGCCGGCCGACGAGGTTCTGGCCGAAGTCGAGCAAGGTGACGCCGGAGGGCGAGGTGCTGACCTCCTGGACGTGGAAGGTGCCGGTGACGCGGACGGGCGGTGCGGTACGGGGCTCAGCGGTGATCACGTCGCCGACCATGACGGCCTGCCACGACGAGTCGTCGAATCCGGCAGCGTCCCAGCCCTCCTGTACGAGTCGGGCGTCGTAGTCCTCGCCCGCGTAGATTCCGGCGGCGGTGGTCGGTGACTGGGTTGTACCGCGCCACTCGGGGCCGGTGGTGAACGACTCGCTGGTGCCGTCGGCGTACGACACGTCGAGCCGGACAGCCGCCTCGAGCGGGCCGGTCCAGACGCGGCGGGTCTGGTTGTGGAAGCCGTAGTGCTCGCCGTACCACCCGGACGCGACGCGAACGCCGACGACGTTGACGCCTGCCGACAGGAGGCTGGTGACATCGGTGGAGTCGTACAGGACCCTGAGCTCGTACGGGGTCCAGCCTGGCTTGAGGATGTGGTCGTCGATGTCGATGCCACCGATGGAGACCTGGTAGACGCCGTGCGCGGTCGCGTACAGGCGGGCGGCCACGGGGGCGGCGCGCAGGGTGAGCTCGGTACGGAGCAGCGCCGGAACGTTCTCGTCCGTGGCGCTCACCGGTGTCACCGAGAAGCCGCCGGGCGCGGACTGGAGCTGTACGTGGACGGGCTCGCTCCAGCCAGAGGTCGCCCCGTCGGTGCCGGTGACACGTACGGCGATGTCGCGGGTCTCGCCATGTACGAGAGGTGCGAACGGCCACGCCACGAAGACCGAGTCCCGCCCGGTGAGCGTCACCGCCTGGTCGCTGTCGCGGATCTCGACGCGCGCCTGCCGCCAGCCGTCAGGTGCGTCGGTCACCGACCAGCTCAGCCGGGGGCTGGGGGTGGCGAGAATGTCCTCGCCGTACTCGACACGTACTTGCCGGACCCCAACCATGTGCGCACTCCTTGAGACGATTCAGTCAGCTCAGTACAGCATCTGCTGCAGCGAACCTATCCGCTCGAGGAGAACACTCAGGACAGGGTCGCCACGTACGAGTTGAGGGCGCCCTCGTGGCGCTGGAGCGCCTTGACGAGAGCGATCTGGGTACGGGCTCGGTCGAGGTTCTGGCCGGGACGGCTGATCTGGTAGTACGTGTCGCCGGCGAGATGGTCGCCGAGGAAGCGGTACGCCTGCTCGAGCGTCATGACCTTACCCGCGAGCACCAGGAGCTCTCGTTCGGCGGGCAGCAGGGACGACCCCGCACCTGCCAGGTAGCCCTCCGCCAGCGCCTGGAACATCGGCACGTCGACGTCCAGCCCCGACGCGTCCGGGGCATCCTCCGCGACCGTCGTGGCGCCCGAGCGGCACAGGTCGGCGAAGTCGTACAGGCTCAGACCCGGCATCACCGTGTCCAGGTCCACGACGCACATCGCCTCGCCCGTCACGTCGTCGAGCAGGACGTTCGACAGCTTCGTGTCGTTGTGGGTGATCCGCTCGGGGAGTACGCCCTCGGCGGCGAGGCGCAGCATCGAGCCGGCGAGCTCCTCGTGCGCGAGCAGCCAGTCGGCCTCCTCGCGCACCCCGGCGACCCGACCCACGGGGTCCGTCTCGACCACCGCCGCGAAGTCCGCGTACCGCTTCACCGTGTCGTGGAAGCGCGGGATCGTCTCGTGCAGCCGCGGCCCGTCGTAGTCGGCCAGCAGCCGCTGGAAGTGCCCGAACGCCTGAGCCGCCTTGTACGCCTGGACCGGCGTCGTGATCACTTCATGGCTCGTCGCGCCGCCGATGAACTCGAACACGCGCCACACCTGCCCGTACGGATCACTGTGGAAATCGGTGCCCTCAGGAGTCTGTACGAGCGTGAGAACGCGCCGGTCGACGTCGTCGACGCCGTCCGCCTCGAGCCGAGCGCGTACGTGCCGCGTCACCAGCCCGACGTTCTCCATCAGCTCCACCGGCCGCGTGAACACGGCGTCGTTGATGCGCTGGAGGATGTACGGACGGGCGTGGGTCTCGATGAGGTACGTGTCGTTGATGTGCCCGCCGCCGTACGTGCGGGCGGAGACGGGCGCGAGGCCGAAGACCTCGGCGATGTGGGTGGGGAGGTCCTTGGGGACGATCCGGGTCATGCGTCCCACCCCAGCGGTGAGGGGTACTCGCCGGCGGCGACGAGGTCGGCCAGCCGTGCGGCGACAGCATCGCGGTCGGCCGCGTACGTCATCCCGAACCAGTGGTCAGGAGACGTGAGCACGTCGACCACCGCCGACCCCTCGGCGACGAGCCTGTCGATGACGGCCGGCAGGTACAGCTCGGCTTTCGGATCCTCGCCCCGCGCGTCGAGGAACTCCCCGAACTGCGCCTCCAGCCGCCCGAAGACGTCCGGCAGCAGGCCCCAGAAGTTCATGCTCACGAGCTCGGCCCCGCTGAACCGGGCCCCGGAGCTGTCGAGAACGCCGGAACCGTCGGGCGCCAGCCCTGTGTGTTCGACGACGCTGTGCAGCCGCCCGTCGACGACGTCGCACACGCCGCGGGACACCGACCCGTGCTCGGACAGCGTGTTGACAAGGGGGAATGCGACCATGGCGTACGCACCCGGCGTGCTCGGCGTCTCAAGCCGCCCGGCCAGTCCCTCGTACGCGCGACGCCCGTAGAAGTCGTCGGCGTTGATGACGATGAACGGGGAGTCGACGACCTCGGCGGCAGCGAGCACGGCCTGACCTGTACCCCAGGGCTTGGTGCGCCCTCCCGGGACGACCCGCCCACCGGGCAGCGCGTCGAGCTCCTGGAACGCGTACGCGACGGGCACGGCACCCGCGTACCGGCTCCCGATCTGCGCGTGGAACGCCTCCTCGAGCTCGCGGCGGATCACGAACACGACCCGCTCGACCCCAGCCCGTACCGCGTCGTAGACGGCGTAGTCCATGACCGTCTCGCCGCTCGGCCCGACCGGATCGAGCTGCTTCACTCCCCCGAACCGCGACCCCATCCCGGCCGCCAGCACCACCAGCTCCGTCACGCGCNNCTCGATGGCCCCCGATGGGCGGCCGTACCTCGAGGTCGCGTACCCTCCGACTGGGACCTCGGCCCTGCGCAGGAGAACACCAGACCGGAGAGCTTCGTGAACGAGACCGAGCGTGAGCAGCAGATCCGTCGCTTCGTCGATGAGGTGTGGAACGGCAAGAACTACGGGGCCGCTGGCGACCTCTACAGCGAGGACTACGCAAACCCGCACGGCAAGGGCCCTTCGGGGAAGGCGGCCGGGATCCGGGCGAACCACCTGTCATTCCCCGACCTGCACGTCGATATCGACGAACTGATCATCGCGGGAGACACAGCCGTGCTCCGGTTCACGCTCAACGGCACGGATCTCGGCGGACACGCGGGACGTCTCCCGACCGGACGAACCGTCAAGGAATGGGCCATCAACATCATGCGGTTCGAGAACGACCGGGTCGTCAGCGAGTGGATGGGTGCCGACAAGCTCGGAGTCTTCATCCAGCTCGGTGTCTTCGAGGACCCGTGGCCGACGTCCAACAGCTCCGGATAGGCGACGTCGCCGACTCAGCCGAAGGCGCCCGCGGTCAGTAGTAGTACGGGAAGGCGGACCAGTCGGGCGCGCGCTTCTCGAGGAATGCGTCGCGACCCTCCTGCGCCTCGTCGGTCATGTAGGCCAGACGCGTCGCCTCGCCGGCGAACACCTGCTGGCCGACCATGCCGTCGTCGATCGCGTTGAACGCGTACTTCAGCATCCGGATCGCCGTCGGCGACTTCTCGCAGATCATCCGCGCCCAGTCCAGGCCGACGGTCTCGAGCTCCTCGTGCGGTACGACGGCGTTGACGGCGCCCATCGCGTACGCCTCGGCTGCGTCGTACGTAGCCCCGAGGAAGAAGATCTGCCGGGCGAACTTCTGGCCGACCTGACGCGCGAGGTAGGCGGAGCCGAACCCCGCGTCGAACGAGCCGACATCGGCGTCGGTCTGCTTGAACATGGCGTGCTCGGCCGAGGCGATCGTGAGATCGCAGACCACGTGGAGCGAGTGGCCGCCGCCTGCAGCCCAGCCGCCGACCAGGGCGATGACGGGCTTGGGCATGAAGCGGATCTGGCGTTGTACCTCGAGGATGTGCAGCCTGCCGAGCTTGGCCGGGTCGACTTCGGAAGCCGTCTCCCCCTCCGCGTACTGGTAGCCGGCACGCCCGCGGATCCGCTGGTCGCCGCCCGAGCTGAACGACCAGCCGCCGTCCTTGGGCGAGGGTCCATTGCCGGTCAGAAGGATGCAGCCGACGTCGGATGCGGCGCGTGCGTGGTCGAACGCGACCAGCAGCTCGTCGACCGTGTGCGGCCGGAACGCGTTGCGTACCTCCGGGCGGTCGAACGCGATCCGTACGGCTGGGACGTCCTTGGCGCGGTGGTACGTGATGTCGGTGAACTCGAAGCCCTCGACGGGCTCCCACAACTCCGGCTGGAACGGATTCACGCAACAACCGTAGTGGCTCACCACCAGCCCTCGGGCCGACCGGTGGCAGACAGCCCCAACGGGAGGACCGCGCCCAGCCGATGACCCGTGAACGGGTGGCTCAGGTCGCGCCTGGACCGCCCCAGCGACCGGTCGCTGGCAACGGCCGGTCGCTAGGATTGGCGCCACCCCGGCCAGAGGAGCGTCATGTCACAGCCGCCCGCGTACGGGCCGTACGCTCCCGGTCCGTACGGTCAGGCTCCGACGCCGCCGCAGAGTGGCGGCCCCGCGTGGACGCCCCCCGCCCCGCCAGCACCACGAATGCAGTCCTCGCCTACGCCCTGGTTGGCCATCGTTGCCGTCGGGCTGGGACTGGCCCTGGTCTTCGCCGCAACCTTCCTCGCGGGCCGCTTCACCGCACCCCAGTCGTCAGCCCACAGCTCGACGACGACGAGCTCTCCACCCAGCGCGGTGGTCACGACCACACCGTCGCCGACCGCGGCTACGACCGCCCCTGCCCCCAGTCGCGGCACGCCGACGAAGGGCTTCACGTTCGACGGGAGGTCCCTGGTCGGCCCGAACTTCACCGCCACGCTCCCCAGCGGGTGGATGGTCTCCGAGACCAACGGCAACGACAACGACGGCGAGGCCGTGGGTCCGCCCGGCCGGATGTACTACTTCGCCGGCGGGACGCTTCGAGCCGCCACGATCTGCGCCAACATCATCACGACGCTGCTAGCAGTGCCGAACGACCCGGTGACTGATGTGACCGATGTCCGGTGGGGCGCGCTCAACACGGTCGCCAAGGACGTCGTGACGAAGGTCAAAGACGACGCGGGCACCGTCACCACTGAACCGATCGCCTACGACGTCTACTGCGTCGACCTTCCCACCGGGGCGAGCTCACTGCTCCTATCCGCCTCCACTACCGCGCAGCACGCGGCAACCAAGGCAGCCGCGGAGCAGTTCCTCGCCGCATGGACCTGGCGATAGAACGATCCGGCCGTGCCGCGAACAGCCGTCATAGACTCGCAGCACCCCACGCCGAGGAGAGTGATGTCCGCACCGACTGGCAATCCCGGGCCGTTCGGTCCCCCAGGTCCGTACGGACAGCCCGGCCAGCCTCAGCAGATCCCGCCGCAGGCCCCACCGCCTCCCTTTCCGTACGCACCTGCTGCCCCGGCACCGTGGTCGGCAGCGGGGCAGCCGCCACCGGGTGCGCCCGTACCAGCCTTCTCACCCCCTCCAGCCACACCGCGCTCCAACAGGCCGTTGATCGTCGTGGCCGTCGCGCTGGGGCTCGCGGTCGTCCTCGCCGGGTCGTACCTCGTCGGCCAGCTCACCGCGCCGACGGCGGCTCGCTCGGCATCACCGGTACCTAAGACTGCGTCTGCCGCGCCGCCCACAGCGTCAGCCAGCACGTCCAGCCAGGTGGGCTTCGCTCTCAACGGCTCGACGCTCTTCGGACCGACCTTCACGGCCAGGATGCCGTCGGGCTGGACGCTGGGTTCGGACAACGGCCTGTCGAACAACGACGGTGAGATCGAGCAGGGCAACAACAACTCTCTGGCGTACTTCGCGAGCAACCCCACGTCTGCGACGACAAGGTGCAACAACGCCGCAGGAAACTACCGCGCCAAGCTGGGCGGTGCGGTCGTCGATCTTCCGAGCGTTCCGTGGGCCAACGCGACGGCGATCGTGAAGGAGCTCGAGACCAAGTACTCGACCGGCCAGGCGATCGGTATGGACATCTACTGCGTCGATCGTCCGGGCAACACGAGCGCGGCGATCCTGAGCGTTGCGGACCCACAGCACCAGGAGGCCAACAAGGCCGCGGCCGAGGCTCTCCTCACGTCCTGGGTCTGGACATGACCCACCGACGCTGAGGACGGGAGGCCCATCCCGTGCCGGGAAGCCGAACACGGTGACGGTGACCCCGCCACAAGGTAGAAAGGGTCCGTACGCCAGCAATCGAAAGGCGAGCCCATGTCGTCCCTCTCTGAATGGATCGGTGCGCAGGACCTGCGTGGCGCGTCCATGGGGCTCGATGACCCGTCGCTCGACGATCGGACAGCGGCGCTCCAGAGGCGNNTCACCGTCGACGCCCAGAACCGGGTCGTCGACATCTCACTGACTGCCAAGGCGATGCGTCTTCCCTCCACCGATCGGCTCAGCAATGCCCTGCTGAGCGCCTGCGACGCGGCCGTCGCCGACGTGGCCACGAAGCTGCGCGCTGCGGCCGGGGTGGCGCCGGAGGACGATCCGCTGGATGCCTTCTTCTCCGGGATCCCCGAGATCGAGGCAGTCATGCCCTTGTCGATACGCCAACCACCGCGCCGCCCCGCACAACCGGAGGACACCGATGTCTGACTTCGTCGTCAGGATGGACGATCTCGTGGACTACGCCGCCTCGTTGTCAAGGATGGCCAACACATCCGACACAACAGGCGCCGAACTGGTCGCCGGTATCGCAGTCTTCGCGGGTGCCTGGGGGGGCGATGCGCCCGGCGACGCCTTCTTCGCCCACTACGGGGATGCTGCGACGGAGACCTTGACCTACGCCATGCAGATGCGGGTGCAGCTGTCCGCGCTTTCCCGGGCGATGGCGTGGACCGCACAGAACTACGTCGGCACCGAGGCGACGAACTCTCTTCTGGCCGGGGGTGCGGCAACCGCATGATCACCCAGTACACGTCACCCCTCATCCCCGCCTCTGTGGTCGACGGCAAGTTCCCCGAGGCCGACGAGGACAGGCTCGCCGGCCTGAGCGCCAAGTGGGTCGACGTCGAGGCGGAGATGACGTCCGAGGCCAAGACTCTGGCAGTCCAGCACCACGGCATGTCCGACAACTGGTCAGGCAGCGGCGCCCAGGCAGCGTACGACCAGATCGACGCGGTCACGCGGTTCGCATCGTCGGTGTCGACCGCGGCGGCCACCATCGGCAGCGGCTGCCAGACTGCGGCGTCGTTCGTGACGAACGCCAAGTCCGGCATCAACGTCGTCCTCATACACCTCGACAACCTCACCAAGAAGCAGATCCTCATCGGACTGACGAGCCCGCTGCTGGTCCCCGGATGTCTGGAAACGATCTTTGCGCTGCGTGTTCGAGCCCGGGCGATCATCAGCCAGTACAGCGACTCCCTGGTCACCTCCATGAGTGGTATCCCCTTCACGGTCGACATCCAGCCGAAGCCCCACAACTCCAGTACCTCGACCACGACGGAGCTGACCAAGCCCATCGTCGGGGGAAGCTCCGCCAAGGGCGGGGGCAGCTCTCCCAGCGTCGGCAGGACCGCGTCCACGACGCCTATGAACGGCGGGGCGTCGTCGCCCACGCAAGGCAGCGCCACCGTCGCTGCGGCCGTGTTCACCGGTGGTCTGGCCGACTTCGCCGCGACGAACGTGGTTATAGCCATTGCAAAGGCGCCGCTGCCCACCGACGCCTCCTCCGGTACTAACACCGCGTCGACCACCACCAAGGATGCGACAACGTCCGGGCCCGGGACCAAGGCCGCAACGGGACGGAGTACGGGCTCGACGACCGGCTCGCCGGTGAACGTACCAGCGGATCCCACGTCGAATCTGATGTCCGACAAGGACGCGATCTCGGTCGACATGGGCGTGAACCCGGCGCAGTCGTCGACCACGGATACGACATCGGTCCCGTCGACAGCGGGGGGCGGTACGGGATCAGCGCCCCTGCCGTCATCGGACGTCTCATCCAAGCTTCAGAAGTCGATCCTCAACCAGATCCAGGGCACGGGCTCGACCCACGACATCGCGAAGGCGTTGGACCACACCGCACCATGGTCGAGCCAGGGAGGAACCCCAGCCCCGCCCACGCAGGCCTCGCCCGCGTCCGTCAGCCCGAGCGTCGCCCAGGTCGATGCGCCGCGCGTGACCGGCGGTGGCACCTCGACGGACGGTTCGGCTCAGCAGGCGTGGAACACGGGCAACGCTGCGCACGTGGGAGGCGGCTCTGCAGTCACCGCCAATCCGTCGGCGTCGAACCCCGCTCCAGTCGGCACGGGTGCGGCAGGCTCTGACAGCTCGACGGCCACGCTCCCGGGGACCTCATCGGCGCCAGTACCACCCGTTATGCCGGTGACCTCGACGACGACCGTGTTCGGGGGCTCACCCGCGGGCGGGGTCAGTGGCCCGAGCATTCAGATCGCGCCTGGGACCATGGCGTCGACGCCAACCACCGGGTTCTCCGGAGCCTCAGTTCCCTCGGGCGCCAGCCCGTTCCCGACACCGGCCGCCAACGCTGCGCCGGTTGGCACCATGGGGGCTCCGGCCGCGGCCATGCCCACCACCGCCACGCCTTCGAGCTCAGCGCTGCCGCCCACCGTGGCACCGGCATCCACTCAGGTGGCCCCGTCCGCGGCCCAGCCGACCACTCCCCACGAGCAAGCCGGGCCCCCCGCCAGCGCCGCGCAACCGCTGCGGATCGATGTATCGCGCGGGGGGACACCGGTGGCGTCGGGCGGGAACGACGGAGCCGTCATCACAGTGGGGGCGGCCATCGCCGCGCTCGGTCTCGTCGGAGCCTCAGCACAGCACTTCACGGGACTGTGGAACGACCTAGGCTCCACGGCGCTGCTGCGCCCTGCCGGAACCCTGCTGCCGACGCAGTTCGGCCGTGAGGACGAGTTGCTCGCCGCCATGCCGCTGGGGATGGACAGCGTGTACCAGAAGGTCCTGCTCCCGGGTGAGGCCGACCAGCTCTTCGCAGGCCAGGTCGACACGCTGCGGGGGCTCGTCTACCCCTACCAGGCAGTCCGCGAGTTCCGTACGCCGTCCGACCTGTACGACGCGCTCGGGCTCGGATTCGTCGTCTCGGGCATCGCCGGCTCGGACACGCTCGCCTTCAACCGCGACGCCGAGTCCATCGAGGTTCTGCGCTGCGCGGGTCTGCGGCAGGACGACCTGGTCACGCCGATCGACACCGACGTGAGGCTGCCGGCCGGGACCTTGCCACCGCCTCTGGTCCGGCACCACCGGCGCCCCTGGACCGGTACGGGCGAGGCGCCGGGATCCACCTCCGAGAACGTCATCGAGGAGCACGAGATCCTCGGGTACGCGAGCGTGGGACTCCCTCATCTCGCCGAGATCTGGCGGCTGCATGCCGATGGTCGCGAGGAGTACGTCTCCACCTACAACGCGCGCAACGGGCAATGGGTCGGCGACACGTCGCCGACCCATCAGCAGATCGGACGCCGGATCGACAACGGTGCGTACGCCGGACTCAGCGACGGCACCGTGTTCCGGACCATCGTCCTCACGGACAGGCACAGCGTCCTCATCGGATACGGCGTCAGCGCCCCGGAGCACTTCGAGCAGGCTCACGACGGGTCGTACCGGACCACCGTGAACAACAGCGACATCATCAGCGTGACGGGTGTTGCGACGATCGGCTCGTGGCAGGCCCTGCCGATCCAGCTGCTGCACCGACAGGGCAGCATGCTGCTCATCGACTACGCCGGCGACGACCCGGTCGCAGCGGCGGCCGCTGGGTTCCCGCAGATCAACCAGGGACAGTGGCAGCCGCGCTGGGTGGACCACACAGAGGTCAGCGACATCCAGGAGCTGGAGCGCCACTACGTCCTTCCGAGGCCCGCCGAGCCGTGGGAGAACGCGCCGATGGCACGGGACACGGACGGGCCTCGCACCGGCCTGCTGGCCGAGGAAATGTCGCTCGGCGCCGCCATCTCATGACTCAGCCACCCCCTCCGTACGTCCCTGCGGCGCCCATGTGGACGAGTCCGATCGCTCCGACTCCCCGCAAGCCCATCGGACTCCTTGCCCTTGCCATCGGCCTGGCGGCCATCCTTGTCGGAGTCCTGGGGTTCGCGGCCGGTCGCCTCACCGCGCCAGTCACCCCCGTCGCCACCGTCGCGGCGACCAGGCCGAGCGCAACGGCTCGGTCCGCATCGATGCGGCCGACCACCAACCCGACCTTGGACACGCCGACGAAGCAGGGTTTCAGCCTCGACGGCACGACGCTCACGGGGTGGGCCTCGACCGGCTCGCCCATCACCGCCACGCTTCCGACCGGTTGGAAGATCGGGAACTACAACGGCGGTACCAACTCGGGACAGATCCTCAACGCCACGGGCGACACGATCGACTACCACTCCGGCTACACCCGCAGTGCGCTCGACAACTGCACCAACCTCATCCTCAGCGTCACCTCCAACGACCCCGTCATCAACCCTCCGGGGCAGCACAGCTGGGGTGGCAAGGACTCCGTCGTGACCCAGGTCAACACGCACTCGGACGAGCGCAACGCGACGGTGGTCCTCACCTACATCTGCGTCGACACCAGCGCCGGCCACAGCGACCTTCTGCGGCTCATCGCGAGCACCCAGACGGGCGCGGACGTGCTGGACGCGGCCTACTCCCTCCTGAGCACGTGGACGTGGAACTGAGCCGCTAGAGGACGGTACGCGCCTCTTCTGGGCGGTTGGTGATCACGGCGTCGGCCCCGAGGTCGGCCAAGCGGCGCACCATCTCGGGACTGTCGACGGTCCAGACGTTGATGGCCATGCCGAGGGCGTGGCAGCGCTCGATGGTTTCGGGCACGAACTGCACGTACTTCCAGTGGGGATGCAGCGCCGCCATGTCGAGGCGCTGCGCATAGTCCCACGGCTCGGCGAGGACATCGGAGAAGAGCAGACCGACCCGGCTCGGCTGCGACGAACGGGCCAGCTGGGTCGCGCTGATGTGGTTGAACGACGAATAGATGACCCGCTCGGCCATGCCTGCCGCCTCGACGATTCTGAGTACCGCCTGCTCGAGTCCCGGGTACGGTTCGACGCTGTTCTTGAGCTCGATGTTGAGCGTCATCCCCGTCGGGCCGACAAGAGCCAGCACCTCGTCGAGCGTAGGGATCGGCTCCCCCTCGTAGCCCTCGCGACCGTTGCTGGCGTCGAGCGCCTTGAGCTCGCGCAGCGTGCGCGTACCGACAGGCCCTCGGCCCGTCGTCGTACGATCCAGCGTCTCGTCGTGGATGACGACGACGTGTCCGTCAGCGGTGAGCTGTACGTCCAGCTCGACACCGTCCGCGCCCATGTCGTGCGCAAGGCGGCACGCGACAAGCGTGTTCTCCGGCGCTTTCGCGCTGGCCCCCCGGTGTGCCCAGATCGTCGTCATGCCCCCATTCTCCCTGGGAAGGAAGCCTGATGGAGCACGGCCCGGAAAGATCGTCAGATCGGTACCGCCGTAGCGATCAACTCCCGATTCCAGGGGTTTCGTGTCGACTTCGGCACCGATCTGACGCCCTTGCCTCGGGCACCCGGCGGGCCGCCCTCACTGATCCCCAACTGTGACCGCCCTGTGACGTACAGGGTCTTCGCTTCGTCCCTCCTCCTGCCAGGATGGGGAGGTTGAAAGGAGCACCCCCGTGAACCCCAACCCTGTGGCATCGACTGCGCTGCCCTACGCGCTCCAAGACTTCGCGCACATCACCGCCGACGACTGGCGTGCGGCCCTGAGCGACGGCATGGCTGAGCAGCTCGCCGAGCTGGATGCGATCGCGACCGACACCACCCCGCCCACCGCTGAGAATGTGCTGGATGCCTGGGAGCGGTCCGGGCAGCTGCTGGATCGGGCCACGATGGGCTTCTGGACGCTCAAGGAGGCCGACACGACCGCCGCCCTCGACGCGATCGAGGAGGAGATGTCGCCGAAGCTCGCGGCACACAACGACGCGATCATGCTGGACAGGAGGCTGTACGACAGGCTGGTCTCTCTCGATGCGCGCGTCACGGTCGGTGAGATCTCCCTCGATGAACAGGCCGCCTGGCTGCTCAGCGAGAAGCTGCGCGACTACCGGCGCCTCGGCGTGAACCTCCCCGAGGCCGAGCAGACGACGTTGCGGGAGCTCAACGAGCGCATCGCCACCCTCGAGGCCAAGTGGAACACCGTCGTCGTCGCCGGACGCAACGAGGCCGCCCTCCACATCGAGGACGCGTCGCTCCTGGCAGGCCTCGCACCCGAGGACCTACGGGCCGCCAGCGAAGCCGCGACTCGCCGCGGCCTGACGGGCTGGGTCCTCGACGTCGTCAACACCACCGGACAGCCGTTGCTCGGCAAGCTCGCGAACCGTGACGTACGCCGATGCCTTCACCAGGCCTCGGTCGGACGGGGCCTGACGGGCGACCACGACACCAGGCCCCTCATCGTCGAGCTCGCCCGACTTCGCTCGCAGCGCGCGACGCTCCTCGGCTTCGCGCATCACGCCGAGTTCGTCGCCAGCGACGGTTGCGCGAAGACCACGGAGGCGGTCAACGCGATCCTCCATCGGGTCGCCCGACCGGCCATCGAGAACGCACGCCGGGAAGCCTCAGTGCTTCAGGAGGCCCTCAGCCAGGATCACCCCGGCGAGAGCCTCGAGCCCTGGGACTGGCAGTTCTACGCCGAGCGTGTACGCGCCGCGACCTTCTCGCTCGACGACGAGGTGCTCCGTCCGTACCTCAGCTTCGAGCACGTCCTCGTCGATGGCGTGTTCGCGGCAGCGACCGGCTTGTACGGGATCACGTTCGTCCCGTGTGACCACCTGTGTGGCTACACCGATGAGTGCCGGGTCTACGAGGTCCACGACACCGATGGCCGGGCGATGGCGTTGATCATCCTCGACCCGTACGCGCGACCCACGAAACAGGGCGGCGCCTGGATGACATCGCTGGTCGACCAGAGCCAGCTGCTCGGGCAGCTGCCGGTCGTCACGAACAACTGCAACCTCGTACGGCCCGCGCCCGGGAAGCCCACCCTCATGAGCTGGGACAACGTCATCACGCTGTTCCACGAGTTCGGGCACGATCTGCACGGGCTGCTGTCCCAGGTCCGCTACCCGTCGCGCTCGGGGACGGCGACGCCGCGGGACTTCGTCGAGTACCCCAGCCAGGTCAACGAGATGTGGGCCTGGGACCCGACGTTGCTGAGGTCGTACGCGCGCCATCACGAGACCGGCGAGCCCGTCCCCCAGGAGTGGATCGACACGCTGCTGGCCGCCAGGCATGCAGGCGAGGGGTACGCGGCGACGGAGACCTTCGGCTCGATGATCCTCGACCAGGTCTGGCATCAGACGCCGTTCGACGAGCTCCCGAGCTCGCCGGACGAGATCGAGGACTTCGAGAAGCGAGCCCTGGCGAGCTGGCAGATCGACTTCCCGCTCGTGCCGCCGCGCTACCGCACCGCGTACTTCTCGCACATCTGGAGCGGCAGCTATGCCGCCGGCTACTACTCGTACCTCTGGAGTGAGGTCATGGACGCCGACACCGTCGCCTGGTTCACCGAGAACGGCAGGATGACACGGGCGAACGGCGACCACTTCCGGCGCACGCTACTGAGCAGGGGCAGCTCGATAGACGTCATGACGTCGTACCGGCTGTTCCGCGGTGCCGACCCGGATGTACGCCACGTGCTCGAGCGCCGCGGCCTCGTCTGAGCCCTACTCCGTCGGGCTGGGGTCCGGCACGGTCGTCGTCGGGTCGGACGTCGGCGGGTCGGACGTCGGCGGGTTGGATGTCGGCGGGTCGGATGTCGGCGGGTCGCTCGACGGGACGATCGTCGGCTCGGCGGTCGTGGGGTTCGGCGCCGCGGTCGAGGGATCGGTGGTGTGCACCGGCACCTGCGTCTGGGTGGCGCCGGTGGTCTGGCTCGCCGTGGCCGTCGCCTTGTGCGTGCCGGACGTCGTCGCGGTCGCGGTGGGCGCAGCGGAACTCGACGCGGTCTCGGAGGCCGATGGCATCTGGGAGGTGGTGGTGGGCGTCGATGCCGAGGGAGTCACGCTGGAGGATGCGGAACGGGACGCGCCAGTGACCTGTGCGGACATGGAGGTGGCGGGCCCGCCCGGCACGTTGGCCCAGTTCGAGCCGCTCGGCAGGGGCACCAGCGCGTTG
This sequence comes from Propionibacteriaceae bacterium, assembly GCA_003158895.1. GTDB lineage: Bacteria > Actinomycetota > Actinomycetes > Propionibacteriales > Propionibacteriaceae > Fen-668. The sequence continues at coordinate 27,750 of PMLO01000037.1, forward strand.
CTGGCGGCAGCCACGACACCCATGAATCCGAAGGCGGCGAGGCTGCCGAACAGGCCGATCCGCAGTGACCTCGGCAGCGCCGCAAACCAGTCGAGAAGCTTGTCGGCCTTCGCCTTCAGAAAGCGCCGGGGCCCACCCGTTGGGACGCTCGGAGCACTCCATGGGGCCTGCTGAGGATCGGGCTGGGACTCAGCCTTCCACGCCGAGCCTTCGTCTGCCGCTCGACGCGGGCGCTGAGCACTCACTGCAGATCCCCCCAGATCTGTCGGCGGTCACCGACGAGGGCCATCCTGGTATGCCGACGGTCCCGGCCGCGCCTGCATGAGAACCTTCCCAGGTGCGAATCCGCCGTCGTCCTCGCTGGAGTAGGCGCGTCAGATCAACGGCCAGGGGATGCGGCGGCCCGTACGGTCGACAGGCAGGATCCGCGTCGTCAGCAGGCGTTGGACACGTGACTTCAGAGCCGCCACCTCGGCGCGGCTGAGAAGGCCGGCCAGCGCATCGGGCACCGCGTCGGCAAGGGGCTCGATCGTGTCGAGATCGGCAGCCGGAATCTGTTCCCCGGCGAAGTCCCAGATGACCGTACGNNCCCAGCAGCACGTGGCCGCTCTTGCGGTCGGTGTTGTTGGCGACGCAGTCGAACACCGCCATCCTGCGGAATGTGTCGTGCAGTTCGGGCCGATCGTCGTACAGGGTGAAGTAGTGCTGGCGATGGTCGCCCTCGACGAAGCGCTGCACCGACCCGACGCCCGCGGGCGCGTCCTCGCGCACGACCGTCGGCGGGACCAGGCCCCAGCCGAGGTGCTCCGACAGCACGTACGCGGCGCGCTCCCGCTTGTACAGACCGGGATCGAAGTCCCACAGCGGCCTTTCGCCGGCCTCCGGCTTGTACACGGCAGGCAGCTGCTCGCCGTCCAGGGTCACGTGGACCACGTACGTCGCGTTGCTGCTGTCGACCACGCGGCCGACGAGGTCGATCTCGCCGGTCGCGAGGACCGTCAGTTCATCCGCGGGCACTGATGACCATCGGCGTTGATCGGCAGCTCGCACCACCGGCACATGGGGCGACCGCCCGCGACGGCGTCGTCGCTCTGCTCGCAGAACGCCAGCGCCTGGGCGGGCGACAGGAAGACGCGGATGTGGCCTCGCGGCCCATCGCTGACCGGCTCACCCTCTTCATCGGTGGGTTCGATCTCCTCGAGCTGTACNNCTGCGGCAGGTCCTCGAGGACGCGCCGCAGGTAGAGCGACATGGCTTGCGCCTGCTGCTTCTCGAGCTTGATCGTGATCCTGTCGTCGCCGTGACGGCACTGCAGCAGGAAGACGCGCTGGCCGGGTTCGCCGAGGGCTCCCACGGCGAACTCGTCAACTGCGTCGTACTCGGCGTAAAGGTCGCTCATCGTCGACTCCTCACGATGCCTTGAGTTCGGACAGGGAAGAACTGGCGGAGTTCACCGTCAGTACGACGGGGGCCTGACCGGGGGCGAACGCGATCGCCGACACCGAACACGGGCTGACGACGATGCGCTGGAAGAGGTCCAGGTGCGTACCCAAAGCGTACGCGACCGCCGCCTTGATCGGGTCTGCATGACTCACGCAGACAACGGTCTTCCCTTCATGGGCGGTACGGATCCGGTCGATGGCGCTCACGATCCGATACTGCATCTCGGGGAAGCTCTCCCCACCTGGGAAGCGGAACGTGGAGGGAGCGCGCTGGATCGTGGCCCACTCGGGACGCGTGTACAGCTCCGAGAGCTCGCCGCCGGTCCACTCGCCGAAGTCGCACTCCAACAGACCCGGCTCATGGATCGCCTCGAGGCCGAACGCCTCGGCGATCGGGGCGGCGGTCTCGACCGTACGTTCGAGGGGCGAGCAGTACAGTGCCGCGATCTCGATCCCAGCCAGCCGCTCGGCGACAAGCGCCGCCTGCGCACGCCCTGCGTCGGCCAGGTGCAGGCCCGCCGCGCGGCCAGGCAGCACCTTGCCGGTGGTCGGCGTCTGCCCGTGCCGTACGAGCAGGATCGTCGTGACCGGAGTCGGGGTCTTCTCGGACGCCTCGGTCCCGGTCTGCTCGCTCGGCTCGGTGTGCTTGTTGCTCACATCTCTCCCTATACCCCGGTACGCAAGGCCCGGAGCCGCTCGGCCAGTTGCGGCGCGATGACGGTATCGGGATCGCGGAGGCGCCCGAGACCGTCCCGTACGCCCACCAGGCCGGCGAACAGCGGCGGACATGTCGGGCAACCACCCAGGTGGCGCTCGAGAGCGTGGCGTTCGGGCTGGCTGAGGTCGCCGTCGAGGTAGTCGCTGACCTTCTCGCGGGCGTCCCAGCAGCGCAGCGGGACGCCCTTGAGGTCGGCGTGGTGCTGCGCGTTCGCGGCGAGCTCGTCGACGAGCATCATGCGGCCTCGGCGGATGCGCTGCTTGGCTGCAGCAAGGGATACCTCGTGGATCTCGGCGACGTGGGCTGCGGTCCAGTCCTCGACGTCGTGCAGGATGACAGCCGATCGGTACGTGACCGGCAGGTGGGCCAGGGCGTCGCGCAGCTCGTCGTCACGCTCGGCCCGGAGGACGACCTGCTCGACGTCGACGGTGTACGAGTCGTCCTGCCACCGCTGCTCGACGAGGCCGGCCACGTCCTCAGGAGGCGTGGACGTGTCGTGGTCCGCACGGACCACATCGACGTAGCGGTGGTGGAGGACGCGATGGAGCCAGGTCTGTACGGACGAGTCGCCGCGGAACGTCTCCCCGTGCTCGAGGGCCTTCACCAGCGTGTCCTGGACGAGGTCCTCGGCCAGATCATGGTTTCGGCACAGCGTCAGGGCGTACCGGTACAGCCGAGGCACAGCCTCGGTGAGTTCGTCGGTGTCCAACGCCATGCTCACACCGTAGGACACCCGTCCGCAGCGGAGGTTTCACACGCGGACAATCCGGACACGACACGACCGCACAGGCATCCCTCTACGACTGCGCGGGCGCGATGTGCGACCGCGCGGAAGCGGGAGTGACTGTGCGGCCGCGAGTGAGAGGGCCTACTTGTTGGCGGTGCTGAACTTGAACGGCATGTACAGCGGGCAGGTCTTGACCGCCGACGTCGCCCACATCACAACCGCCAGCAGCAGCAGCACGACCATCAACCACACGACGCTGTGAAACACGATCGCGAGGATCACGAGCACCGGTGCGACGATGAAAGAGCGGATCTTGCGATCCATGGAGCCCATGTTCGGCTTCATCAGAGAATCCCTTCGGGTAAGTGTCACCCCATAGACGGATGACTCCCCCAAAGGGATACATGCGAGTTTCAGCCGGCAACACGCCAGCCGCGGCCGATCGAGCTCAACTGCGCTTCGTACATCAGGTCGAGGTCTTCCTGCGGCACGTGCTTGAAGTAGCCGTCAAGCTCGAGCGAGACGAAGCCATGCACCGAGGCCCAGATGATCCCCAGCATCATGTCGGGCTCCAGCGGCGGGAAGATGCCCGCATCGATGAGCCGAACGATGACATCTCGGAGCGGCTCGGCGGCCTCGGACTCCGGGATCGGCCCATCGAGGTGCAAGTCAGGGACCGCGGGAGTCATCAGCACCAGGTAGAGCGTCGGGTGCTCGAGAGCCCAGTGACGGTACGCGCGACCGAAGCTGAGCAGGTCCGCGTACGGGTCCACGGTCAGGGGAACCGCGCGCTGCGCGGCGACGAAGCCGAGCGACGCAGTGTGCCCGACCGCGAGGATCAGCCCGGCACGGTCGTCGAACATCGAGTAGATCGCGGTGGTCGACGTGCCCTCTGCGGCGGCGAGCTGTCGCAGCGCCAAGCCGTCCGGACCGCGCTCCGCGAGCATCGCTGCGGCCCGCGTGACAAGCCTCCTGCGGAGGTCCTCGTCATATACCTTCGGCCGTGGCACTTGACAAGGATATCGCGACGCTGTTTCATAACGATGTTGTGCATGTTGGCGTGATGTGGCCCCCGCTTGGGGGGCGCCACTCGACCACCGCACCCTCGGCCGGGGGGCCCCGCTCGTCTCAAGGCTGAGCGGCCCTTAGGCTGAGGCACATGCAGGAATACCAGCGTGACTTCATCGCGTTCGCTCTTGCCCATCAGGTCCTGCAGTTCGGCGAGTTCACGCTCAAGTCCGGTCGTACCTCCCCCTACTTCTTCAACGCCGGCAAGTTCAACACGGGCGCGAAGCTTGCCGGGCTCGGTCGTGCGTACGCCGCCGCGATCGACGCCTGGGACCTTGGCTTCGACGTGCTGCTGGGCCCGGCCTACAAGGGCATCCCGCTCGCCGCCGCCACGTCGGTCCAGCTCGCCGAGCACTTCGACCGCGACGTGCCGTGGGCGTTCAACCGCAAAGAGGCCAAGGACCATGGCGAAGGCGGCCTGTTCGTCGGCGCCGAGATGTCCGGCCGGGTGCTGGTGATCGACGATGTCATCACCGCCGGTACGGCGATCCGTGAGGTCATCGACCTCGTCCATGCTGCGGGTGCTGAGCTCGCGGGCGTGATCGTGGCGATCGACCGCCAGGAGCGCGGTACGGGAGCCATGTCCGCGATCGGCCAGGTCCGCGCCGACCACGGAGTCGACGTACGAGCGATCGTGACCCTGGACGACGTCGTCGAGTACGTAGCGCACGACCCACGATTCGCGACATACCTCCCGGCGATGCAGTCGTACCGCGCTCAGTACGGAGCCTGACCGCTCGGCGAGACACCTCCACCTCTCGGGGAGAGGACCTGTACCCGTTGAGGAGAGGACCTATCNNTCTGTCCCGCGTGAGACGCAGGTCCGCGCTTGGTGGCCGGAGTTAGCGTGACAGCGTGAGCCAGCCGAACATCCGTACAGTCTCCGAGCTTCGGGCATCAGGGCATGAGCAGCAGTCGCTGCGCCAGGAGATCCAGCACAATCTTCTGGCCGCACTCGCGGAGGGCCGCGACCCCTGGCCGGGGATCCACGGCTTCGACCGTACGGTCATTCCTCAGCTCGAGCGTGCCCTGATCGCGGGCCACGACGTCGTACTGCTCGGCGAACGCGGGCAGGGCAAGACCCGCCTGTTGCGTACGCTCTCGGGGCTGCTCGACGAATGGACGCCCGTCATCGCGGGGTCGGAGCTGGGCGAGCACCCGTACGACCCGATCACCGCGGAGTCCAGGCGCCGCGCCATCGAGCTCGGCGACGCACTCCCCGTGGCGTGGAAGCACCGCTCCGAGCGGTACTCGGAAAAGCTCGCCACGCCGGACACCTCCGTCGCCGACCTCATCGGCGACGTCGACCCGATGCGCGTCGCCGAGGGACGCCGGCTCGGAGACCCGGAGACCATCCACTTCGGCCTCATCCCCCGTAGCCACCGCGGGATCGTCGCGATCAACGAGCTCCCCGACCTGGCCGAGCGGATCCAGGTCGCGATGCTCAACGTCATGGAGGAACGCGACATCCAGATCCGCGGGTACGTGCTGAGGCTTCCCCTCGACGTACTGGTCGTGGCCTCGGCGAACCCGGAGGACTACACGAACCGCGGCCGCATCATCACCCCGCTCAAGGACCGCTTCGGCGCCGAGATCCGTACGCACTATCCGCTCGAGCTCTCCGACGAGGTCGCGGTCATCAAGCAGGAGGCAAACCTCGTCGCCGACCTGCCCGAACCGCTGCTCGAGATCCTCGCCCGGTTCACGCGCCAGCTGCGCGAGTCTCCGGCCGTCAACCAGCGCTCGGGCGTGTCGGCGCGGTTCGCGATCGCGGGCGCCGAGACCATCGCGGCCGCGGCCCGTCACCGGGCAACGATTCGTGGCGAGGACGAGGCAGTCGCACGCGTCGTCGACCTCGAGAGCGCTGTCGACGTGCTCGGCGGCAAGATCGAGTTCGAGTCCGGAGAGGAGGGCCGCGAGCGCGACATCCTCGACCACCTCCTGCGCATGGCGACCGCCGAGACCGTACGGGAGCTGTACCGGGGCATCGACCTCGGCCCGCTCGTCGAGGCGCTCGACGGGTCCGTCACCGTCACGACCGGCGAGCAGATCACCGCGGCTGAGTTCGTCGGCACGCTGCCGCACCTGAACGGGACGTACGACGCTCTGGCGGAGCGCTTCGGCGCCACGTCGGCCGGTGAGCGCGCGAGCGCGATCGAGTTGGCGCTGGAGGGCCTCTACCTGGCGCGCCGGATCTCCAAGGACTCCGGCGACGGGGAGACGCTGTATGGCTAGCGTCCCGCGCGACGCCAGGCGTCGAAGAAGGTCCCTGTACGGACGGTACGCGGGCGGGCCGGACCCGCTCGCCCCGCCTGTCGACCTGGCCGAGGCGCTGAAGGCCGTCTCGGACGACGTCATGGCCGGTTACTCGCCCGAAGGCGCACTGCGCGAGTACCTGCGGCGCGGTGGCCGCGAGCAGCGTGGGCTTGATGATCTGGCACGCGACGTACATCGCAAGCGTCAGGAGCTGCTGCGCAACCACCGACTCGACGGCACGCTCGAGGAAGTGAAGAAGCTTCTCGACGAGGCCGTGCTGGAGGAACGAGGTCAGCTCGCCCGCGACGCGACCATGGACGACGGCGACCGGGCGCTGCGCGAGATGACGCTCGACAGCCTGCCCAGCTCGACGGCTGCGGCGGTGAACTCGCTGAGCTCGTACGACTGGCAGTCGACCGACGCGAAGGATTCGTACGAGAAGATCAAGGACCTGCTCGGCCGCGAGCTGCTGGACCAGCGGTTCGCCGGCATGAAGGACGCGCTCGAGAACGCCACGGACGAGGACCGCCAGGCCGTGTCGGAGATGCTGGCGGACCTCAACCAGCTGCTCGATGCGCACCGCCGCGGCGAGGACACCGAGCAGATGATGCGCGACTTCATGGACAAGCACGGCCAGTTCTTCCCGGAGAACCCGGAGACCGTGGAGGAGCTGATCGACGCGTTGGCGGAGCGCGCCGCGGCGGCCCAGCGGATGATGCGGTCGATGTCGCAGGAGCAGCGCGACGAGCTCATGGAGTTGAGCTCACAGGCTTTCGGGTCGCCCGACCTCATGCAGCAGATCAACCAGCTCGACGCCAACCTCCAGGCACTGCGGCCCGGCGAGGACTGGTCCGGGCAGGAGTCGTTCAGCGGCGACGAGGGCCTCGGGCTCGGCGACGGGACCGGCGTGCTGCAGGACCTCGCGGAGCTGGAGTCGCTGGCGGAGCAGCTCGGACAGGGGTACGGGGGCGCGCATCTCGACGACGTCGACGTCGATGCGCTGGCGCGCCAGCTGGGCGACGAGGCGGCGATCTCGGCGCGGAGGCTGGCCGAGATCGAGCGGGAGCTGCGCTCCTCGGGGCTGCTTCGCCGTGCGCCGGACGGGTCGTTGAAGTTGTCGCCCGCGGCGATGCGGAAGCTGGGCAAGTCACTGCTGGCAGATGCGGCGAAACAGCTGTCCGGACGTACAGGCTCGCGCGACACACGCATGGCCGGCGCGGCAGGTGAGCAGACCGGTGCCTCCCGCGAGTGGGCGTTCGGCGACACCGAGCCCTGGGACGTGACCCGTACGGTCACCAACGCGGTGCGACGCACGGTGATCGAGGGCGGCGACCCGAGCCGTGGCATGCGGATCGACGTGCGCGATGTCGAGGTGACCGAGACCGAGGCGCGTACGCAGTCGGCGGTCGCGCTGCTCGTCGACGTGTCGTACTCCATGGCGGCCGAGGGCCGGTGGGTGCCGATGAAGCGTACGGCGCTGGCGCTGCATCATCTCGTCTCGACCCGCTACCGGGGTGACCGGCTGGAGCTGGTGACGTTCGGCTACCTCGCGCAGACCATGGACATCGACGAGCTCACCGGGCTGTCGGCTGTACGGGAGCAGGGCACGAACCTCCACCACGCGCTGCTGCTCGCCGAGAAGTTCTTCCGCGAGCACCCGTCGATGCAGCCGGTGCTCCTGGTGGTGACCGACGGCGAGCCGACGGCGCATCTCCAGGGCGAGGGACACGCCTGGTTCGCGTACCCGCCGGATGAGGAGACGCTGCGTCTGACGATCCAAGCGCTCGACCAGGTGGCCAGGCGCGGTACGCAGACGACGTTCTTTCGGCTCGGCGACGATCCGGGGCTGGCGCGCTTCATGGGACAACTCGCCGAGCGGGTGGGCGGTCGCGTCGTCGCACCGGAGCTCGATGATCTAGGAGCAGCCATCGTCGACTCCTACCTCCGCTCCC
>PMLO01000093.1:0-754 GCA_003158895.1 Propionibacteriaceae bacterium
TCACGCGGGCGAGCCGCTCGCCGAAGGCTGCTCACCGAGCCACGGCGCCGACACCCACGGGCCGACCGCCGTGTTCAAGTCGGTCTCGAAGCTCGACACCGAGCGCATCACCGGTGGTGTGCTGCTCAACCAGAAGGTGTCGCCGGTGATGCTGCGACGCGAGGAGGATCGCAAGAAGCTCATCCTCCTGCTGCGTACGTTCTTCAACCGCCTCGACGGATTCCACGTGCAGTACAACGTGGTCGACCGCGCGACCCTGCTCGACGCCCAGGCGCACCCGGAGCGGCATCGCGACCTGATCGTACGAGTGGCGGGGTACAGCGCGTTCTTCAACGTGCTGTCCAAGGCGACGCAGGACGACATCATCGCCCGTACGGAGCAGACGCTCTAGGTCTGTCTCCCCTTGTCAGCCCCAGTTCGCGGCCTTGGTGAGGCAGAACGGGTGACCGTCGGGGTCCTGCAGGACGATCCAGTCCGTCGAGGGTTGCTCGGCGGGCTTCGTCGCGCCGAGGTCGAGGACCTCCTTCTCGGCGCTCTCGAGATCGTCCACGGCGAGGTCGAGGTGGAACTGCTTCGTACCGGCGGTGTTCGGCCAGCCGGGAGCCTTCCAGTCCTCGACCCGTCCGAAACCGAGCCGCTGCGACCCGTCGCTGATCATGCCGTAGTCACCCTCCGAGTACGTGACCTCCCACCCGAGCACGGCGGCCCAGAACTCGGCCTCGCGCTTCGGGTCGGCGCAGTCGATCGTGACCAT
>PMLO01000093.1:798-10369 GCA_003158895.1 Propionibacteriaceae bacterium
GGTGCTCTCCCCGAGGGGATATCTGCTCTCCCCGCGCGGGCTAGGGCGTGCGGCGCGGGAGGGTGAGCGAGCCGAGCAGCAGGGCCAGCAGCGTCACGCCGACCAGGATCAGCAACGGGCGGTTGAGGTCCCACCCCGTGACGTTGATGGAGGCGCGCTGTACGGCCTCGATGGAGTACGAGAGCGGCAGCCAGTTGGAGATCGCCGACAGCACATCGGGCATCTGGGAGCGCGGCATGAAGACACCGCCCAGCGCCATCTGGGGGAACACGAAGACGGGCATGAACTGGACCGCCTGGAACTCGGTGCGCGCGAACGCGCTGGCGAGCAACCCCAACGCCGTACCCATCAGTGCGTTCACCACAGCCATCGCACCGACCACCCAGAGGCTGCCGGCGATGTCCAGACCGCATACGTACACGGCGAACGTCACGACGAGGATGGCCTGCAGTACGGCGACAAGCCCGAACGCGATCTCGTACCCGAACAGCAGCTCCGCCTTCCGCAGCGGTGTGGTGAGCAGCCGCTCGAGCGTGCCGGACGTACGTTCGCGCAACGTGGCGATGCTCGTGACGATGAACATGACGATGAACGGGAACAGCGCGATGAGCATGGGCCCGATCTGGGCGAACTGCTTCGCGGGCATGACCCACGCGAAGAGGCCGACGAGCAACATGGGCAGCAGGGCCATCATGGCGACCGTACGGGGATCGCGGCGGAGCTGGCTGAGGACCCGCCCGGCCGTCGCGAGCAGCCTCATCGCTGGTCCTCCTCGGCGTGGCGGGGCGTGGAGACGGGGGCCTCGTTGGGAGTGTCGAGGCTGTGACGCGGGCCGGCGATGTCGCGCCGGATCAGCTCGAGGAACGCCTCGTCCGGATCCGACTTGCCCGACTCGATGAGCAGGCTCGCGGGCGTGGTGTGGGCGACGATCCGCCCGGCGCGCATGAGGAGGAGGTCGTCGCAGCGGTTCGCCTCGTCCATGACATGGCTCGAGACGATGAGCGTGATGCCCTGGTCGGCGAGGCCGCGGAAGATCCCCCACAGCTCGGCGCGGAGCACCGGGTCGAGGCCGACCGTCGGCTCGTCGAGAACCACGAGCTCGGGCTGGCCCAGCAGTGCGATCGCCAGCGATGTACGGGTGAGCTGCCCGCCGGACAGGTCGTCCGCCCGCTGGCTGCGCTGGTCCGCCAGGCCGACGGCGGTGATGACGCGATCCGCCTCGGTGGAGGGCAGCCCGTACAGGCGGGTGAAGTAGGTGACGTTCTCGCCGACGCTGAGGTCGGTGTACACGGAGGCCTGCTGGGATGAGTACGTGACGCGGCGGCGGAGCGCTGGCGTCCCGGCGGGCAGACCCAGGACGGTGACCGTACCCCCTTGTACTTTCTGGATGCCCACCACGCAGCGGATCAACGTCGACTTGCCGCAGCCGGATGGACCCATCAGGCCGGTGATGCGGCCGGGCGTCAGGTCGAGGTCGAGCCCGTCGAAGACCTGCACCTTCCCGCGCTTCACTCGCAGCCCCGCGATGGAGACCGCGGGAGAAGAATTCATCATGTACGGAATTACACTCCTGTGCGTGTGATGAGTCAACGATCAAGGCGTGTCGATGTACCGCTGGATCGTGGCGCCCACGGCTGCCACGAGGTCGTCCATCGGCGCATCGGCGAGGCCGGGGATGCCCATCACGTACCGACCAGCGAGCATCCCGTACATCTGGCTGAGGATGAGGGCGGTTCTGTATTGGGCGTCGGACTCGCTGGTCTGACGCTCCGCTGCGATACGCGCGGCCACTTTGGCGGCCAGCTCGCGGTTGAGGAACTGCATGACAATCGGCGTCGTGAACTTCGAGCCCATCGCCGCCCGCATCAAGGGCACAGCGCGGCGCTGGAACTCCGGGTTCTCCCAGAGCGTGAGCACGTAGCGGACCGCCCGTTCTCCGAGCTGGTCCATGTCACCCTCAAGGATCGCGTCGATCGCCGCTTGTGGTCTGAGGGGGAACCGTACGGCATCGGCGAAGAGGTCGGCCTTGGAGTCGAAGTAGTGGTGGATGAGCGCCGGGTCGACATCGGCGCGCTCGGCGATCGCACGGATCGTCGCCGCGTCGTACCCCTTGTCTCCGAACTCCGCGATCGCCGCATCGAGGATGGCCTCCCGGCGCTTGCCCGCCTCGTCCTGGGGCGGGCGGCCCCGGCGTCGACGCAGTTCGGACATGCCGTGAGCGTAGCCGTGGGCGGAGGCGTCAGGTCAGAGCACCGAGAAGCCGGCAGGAAGTGGCCGGCGGCCGGTCAGTGCCAGGAGGGCGTCGGCACTCTGAGCGTCGTCGATGACGAGCTCCGTGACGAGATACATGGCGTGTCGCGCCGAGCTGGGTGGGACTGCCATGGGTGCGCCCAGCGCCACGGCGAGGTCGCAGGTGTGGACGACCAGCTCGAACGTACGTGTCGGCAGGTAGTCGCGCAGTCGCATGCCCCCGGCGATGGTGGTCAGGAGCTCATCGCCGGTTGACCTCTGGACAAGGGCCGTTACCCGATCGGCCAACTCGGCGATGGCGGCGACCGGGTCGTCACCCAAGGCCTGCCCCGCGTCGATGCCCCTCTGCGCCACCCCGGGGCCACGAGCGAGCGAGCGGGTCGCCCGGTAGTAGAGCGCCGCCGACTCGACGTCGACCTGCTCGGGCGGCTTCGCCAGGTACGCCTCGACCGTCACGAACGAACGGCTCGCGTGCCCGACGAGAGCACGTACGTCCCACTCGCCCAGTCCCAGGGCACCCCAGCGGTCTCCCACGTCAGCCGACGTCGCAACGAACCACTCCGCAGCCGCCTCGAAGGCCTCGCGGGACTCATCCCAGGTGATCTCCATGGCCTGAGCGTAAGCGCGACGATGGTCATTCGATCGAAGTGCAGGTTCTGAGGGGCGTCTCGCAGGCCGGTGCCGGCCATTCCATCAAGATGCAGGTTGTGAAGGCTGATTTCGGCCCGAATGACCTGCACTTTGATTGATGGTCCGCAAGTGCGCCTGGCACACCCGTTCCACAACCAGCACTTTGATGGATGCTCACGGGAAGAGCGCTCGAGAGATCCTTTCGATCACCACCCAGGGTGTCAGCATGATCTCGCGGGCGAGCCAGCGGATCACGATGTAGCCGAGGTCACGGAGGATCTGCTCGCGCTGCTTCTCCTCGACGTACGCGTCCGCATTCTCTCACTTGATCGCCCCGTCGACCTCGCCGATCATCCGGAGCTCTGGCCAGAAGAAGTCGGGGTAGAACGTTCCGTGAGGTGTCGCCAGTCGGGCCTGGTAATCCGGGACAGGCAGGCCGGCCAGCAGGAACTGACCCGCCGACAGCGACTCGGCCGGGGACTCCCGTCGTGGATCTGCGCGGGCGATCGCCGAAGCGAGGCCGGGGCGGCGACTGGTGGCGGTGAACTGCTCTCGCGCCGCCTGCGCGAGTCGCGGGTTCGCGTAGTCCGATCGGCGGACCTGATTGACGTAGCGCTCGACGAGCTGCCTCGCTGCTGCGTCGAGAATCACCAACGACTCGGGGAGGGATCGGCCGCTGACAAGGTCAGTCGCGGTTCGGGGGATGCTCGTCACCTCGTATCCCTCGGCATCGCGGGTCACGTGCTCGGCCGGCAGCCTTATCACGTGGTGCACCGCGGACCGCCGCTGGGAACCATGGCCCTGGCCGGGCGGCAGCGTGACGCAGACGTCCAACGCGTGCCAGTCCTCGAAGGTCGGACTCGGCAGTCCCCAGCCCACGGCGGCGGACTGGTGACTCAAGACGGCACCGGGATTTGCCACCTGCTCTGCGTGGCCGAGGACGAGGTGCCTCGTCCTCAAGTCGTCCGGCCACGCCTCGGTGGCCAGGTACACGCCATGACGCACGACCGTGAGTCGCCCAGCATTGACCTGGGTCTCGATCATCCCTCGCGTGACGCCGGTTGCGAGCAGCATGGATCGAGTGGCTGGCTGCGTCGGAAGAATCCAAGGCCGGGGTGGGCGCATGGACAGAGCCTCGAGGCTGTACGAGGTCGGCCGCAAGCGACCCTGTGCATAACTTCGGATAGCGCCCGGGAAGGACGATCTATGCGGCGGCCTCAGGAGCGGCCACGCGCAGGCGGGAGAGCAGCCAGAACGCGATGATCCCGGCGACGGCCAAGAGGCCGCCGGCGATGCTCAGGCCGGAGTAGCCCATCGTCGCGAGCGCGACACCGGCAAGGGCGCCGCCGCCCGCGCCGGCGAGGGACATCAGGGAGTCGGAGAGGCCTTGTACGGCTACGCGCTCCACGCCTGTCACGGTCGCAGCGACGATGCTCGACCCGGCAACCGTGCTAGCAGACCAGCCGAGTCCCAGGAGGATCAAGCCGATCGTCACGACCATCGTCGAGCCGCCGCTCATGCCCGTCAGCGCCGTCGACACGATGACGACCCCGAGGCCCCCGACGAGCACCGTCGGAGCGCCGAGCTTGTCCGCGAGGATCCCCATGACGGGCGACAACGCGTACATCCCGGCGATGTGCAGGCTCACCGTCAGCCCGACAAGCGTGATCGAGGCACCGTGCCCGGCCATCTGGACCGGCGTCATCGACATGACCGCCACCATGACAGCGTGCGAGACGAGGATCCCGCTCAGCGCGGCGAGCGCCGCCGGGTGTCGCCGAAGGGTGGTGAACGCGACAGAGATCGGTACGTGCGTGCGCGCCTGCCCCAAGGCGTCGTCGCCGACGAGCGTGCGACTCATGAGCAGCGGATCGGGCCTGAGCCCGAACCACATCACGAGCATCGCGGCGACCATGCCCAGGACCGGGAAGAGGAAGACGGCCCCGAGCTCCGGCAACCCGGTCAGGTGAGACAGCGGAGCACCGAGCCGGATCAGGTTCGGACCGGTGACGGCCCCGGCCGTGCTCATCCAGACGACCAGGGCGAGATCGCGTGCACGCGTGTGGCTGGTGGAGAGATCCGTCGCAGCGAACCGCGCCTGGAGGTTGGCGGCACTGCCCACGCCCATGAGGGCGCCTCCCACGAGCAGGAGCAAGAAGCTCGAGAGCACCGACGAGAGGATGATCGAGATGGCACCCAGGGAAGCCAGCGCAAGCCCCGTCACCAGAGAGATGCGGCGTCCACGCGACGCCGCCAGCCGAGCGAGCGCCAGAGACGACAGCGCGGCCCCCAGCGTGGATGCGGTGGTCACGGATCCGGCCCACGCATCAGAGCCCGCCAGCTTCACCGCCATCAGCGAGCCGACGGAGACCACAGACCCGGCTGCGAGGCCGCTGAGGATCTGCGCAGTCGACAGGAGCCCGATCGTGCGCCGGCGCAGTGAGGTCACGGCCGGGGTGTCGAAGACATCGGGCACGGACGATTGGGTGACGGCGGACATGTCCTCAGGCTACCCCATGTACCCCATGGGGGTATACCCGGGGTGTGGCCTCGATGGCTCTCAAGGCCGCCCGCGGGCGGCCCATGCACCCCGCGCTGTCCCGTCCCTCACGAGCGAGGCCCCACCTTGGGATGCGCGGAAAAACGCAATGAAAAGGGATCGTAAACATTTCAACTGGGACCTCCGAGGGCATGCCTCGAAGGGTCCACGACCTAACCCCACCCCCCCGCGAACGCATGCCCCCGGGGGTGTACCGTCGTTTGTGCCTGGGCGAGATAGCCCAGCCGACAAGGGGAGTGTTGAACGCAATGTCTGCATCTGTGGAAGAACTGAAGGCCATTGCGTCGCCGGTCGTGGTCGACGCGCGTGGAGTCTCATGCCCTGGCCCGATCCTCGCGGCGAAGAAGCAGATCAGCGGCGTGACCGTGGGAAATGTCATGGAGGTCATGGCGACTGACTCCGGAACCCTGAAAGATATCCCGGCCTGGTGCAAGAAGATGGGCCATGATTACCTCGGTTCCTTCGAAGAGGCGGGGTCTCTCCACCTGTTCCTCCGCAAGGCCAAGTAACCCGAGCATGGCGGACTCTTCGGGGGCTGCAGTGAATATGCCCAGAATCCTGGTCTTCTCGACCATCAATATCTCTGACCCGGGCATAGACCTGGCCGGCAGCCAACATCTGGAATACCCCGCCAGCGTGCAGACGATGCCAGTGCCATGCAGCAGTGGACTCAAGCCGAGCTGGCTGATCCACGCGCTCGAAAGCGGTTTCGACGGGGTATTCATCGCCTCTGACGGTGAGGAGTGCGCCTACCTCAACGACTGCGCGGAAAGGACCTCCGCGATCATCGCGAGGGCTCAGGCGATGATGACTGAGCGTGGCATTCCTGCGTCACGGCTCAAGATGGCTGCTGTCTGCTCGGTCTGCTCCGAGTCCTTCGCGAACTACATGCGTGAATTTGCGGCGTCGCTCGAGAAGATGCGCGCCGATTCCTCCGCCGCCTGAGATTCAGCGCGGCCAACGAAAGCTGGGATTGTTATGTCCAAAAAGACCCTCATCGTCTTCAGCGGCGAGTACGACCGCGTGATGGCTGCCTTCATCATCGCCAACGGCGCCGCTGCCATGGATGACGAAGTCGTGATGTTCTTCACCTTCTGGGGCTTGTCCGCGTTGCGCAAGGAGAACGTCACCGAAACGCCCAGCAAGAGCAAGAGCTTCTTGCAGAAGGCATTCGGGGCGCTCCTCCCCAAGAGCCCCGAGAAGCTGGGAATCTCGAAGTTCAACTTCGGCGGGGCCGGTCAGTCCATGATGAAGAAGGTCATGAAAGCCGAGAACGTCATGACGGTTTCGGAGCTGATCGACACCGCAAAGGAACAGGGCATCAAGATGATCGCCTGCACGATGTCGATGGATGTGCTGGGGATCAGCAAGGAAGAGCTGATCGACGGCATCGAATACGCGGGTGTCGCGACGTACCTCGGCGAGGCCGAAGACGCCAACGTCAACCTCTTCGTCTGACAGAAGTTCGTTGCTTCGCTGACAACAAAGGGAGTTTCCCATGGACTACGACGTCCTGGTCGTGGGCAGTGGCATCGGTGGCATGGAGTCATCGATCAAGCTGGCCGATATGGGTTATCGGGTGCTGCTCGTCGAGAAGGAGGCGAGCGTCGGTGGCCGGATGATCCTGCTGAGCAAGGTCTTCCCCACGCTTGACTGCGCCTCCTGCATCTCCGGTCCGAAGATGAGCTCGACGATCAACCATCCGAACATCACGACCATGGCGTACAGCGAGGTCCAGACGATCGTCCGCAACGAGGATGGTCGGTTCGTCGCGAGCATCAAGGAGAAGGCGAAGTTCGTCGACTGGTCGACCTGCACCGGGTGCGACGCCTGCCAGACGGCGTGCACCGTCGCGATGCCTGACCAGTTCAACGCGAACCTGGCGGCCCGACGCGCGGCGTACATCGCCTTCCCGCAGGCCGTTCCCAAGAAGGCGGTGCTGGAGCGCGCCGGGACGTCACCGTGCATCGCCGCCTGTCCTGCCGGGATCAAGGCGCATGGGTACGTGTCCCTGGCCCGCAACGGCAAGGACGAAGAGGCTTTCCAGCTCAACCTCGACGCGACCCCACTCGTGGGGACGTTGGGCCGGGCCTGCTACGCCCCGTGCGAGAACGGGTGCACCCGCAGCCAGCTCGAGGGAACTGTCCCCATCCGGATGATCAAGCGGTTCGCCGCGGACAAGCACTACGCGACGCATGAAGGGCCAGGCATCGACGTCGCGGCCCCCAATGGCAAGTCAGTGGCCGTCGTGGGGTCCGGCCCCGCCGGGCTCACCGCCGCGTGGCAGCTCGCCCGTCAGGGATACAAGGTCACGATCCTCGAGGCCGCCCACGAGCCCGGTGGGCTCGTCCGGCACGCGATCCCCAGCTACCGCCTGCCCAAGGACGTCGTCGAGACCGACATCGCCAACCTGACCGCCATCGGCGTGGAGATCATCTGCGACCATCCGGTCACCGACCTCAAGGCGCTCAAGGATGAGGGCTACGACGCGGTCATCGTGGCGACCGGCACGCAGCGCTCGGCGCGTCTCGACATCCCCGGGGAGGACAGCCCCGGCGTGCAGACCGGCCTTGGCTTCCTAGCCGATCCCGCGTCAGGGATCATGGCCGACCTCACGGGCAAACGGGTCGTCGTGGTCGGTGGCGACAACCTCGCCATGGACGCCGCCCGCGTCGCCGTACGGATGGGTGCCGCTGAGACGACCATCGTGTTCTCCGGTGAGCGCAAGCAGTTCTCCTGCGAGGACTGGGAGTCCGACCAGGCCGAGAGCGAGGGTGTGAAGTTCGCCCTGTCGACGACGCCGGTCGAGGTGCTCACCGGCTCCGACGGGGCCGTACGCGCCTTGCTGTGTCAGAAGACGGTGGTGGCGCCGGCAGCCGACGCAGAGGCGGCCGAAGGGGCAGCCCCTGCGACCCCCGCGATCCCGGCACGGTTCGAGCTGGCTGCGGATCACATCATCACCGCGGTCGGACTGGACGTCGACGAGACGCTGTACTCGGACCTCGCCGGCACCGGCACCCGCGGGCGCATCAAGGCTGACCGCAAGACGCTCCAGACCAAGTCCAAGTGGCTCTTCGGGGCCGGCGATGTCGCCAACGGTGCGAGCAACATGACCCGAGCGATCGGTTCCGGACGCCGTGCCGCCCACATGGTCGATCGCTGGCTCAGCGGGAAGCCACTCGCCGAGTTCTTCGCTGTCGACGGCAAGATGTCGACGACCAAGCACGCCTCTGTGCTCGAGCGGCAGAAGGAGTTCAGCCATCGCGACCCGATCATCGCCGGGATCGACCTCATGGCGCCTCCGACCGATTTCCACGAGATCGAGGCCGCTCTGACCGAGGCCGAGATCCGCACGGGGGCCGGCTCCTGCCTCGACTGCGGGGTCTGCTCCGAGTGCAACGAATGCGTCACCGCCTGCCCCGTTCCGGACTGCATCGACTTCACCAGGCGTGACCAGATCAAGGAGTTCACGGTCGGATCGGTCGTCGTCTCCACCGGGCACAAGCTGTTCGCCGCGGACCTCAAGCCGGAGTACGGCTTCGGGCAGTTCCCGAACGTCATCACCGGCATGCAGATGGACCGCCTGCTGGCGCCGACCCGTCCTTTCAACACCGTGCTACGGCCCAGCGACGGCAAGGTTCCGGAACGGATCGGCTACATCTCCTGCACCGGGTCGCGCGACAAGACGGTCGGCAACCCCCTGTGCTCGAAGTTCTGCTGCATGTACTCGATCAAGCAGAACCAGCTCATCATGGGCGCACTGCCGCTGGCCGACGTGAGCATGCACTACATCGACATGCGAGCGGCCGGGAAGAAGTACGAGGAGTTCTACGTACAGGCTCAGGACATGGGCGCCCAGTACATCAAGGGCCGTGTCTCGAAGGTCACCGAGGAACCCAACGGCGACCTCCTGGTGCGCTATGAGGACATCGAGAACGGCGGGAAGATCGTCGAGGCCAGCTACGACCTCGTCGTCCTCGCCGTCGGCATCCAGCCGAACCGTGAGGTGGAGAACCTGTTCGAGGGAACTCCACTGGGTCTCGACGAGTACTACTACGTCGCCGAGCCGAGTGCCGAGCTCGACCCGGGCCAGACCAACATCCCCGGCGTCTTCGTGGCCGGTACGGCCGC
>PMLO01000093.1:10387-24237 GCA_003158895.1 Propionibacteriaceae bacterium
GGCGTCTACGTCTGCCACTGCGGCGGCAACATCTCCGACTACGTCGACGTCGAGGCCGTACGTGAGGCCCTGAAGGACGAGCCGGACGTCGTCGTGTCCGAGGCGCCGGTCTTCGCCTGCTCCGACGGCACGCAGAACGACATGATCGACGACATCAAGGCGAAGCACCTCGACGGCCTCGTCGTGGCGTCGTGCTCGCCGAAGCTGCACCAGGTGACGTTCCGCAACGTCGCCAAGCGGGCCGACATGAACCAGTACGCGTACACGCAGGTCAACGTCCGCGAGCAGGACTCCTGGGCGCACCCGCACGACCACATGGGCGCCACGGAGAAGGCCATCGGACTCGTCAGGGCGGGAGTGGCGAAGAGCCGCCTGTCCGACCCGCTGGAAGCCCTCGTCGTACAGACCGAGCCGAGGACGCTGATCATCGGCGGCGGTATCGCAGGGTTGCGGGCGGCGATCGGCCTGGCCGACGTCGGCATCGAGGTCGTACTCGTCGAGCGCGAGGACGAGCTTGGCGGCTGGGTCGCCACGCTCGGCGCCACGTTCCCCCACGACGTGTCCGGCAAGGAAGAGATCGCCGGACTGGTCGCCCAGATCAAGACCCGTCGCGACATCACCGTCTACACCCGCGCGGAGCTCACCGGGAAGTCCGGGAGCTTCGGCAACTACGACGTCCAGATCACGCTGCATCGTACGGATGGCGACAAGCTCTTCGAGGTACGCGTCGGCTCGATCATCGTGGCGACGGGCTTCGACTCGTACCAGCCCGACGACGGCGAGTTCGGTTTCGGCATCGACGGCGTGGTCACCCTGCCCGACTTCAAGAAGCTCGTCGACTCCTCGACGGGGGCCCTGTCGTACAACGGCCGGAAGGTCCGCTCGATCGCCTACATCTACTGCGTCGGGTCGCGGCAGGAGGCGGGAGGCAACGAGTACTGCTCCAAGTTCTGCTGCACCGCCACGATCCACGCGTCGCTACAGGTCGGCAAGCTCGACCCGTCGATCCGCCAGTTCCACCTGTACCGCGACATCCGGGCGTACGGCAGCTACGAGCTGCTCTACAACGACTCACGTGACGGTGGTTCGACGTACATGAAGTACGCCGGCGATGACGCGCCCTCCGTGGCGAAGATGCCGTCCGGCGGTCTCGCGGTCACGGTCACGGACCTGCTCACCGATCGTCGGGAGCTGACCCTCCCGGTCGATCTCGTCGTGCTCGTGACCGGCATGGTGCCGCGCGAGAGCAAGTCTCTCGTGGACGTGCTGAAGCTGCCTCTCGGCACCGACGGCTTCTTCAACGAGATCCACCCGAAGCTGCGTCCGGTCGAGACCGTGGTCGACGGCGTGCTGATCGCCGGCTGCTGCCAGAGCCCCCGCACGGTGGGCGAGAGCGTGGCCGCCGGTCTGGCCGCGGTTGCCCAGAGCGCGGCGTTGCTCAAGAAGGGGTTCGCCGAGCTCGACCCGCTCGTGGCCCGTATCGACCCCGACAAGTGCACGGGCAGCGGCGAGTGCCTGACGAGCTGCCCGTACGAGTGCATCACCACGATCGAATGGGACGGCCGCAAGGTCGCCATGGTCGACCCCGCCACCTGCAAGGGCTGCGGCGGGTGTGTCCCGGCCTGCGGGCAGGACGCGATCGACCTGCTCGGCTACACCGATGCCCAGATGCGGTCGGCGATCGAAGAGCTCATCGGGACCGTGGAGCCAGTCAAGGAGCCTGTGGCATGAGTCAGACACTGCGTGACCCGCGGGAGGTGATCCGCGAGGAGCCGCTGATGCACAAGCCCATCATCGACGCCCTCGCTGCCGGCCCGGCGACGATCAACGAGATCGCCGAGCGGATCGGTCACCCCAGCCACGAGGTCGTCTATTGGGTGATGGGGATGCGCCGGTACGGGCTGCTCATCGAGGACTCGGATGCGAACGACGACGGGTACTTCAGCTACAAAGTGGTCGGCCAGGGCGATGCCGCTGCCGTCCTTGAGGAGTGTGAGTACGAATGACAACCCTGGTCAACCTCAACCTGATCACGGATCTGCAGAAGTTCGGCGCAGCAGAGATCAACGCGTGCATGAGCTGTGGCAACTGCACCGCGATCTGCCCGCTCGCCGACAACGACGCGACCTTCCCGCGCAGCATGATCCGGCTCGCTCAGGTGGGCCTCACCGACGACCTGGTGGGCAGCAAGGAGCTCTGGACCTGCTACCAGTGCGGTCTGTGCACGAGCAGGTGCCCGCAGGACGCCGACCCGGCGGAGTTCATGGCGACCGCCCGTCGGTACGCGATCGCCCACTACGACAAGTCCGGCATCGCGCGCATCATGTACACCAAGCCGATCCTGGGTGGGGCGATCGCGCTCGTGGCGGCACTGTTCTTCGCACTGTTCTTCGCGGCCGTCAGCGGCGAACGGAGCCAGCAGTCGCTCAAGTTGTTCGACTTCATCTCGTACCCGATCATCCACACCGTCGGCATCATCCTCATGGCTGTCGTCGTGCTGTTCAGCGCCATCGGCGTGATCCTGCTCGCGCGTGACATTGCCAGGCGCGACGACGTCACGTGGAAGTCTGTGGTCGGTTCGAAGGCCGCCTGGAAGCGGACCGGCAAGGCCCTGTGGTACGCGCTCGGGATCGAGTCTCTCGGCCAGAAGCGCTACCGCGAGGACTGCACCGACGACGAGCCGGTCGTACCGCTGTACCGGCGTCGCTGGCTGATCCACGCGTTGACGATCTGGGGCTTCCTCGGACTGTTGCTCGCCACGGCGATCGACTACGGCATGGACATGTTCGGTCTCAAGCCGACCGGTACCTGGGTGCCGCTCTGGTATCCCGTACGCCTCCTCGGCACGATCGCCGGACTGTCCCTCATGTACGGGGTGACGTGGTTCATGATCACCCGGTGGCAGAAGCGGGCCGAGAGCTCGCAGCACAGCCTGCCGACCGACTGGCTGTTCCTGGCCCTGCTGTGGATCACTGGCCTGACCGGCTTCCTCATCGAGATCGCGCTCTACGCGGGACCCGCACCGCAGTGGGGCTACTGGGTCTTCCTCATCCACGTGGCCGTCGCCATGGAGCTCGTCCTGTTCCTGCCGTTCAGCAAGTTCGCTCACGCCATGTACAGGCCGGTGTCGTTGTTCTTCTACGGCCTCGCCAAGAACAAGGAGCTTCAGTCCGCCTGACCCTCGTGGGTCGGATCAAAGCCTCGATCTCCCCGGGACGCCCCCAGCGACCGGGGAGATCGTGCCGTTCACGACCAGGTTCGCCAACCGTCCCCCGAGGTAGCCGTCTTGGAATGTCGCGGTGCCGACGAGCGTCAGCTGCCCATCGGCAGCGACACGTGACCCGGGGGAGTCGGTGGTCAGCGTGAGCATGATCTCCGAGTCCTGGGCACCTCGCAGGACGTCGATGCCGACATGCAGCCCGATGGTCAGGCGGAGATCGTCCGCTGCGTACGTACCGATGCCGGTCCTCGGGAGCCGACTGATCGTGCACGTCACGGAACCAACCTTCACAGGCGCCAGATAGAGGGACGACACGGTGACCCTGCCACGCTCGTCGATCAGCAGCTCAGCGCTCACAGGTCGCGCGTAGGGACCGCGGAAGTCCGGACGGCTCGTCATGAGCGTGGCGACGCCGACGAACCTCGCTGGCTGCGCAGGGAGGGGTTCGGGATGGCGGACCAGCCGCGCGATGCGGTGCGTGGCGACGGTCATCAGGTTGCTCATAGGAGTGTCCTCCGGTGTCAGCGGGTGGGGGCGAATGCCCTTATCCGTCCAGAGTCAGAACCGACGCTCCTGATACGTCGACCCTCTCCGCGAGATCCGGCACGATCCCCCTAGGCTTGTCCAAGGCCCGCACCACGGTGGGCGTACGCGATGTCTCGAGGGGATCCATGCAGCACAGGTTCGTCATCATCGGCTACGGCACGATGGGCTTCACCCACATCAAGAAGCTGACTGCCTTGGGCGTCGAGATCGCCGGGATCGTGGACATCGACCCCATCGCGCGCGTCGAGGCCGCAGAAGCCGGCCTGCACGTGTACCCGCACCTCAGCGACGCGCTCGCCGACCTCGACGTCGACGTCGTCTTCATCTGCACCCCGAACGAGGTNNGAGGCCGCGTCCGGCAAGGCCTTCATCGTCCACCAGAACCGCCGATGGGACGAGGACTACCTCGTCATGAAGGAGCTGTACGACGCCAGGTCGATGGGCGACGTCGCGTACATCGAGTCCCGCATCGACGGCTCCCGCGGCATCCCCGGTGACTGGCGACGTGACCCGGCCCGCGGTGGCGGCATGGTGCTCGACTGGGGCGTCCACCTGGTCGACCGCCTGCTGCTCATGGTCCCGGCGCCGGTCAAGACCGTGTACAGCCGACTCAGCTACACGATGGGCGCACCGGTCGAGGACGGGTTCATGATCTATCTGACGTTCGCCAACGGCGTCGAGGCGCTTGCGGCGTGCACCACCGACAACTACTCCCCGGGGCCGAAGTTCCAGGTGAAGGGCAGGCGGGGCACGGCCACGGTCGACGACTGGGCGATGAACGGCAAGATCGTACGGCGCGTGGAGGATGTCGAACCCGACGCCGAGCCTGTCGTCGCCGGCCAGGGCATGACCAAGACGATGGCTCCGCGCATCATCGACTACTCGAAGATGCTCAAGGTCCAGGACAACGTCGAGGTCCTGCCGTTGCCGCGCCTCGAGACCGACGTCAACGACTTCTACCGCAACGCGATGGCCGTCTTCGATGGCACTGCCGAGAAGGCCGTCACCAACGAGTCGGTCGTACGGTGCATGCGCGTCCTCGAGGCCGCCCGTACGTCGCACGAGACGAACACCGTCGTCGACCTGTCGGGCATCGACACGTACCTCGACCACTGACCGTACGCACTGCGGCCGCACAGCCACGCTGAGGTGGTTGTACGGCCGCAGTGCGTACGGGCTGCTCAGGACTCGTTGAAGTACACCGGCTTCCCCGTGGCGGCTGAGGTGTAGATCGCATCGAGGATCTCGGTCACGACGGCGGCCTGACGCGCGGTGACGAGTGGCTCGCTGTCGGTGAGGATCGCGGTGAGCCAGGATCCCGCCTCGTCGACCGCCGCCTGGTCCATGCCGGACAGCGGAGGCCGACCGGGGCTGAAGACGACCGCGCCGACCTCCGGCGAGGTCTTCACGAGGCTTCCGCCCTGCACGCTGTTGAGCGTCACCTTGAGGTTCGGTGACCCGGCGACCTGGACGGTGTCCGCGCCGCCCTCGGTGCCGCACAGCGTCACGCATGCCTCGCGAGAGTCCGTGACGTTGAGCGCCCAGGACGACTCCACGTACAGCGACGCTCCGTCGGTGAACCTGACGAAGCCGAACGCCGAGTCCTCGACGGTGTACGTGGCGGGGTCCCAGGGCCCCATCATGTTGCCCTCGGGCTTGTCGCCGAGCTTGTGGTTCACGACGCCGGTGACGGAGGCCACCTCGTAGTTGTCCATGTACCACAGGGCCAGGTCGATCGCGTGGCCGCCGAGGTCGATGAGCGGGCCGCCGCCCTGCTTCTCCTTGTCGGTGAACACGCCCCACGTCGGCACGCCGCGGCGGCGTACGGCATGGGCCGAAGCGGCGTAGATCTCGCCGAGCCGGCCCTCGGCGATCGCCTTGGCCAGGAACTGGTTCTCGGGGCGGAAGCGGTTCTGGAACCCCACCGACAGCTTCTTGCCGGTGCGCTCGGCCGTCTCGACCATTCGGCGAGCGTCGGCTCCCGTGATCGCCATCGGCTTCTCGCACAGCACGTGCTTGCCGGCCTCCAGCGCCGCGCACGTGATGTCGGCGTGACTGACGTTCCAGGTACAGACGTGGATGACGTCGATGCTCGGGTCAGCGAGCAGCCGGGNNCAGAGGTCGGGGTGCGCCGCGAGGCCGAGCAGGTGCTTGCCGGTCGCGATGAAGCCGAGGCCGACGATGCCGACCCGAAGTTTCGTCATGGTTCGTGTCCTTCGGTGTGTGAGGTCAGACGGTTGCGGTGAGGAGCCGGGTCGTGTCGTTGACGAGCGGGCTCAGTGTCTTGTAGGCGATGGTGAGGCCCTCGACGATCTTGTCCGGGGTGCCGCCCCACACCGGATCCTCGTGCTCGACGGACAGGGTGCCTGTGAACCCGACCTCGTCCAGCCGGTCGACGATGCGCGCCCAGTCGACGGCCCCGCGGCCGGGAACCCGATAGCGCCACCACCCCATGTCCCAGGGGCGATCGCCCTTCTGGACCAGGCCGTAGAAGCCGTACTGGTTGCGGATGTTGTCGAACAGCTCGACGTCCTTCGCCTGCGCATGGACGATGTACTGGGCGAACGGCCTGATCGTCTCGAGGGGGTCGATGCCGATCCACGTCAGGTGAGACGGGTCCCAGTTGATGTACAGGCCGAGCTTCGTCGTCATCCACTCCCACAGCTCCGGGGAGTACGCGATGTTGCCCGGGTAGCCGTCGGGGTGCCAGCCCTCCATCACGCAGTTCTCGATCATGAGCTTGACCCCGTGCTCACCGGCGTAGTCGACGAGCTCCGGGAAGATCCGCTCCGCCTCCGCCATGTTCTCGATGACCGACTTCGTCACGTCCCGGCCGAGGAACGTGCCCACGTACGGGACGTCCAGCGACTGCGCCGCGTCGATGACGCCCTTGAGGTGCGCACGGATCTCGTGGCGGCGGTCGAGGTCGACGATGAGGTTGTTCTCGTAGTAGGCCAGCGACGAGATCTCGAGGCCGGTGCGCTCCAGGAGCGCCAGCGTCTCGTCGCGATCGGCGCCCGACCATGTGGCGATCGGCAGGTGCGCCGACTGGAACGGGCGACCCTCGACCGCGGGCCAGCACGCCACCTCCAGACACTGGTACCCCTGGCCCGACGCGTACTCGGCGATCTTGTCGAGCGACCACATCGGCAGCGCTGCTGTGAACATTCCGAGCTTCATGTTTCCCCCCTGGGCATACCAGTGGCGCCGAGACCAGGCCTCGGCGCCACCGATCGATATGTGTGTTGTCAGACAGCCTTGAGCGGTGACCAGTCTGCCGGAAGTGGATCGACTTCGGGAGGCGTCGAGGTGAGCTCGACGGTCTTCCCGGACTCAATGGCCTTCTCGACCGACAGCATGATCTCCAGCACGTGATAGGCCAGGTCGGCATGCGCGCGAGGCCGGACGCCGGCCTTGACCGAGCGCACCAGGTCGACCAGGCCGATGCCACGGCCCATGCCGGCCGCCTCGACCTCGATCTCCTCGACGACCTTGCCGCCCTTGTGGGTGACGACCTTGCCATGGAACATGTTGGGGTCCGGCGCGACGATGACACCCTCGGAGCCCTGGAACTCCAGCATGCCGTGACGGCTGAGACCGGAGTCGAACGTCAGCAGCACGATCGAAGTCGCCCCCGAGGCGTGCTGCAGCAGCACGCGCACCGTCGTGGGGACCTCGACCTCGAAGTCGGTGCCTGCCTTAGGACCGGACATGACCGTACGGACGTCGCGTGCCTTGCCGCCGCCGGCGGTGACGCTAACGACAGGGCCGAGACCGAGCACCAGGGCCGTGAAGTAGTAGGGACCGATGTCGAGCGTCGGGCCTGCTCCGACCTGGAACAGGAACTCAGGGCTCGGATGCCACAGATCGGGGCCGGGCTGCTGCATGACCGCGAGGCCACCCATCGGCCGGCCGATCTCGCCGCCGCGGATCTTGCGCAGCACCGTCTGGAAACCCGGGCCGAACACGGTGTCGGGGGCGCAGCACACGTACACGTCGTGAGCTTTTGCCTCGTCCAGGATCTGCTTTGCGCCCTCGAGGTTCAGCCCCAGAGGCTTCTCGCTCCACACATGCTTGCCCGCTCGGACCGCCTGCAGGGTGACGTCGATGTGCGCCTGCGGGTTCGTGATGTTGATCACGTACTCGACGTTGTCGTTGTCGTAGATGATGTCCTGACCATCCGGGCCCGGGGTGCCGTGGGTGGGGATGCCGTACTTCTCGGACGCGATCTCGGAGAGCTCGCCGATGAGGTCGGAGACGGACACGATCTCGAGATCGGGATACGTCGCGGTGTTGTCCAGGTACTGCGTCGAGATGACTCCTGCCCCGACGACGCCGACTTTCGCTGTCACTTCTTCTCCTTGAGGTAGTCGATGCTGGCGGCCGACTCGGGGACCGCGTCAGCGGCGGCGTCGAACTCGAGGACCCAGGCACGGTTCGGGCTCGCCGCCAGGATCGGGGGGATGTCCATCGCGCCGGTACCCAGCACGACATTCGTGACGCCGTGGCCACCCTCGACAGGGCCGTCCTTGACGTGCAAGTGCGTGATCCGGTCGCCGTACTTCTCGAACAGGCTCAGCGGGTCGACGCCGCCTGCAGCGGCCCAGTACGTGTCGAGCTCGAGCACGACGCGGGGGTCGAGCAGGGAGACGAAGTAGTCGTACGGGGTCTGGCCGTCGATCGTGGCGCCCAGGAACTCCCAGTCGTGGTTGTGGTAGCCGATGCTGATGCCTTCCGCGGCGAACGCATCGACCTGAGCATTGAGCGCATCGGTGAAGGTCTTGAGGCTTTCGGCGGACTCGAAGGCGTCGCGCGGCATCGGGCTCGGCTGGAAGACGGTCGTCACGCCCAGTGTCTTGGCGGCCGCAAGGACCTTCTCGGGGTTCTGGACGATGCCGGCGTGAGCGCTGCCTGCCTGGAGCCCGGCGGCGGCGAGTGCCTCGGGGAGCCAGTCGAAGTTCTCGATACCGAAAGGCTCCACCTCGTCGACGCCCATCGCGGCGACCGCTGCAAGCGTGCCGTCGCGGTCGGTTTCAAGGGCCTCGCGGAGTGTGTAGAGCTGGATGCTGATCGTGGGCATCGAAAAGAACGCCTCCTCGCGTTGTGGGATCTGATCGAACGTTACCGCCGTTCTACTGACTTACAAGTCAGAAAGCAAAGACTTGCCGTACACGGGACGCGGCTAGGCGTCGGGCCCCTCCGCGAGCGCCAGCCGGTGGTCGTTGACGAGCCGGGCCGCATCCAGCGTGGGCACGCGGATGGACATGGCGAAGAAGCGGCGGGTACGTCGCCCGGAGCAGGTCAGCGTGACCAGGTCGAGCACCTTGGCGGCCTTGGCGTACGTATCGCGCAGCGGCCAGCGCTCCTCGGCGTTGGTGACGAACTCGGGGAAGACGAGCTCGTCACCGTCGATCGCGAACGCGTAGGGCAGGGTGATCGGGACGCGTCGGTCCTCGGGGACGAGATGGATCCGTCCGAGGGTTCGTACGTTCGCCAGGATCACCACGATGGAGAGCGCAACGAACGCGATCGAGAACGCCGTCCAGGCGGCGTCACCGCGCAGGGAGAAACCCCACAGGAGCGCCGAGGCGAACCCGAGGACCACGAACCCGAACAGCAGCTGGATGACGGATCTGTGCTGGATGGAGCTGCGCCACGCCAGGTGGGGAGGCTGCGGCCAGCCCTTGGCCTCGACGACGAGGGGTTGATCCGCCATGGCTCCAGGCTAGGGCAGGAGGCGGACCGGGCACATTCGCTCTCATCGAGGTCGTGTTGCGGCCTCATCGGCATTGCCCGATCCGTACCCTGGAGGCGTGCCCGACTGGTTCACAGAATCCTTCCGCGCCGAGTTCGACCGACAGGCTGCGGCGATCGGCAGGTTCAACCTCGCAGTCTTCGGCAAGACCGGTACGGGGAAGTCGACGCTGATCAACGCCGTGTTCGGCACCGAGGTGGCCAAGACGGGCATCGGGGAGCCGGTGACGCAGGGCAGCCACCTGTACGTGGATCGCCGAGGCACTCTCGGGATCTTCGATACCCAGGGCCTCGAGATCGGCCGCGACGACGGCGCGCTCATCAAGGAGCTCAGAGACGTCGTCAAAGGCCTGCGCAAGAAGCCGCTCTCGGAGCAGATCCACTGCGCCTGGTACTGCGTACGGGGCATGGACCGCCGGTTCGAGGAGTCGGAGGCCAAGATCATCCGCGCGTTGGCCGAGCTCGACCTCCCGGTACTGCTCGTCCTCACCCAGGTCCCGTACCGCGACAACCAGTTCCATCCCGACGCGGTAGCGCTCGCGCGCCACATCGAGTCGCTCAAGCTGCCCATCCTGGGCGGGCGTCCGTTCATGACCTACGCAATGAGGGACCCATTCAGTGGTCAGCCGCCATACGGCTTGAGCGATCTCGTCCATGCCACCTTTCAGGCAGTTCCCGAAGCCGTACAGTCCGCGCTGGTGGCAGCACAGCGCGTTGACCTCGATGCCAAGGCGCGTTCTGCGCAGGGGTTCATCGGCGCCACGGTGACTGCCTCGGCGGCCGCAGCCGCCTCGCCGATCCCGTTCTCGGACGCGGCACTGCTCGTACCGCTCCAGCTCGCGATGATGGCCCGGATCGCCCAGCTGTACGGGATGGGCGTCGACAAGGCGGGCATCGCGGCTGTCGCGTCGACCGCCATCGCGACGACAGCGGGGCGGGCCAGCTTCACGTCGCTGATCAAGCTGATCCCCGGCGCCGGGACGATCGCCGGTGGGGCGATCAGCGCCTCGGTCGCTTCCGTGTTCACGTTCGCCATGGGCCAGGCCTGGTTGACGGTCTGCCAGAAGTCGGCCGGCGGTGCGTTGCCCAGCCTTGGCGGCGTCACGGACTCCAAGGCGCTCCACGACCTGTTCATGAGCGAGTTCAAGCGACGCATTCCCGGCATTCGGCCCGCGTCCTCGACGTAGGTCTGAAACACTGCGAACGTGATCCTGGCGCTCGCTGACGGACTGGTCGTCGAGCTCGGCGACCATCCCGAACAGGACGACACGTCCGCACGGTTGGCGGAGCTGGTCGAGGGATACAACGTGAGGCCTACCAGCGATGTGCTGCGCGCGATCGTCGAGACGCTGTGCTCCCGCGCCAAACAGCGGATCGAGCCGGACCCGGCAGGTGCGATCAGCGATCTCACGACAGGACTGGAACTCCTCCCGTACATCGACCGTCCCGCACTCGTCGCCAAGCTGTACGGGCTCCGTGCGTTCGCGAGCGCGGCGATGGGGGACCACCAGGCGGCACTCGTCGACTACGACGCGGCCCTCGAGTGGGCGCCCTCGCACCCCACGTACCGGAACAACCGCTCGGTCTGTCGCCGCCTGTGCGGCGACCTGCGTGGGGCGTTGGACGACGCCCGTGCGGCGGTCGCCGAGAACTGGCGGTCAGGGCTGTACTGGCTGACGCTCGCCGAGGCGTACACGGCGCGCGGGGAGGACGCGGACGCCGTCGCGGCCTTGCGGCGAGCGCTGCGTCTCAACCCCTCGCTCAGCCGTCAAACGTACGATCCCGTGCTCGACCGCGTCCGTCAGCGCGACGACTTCCCCGGCTGATCCGGGTTTTCGCTGCTCAAACGACGGGTTCGGGCCGGATTCAGGGCGTTTCCTGCATCTGGGCGGCGAGAACCGCGATGGTCAGGCGAGCACCGCCGCCGGATCCACCCGTACAGCCCTGTCCGTCTCGGCCGACTCGGTGATCGCGAGCGCGAGCAGCTGGTCTGCACAGGCCTCGACGAGCGGGTACGGGTCGGGCCCCTCGCCGTGGACCCAGGCGGCCATCCGCGTGAGCAGCTCGGCGATGGCCAGCTCGTCGTCGGTCCACCGTTGGCCGGGCCAGGGGTTGCGCCAGTAGACCTGGTCGCCGAGCGCGATGTGGTCGGTCGCATAGCCGTTCTGGTCGAGGTCGTGACCGGTCTGGCGCCGGCTGAAGCTCGAGTGCGTGATCGTGGTCGCGTCGACGAGGCGGACGACGGTCTCGTCGGACAGCTCGCCGTGGCTGCCGCGCACGAGCAGGCGCCGGGTCCGGAGCAGGTTGCGGGTCTGGTTGTCGCTGAAGTCGTACAGCCCGCTGCGTCCCTCGCCGAAGTCGAGCGTCGCGAGCGTCGTCGTGGCATCGTGCGGCTCGATGTCGCCGGTCCAGCCGCCACGGTCGAGGGGGTTGACCAGCGGAGCGACGAAGCGGTTCGCCCGTACCAGCGCCCCTTCGAGGCCGACGCCGAGGAAGCGCCGGAGCAACGAGACCGCGTGGTACAGCTGCGTGCTCGACACGTGCACCTGCCCGACGCGGCCGACGAGACCTGCCTGGACCGCGGCCAGCCGCGCCGCGTGCAGCGGCATGAGGTGGTACTGCTCGGCGACCTGTACGAGCCGGGCCGCGCCGACCTTGTGCCACAGGTCGACGATCTCGTCGGCCGACCACGCTGGCGGCGTCTCGGTCAGTACGGGCAGGTCGCGCCCCACGGACTCGATGATGAGCTTCGGAGTCACCGCAGGCGTGGTGCACGTCACCACGAAGTCCACCGGATGGTTCCTCAGCAGGGCGTCCACGGAGTCGTACTCCGGCACGGGCAGGGCCCTCGGATGCCGCGTCACGACGCCGACGCAGTCGATCCCCGGCAGCCCGGCGGCCACCTCCCAGTAGATCGCGGACCGGAACCCGGAGCCGATGACGGCGAACGTGCTCATGGTGACCAACCTAACCCGGCAGTTGGACCCGGATGGAGTGGATGAACCCCCGAAGTTGCGCTGATGCCCGTGTCTCTTCGTTCTCGGCTTCCACAGTCGGGACGGGATGGATCGTGTGCGTGGCAGCCGGGCCGGGGTAGGTTTCACCCGTGGAGACCCGCCCATATGATGCGCGTCCCCTGGCCTGGCGGCCGTCTCGGTCGACCAGTCTCGGACTGAGCGTCGTGAGCACCGTCGTCGCATTGGCTGCGGCCTACGCGGCGCTCATGGTCGCGTTCGCGGGACGTACGCCGCAACGGCTGACGGTCACGCTCGGCGGTTTCCTTGTCATGGTGGTGGTCCTGGCGGCAGCGCTGCTGGCCCACGAGGGGATCCACGGGTTGTCGATCTCGACCTACGGCGGCAAGCCTCGGTTCGGCTGGTCCTTCGCCGCCCGGGTCGTCCCTTACCTGTACTGCACCGCCCCAGGCCAGCGGTTCTCCCGGTTGAGGTACGCCATCGTGGCTCTCGCTCCGACTGTGTTCGTGAGCCTTGCTCTGGTCGTCGGCCTGCGCTCGTCCGTCGGTGGGGTGTTCGTGATCCCCTTCGGCATCCACCTCGGCGTGTGCATGAACGACTGGGTCGTGGCGTTCCGCGCATTGCAGGAGCCACAAGGGTCGTTGATCGAAGACGTCGCCGGGGGCATTCTCATCCACCCGCCCGCGCTGATGGCCTGATGTCGCGCCCGTGTAACCCCCGTGGGGTATGGGCACGGGTAGGGCAACCTGGTGGGATGGACTCATGACGCGAACGATCGGTGTGACCGAGGTCGTGCTCCGCGACGCCCATCAGAGCCTCATCGCCATTCGCATGGCGATGGAGGACATGGTCGGTGCTTGCGAAGATATTGACCAGGCTGGCTACTGGAGTGTGGAGTGCTGGGGCGGGGCGACGTACGACGCCTGCATCCGCTTCCTCAACGAGGACCCGTGGGAGCGTCTGAGGACCTTCCGCAAGCTCATGCCGAACTCGAAGCTGCAGATGCTGCTGCGGGGTCAGAACCTTCTCGGCTACCGCCACTACGAGGACGAGGTCGTCGACAGGTTCGTCGACAAGTCCGCGGAGAACGGCATGGACGTGTTCCGTGTGTTCGACGCTCTCAACGACCCGCGCAACATGGCTCAGGCGATGGCTGAGGTCAAGAAGGTCGGCAAGCACGCCCAGGGCACGATCTGCTACACGATGAGCCCCCTCCACACCACCGAGGGCTACATCAAGCTCGCCGGCCAGCTGCTCGACATGGGTGCCGACTCGATCGCGCTCAAGGACATGGCCGCTCTGCTGCAGCCGCAGCCGGCGTACGACATCGTCAAGGGCATCAAGGACACGTACGG
>PMLO01000093.1:24253-28548 GCA_003158895.1 Propionibacteriaceae bacterium
CTCGGCCCGGGCCACAACCCCACCGAGTCGCTCGTCGCGATGCTCGAGGGCACCGAGTACACGACCAACCTCGATCCCGAGCGTCTCATCAAGATCCGCGACCACTTCGCCGCGGTCCGTCCCAAGTACAAGGCGTTCGAGTCGGCCACGCTGGTCGACACCGACATCTTCTCCAGCCAGATCCCCGGCGGCATGTTGAGCAACATGGAGTCCCAGCTCAAGCAGCAGGGCGCCGGCGACCGGATCAAGGAGGTCATGGAGGAGGTTCCCCTCGTCAAGGCCGACGCCGGACACCCGCCGCTGGTCACGCCCTCGAGCCAGATCGTCGGCACGCAGGCCGTGTTCAACGTCCTCATGGGCCGCTACAAGGTCATGACCGGTGAGTTCGCCGACCTCATGCTCGGCTACTACGGCGAGTGCATCGGCGAGCGGAACCCCGAGGTCGTCGAGATCGCTCACCTGCAGGCCAACAAGGAGCCCATCACGGTGCGCCCGGCGGACCTCCTCAAGCCCGAGTGGGACACGCTGGTCGCCGAGGCCGCCAAGCTCGAAGGCGACAACGGCTCCGACGAGGACGTCCTGACGTACGCGATGTTCCCGAGCGTCGCTCCCGGGTTCTTCAAGACCCGTGACGAGGGCCCGATCAACGTGGGCAAGACCCCGGAGCAGATGGCCAAGGAGAAGGAAGCCGCGAGCGGCAGCTCTTCTGCGGTCACCGGCCCGATCACCTACAAGGTCTCACTGGGTGGCCGCGATCACAGCGTCACCGTCGAAAGGGCATGAGCATGGTGAAGAAGGCCAAGACCAGGACGATGGCTGACCGCATCGAGGAGATGCACAAGGCACGACTCAAGAACCGCGCGGGCGGTGGCGAGGACAAGCTCCAGAAGCAGCGCGACAAGGGCAAGATGACGGCGCGCGAGCGTCTCGACGCGCTGCTCGACGAGGGTACGTTCCAGGAGATCGGGCTGTTCCGCAAGAACCGTACGGTCACCTTCGGGATGGACAAGGCCGACATGCCCGCCGATGGTGTCGTTACCGGCACCGGCGCGGTCCTCGGCCGTCCCGTCCACGTCGCCAGCCAGGACTTCACGGTCATGGGCGGCTCGGCGGGCGAGACCCACTCCATCAAGGTCGTCGAGATGATGGAGTCGGCGCTGAAGTGCGGCACCCCGTTCGTCTTCATCAACGACTCGGGCGGCGCTCGTGTCCAGGAGGGCATCGACTCGCTGTCCGGCTACGGCAAGGTGTTCTACGCCAACGTCAAGCTCTCCGGCGCCGTGCCCCAGGTCTCGATCATCTGCGGCCCGTGTGCGGGCGGTGCGGCGTACTCGCCGGCGCTGACCGACTTCGTCATCCAGACGCGCAAGGCCCACATGTTCATCACGGGCCCGAACGTCATCGAGCAGGTCACCGGCGAGAAGGTCACGCAGGACGGGCTCGGCGGCGCCGACACCCACATGGCCATCTCCGGCGTCAACCACTTCGTGGCCGACGACGACGCCCAGGCGATCCTCATCGCCAAGAAGCTCCTGAGCTTCCTGCCGAGCAACAACACCGAGGACGCCCCGATCATCGATCCCGACCCGTACGTGGAGCCGGACGACTCGATGGCCGACCTCGTACCGCCGGAAGGCACGAAGGGCTACGACGTCCGTACGGTCATCGCACGCCTGGTCGACCACTCCGACTTCCTCGAGGTGCAGGCCGGCTACGCGATGAACATCGTCGTGGGCTTCGCCCGCATCAACGGCCGCTCGATCGGCGTCGTGGCGAGCCAGCCCAACGTGATGGCGGGCGTGCTCGACATCAACGCGTCCGACAAGGGCTCGAAGTTCATCCGCTTCTGCAACGCGTTCAACATCCCGATCGTCACGCTCGTCGACGTCCCCGGCTTCCTGCCCGGTGTCGCCCAGGAGCACGGCGGCATCATCCGCCACGGCGCGAAGATGCTGTACGCGTACGCGGCGGCCACGGTCCCGAAGATCACGGTCGTCCTGCGCAAGGCGTACGGAGGCGCGTACATCGCCATGGCCTGCAAGGACCTCGGCGCCGACCAGGTGTTCGCCTGGCCGACCGCGGAGATCGCCGTCATGGGTGCTGAGGGCGCGGCGTCTGTCGTGTTCAAGCGCGAGATCGATGCGGCCGACGACCCCGACGCCCGGCGCCAGGAGCTTGTGGATGAGTACCGCGAGACGTTCTCCACGCCGTTCGTCGCCGCGTCGCGTGGCCTGGTCGACGACATCATCAACCCTGCCGACACCCGTCGGAAGGTCGCGATGGCGCTCGAACTTCTCGTGAACAAGCGCGAGCTGCGGCCCGCCAAGAAGCACGGCCTCGGGCCGGTGTGATCGATGACCGATACCAACGCTGAGCTCCTCGAGCTCGTCAAGAGCCTGTCGGAGCGCGTCGACTCGCTGGAGTCCGAGATCAAGAGCATCCGGATGCTGACCAACGACGAGGTCTCCGAGGACGTGATGGTCGCCATCGCGGCGGCCGTCGCGGCCTACCTCGGACACCGCGCCCGCAAGCGCCAGGCCTCCTTCGCGCGGAACACCGCCGCGTGGCAGTCGGCTACCCGGCGCAGTCAGCTGAACCACGCACCCATCCACCTGCGATAAGGACTTATCTACTATGAGACTCAAGGTGACCGTCAATGGTGTCGTGTACGACATCGAGGTGGAGGTCGACGAGACCGAGAAGACGCAGCTCGGGGCGATCGTCATCGGGGGCGTCGGCTCGACGGCTCCGCAGACCGCGTCCATGCCGGCCTCTGTCGTCAACGGTGTGACCGCGCCCCTGTCCGGGTCGGTGTCGAAGATCCTCGTGGCCGAGGGTGAGGAGATCAAGGCCGGCCAGGTGCTGGTCGTGCTCGAGGCCATGAAGATGGAGACCGAGATCACCGCTCCGGCCGACGCCAAGGTGAAGGCGCTGCTCGTGTCCCAGGGAGAGTCCGTCCAGGGCGGCCAGGGGCTCGTCGAGTTCGAGTAACCCCCACAAGCATGGCCCGTGCCGGAGCGCTCCGGTACGGGCCATCGTGCTGTCCCCAAACGGCGACCGGGATGTCTGTCGGGTCGCGGTCAGTTGGTGACCAGGTGCTCCGGCAGGTGCGGGGTCCAGTTGATGCGGAGCGCGCGGCAGCTCTGGAACTCGGGCGCATCCTCGTACAGGCTGAGGCTCGTGTTGTGGACCTCGATCCAGCCGGGCATCGCCTCGATGCCGAGGAACTCGCGGAACAGGAACTGCGAGAAGTAGCCGTGGCTGACGAGCGCCACGGTCGTGTTGTCGTGGTGCTTCGCGCGGATGTCGGAGACCAGGTTGTGCGCGCGTGTCGTCGGGCCGTCGGTCTCGTTCTCGACGGGTCCCGTCCACCAGCCCTTGTCCGTGGCGCCGTCGGGCAGCACGAGCCGGTCGGAGATGGCGCGGAGCTCGTCGACCGAGGCGCCCGGGTTGGGGGACCGCTCCAGCGTCGTCATGTCCAGGTCGAACGGACCGCCGACCTCGAACATGTCGGTGCGCCCGACCAGTGGCAGGCCCAGTGCCGCCGCGATGGGGGCACCGGTCTGTACGGCTCGGGCCATGAGGCTGGTGTAGATGGCGTCGATGCGCCAGGGCAGTACGGCCTGTACTTGCTCGGCGAGCAGCTCGACCTGCTGGTGACCGGTGTCGGTCAGCGGGGTGTCGGGGTGGCGGCCGGACTCACTGCCGGTCGTCTCCCACAGGAGGTTGTTTCCTGACTGTCCATGACGGATCACAACAAAGCGCACGGAGCCATCCTGTCAGGGACCTGAGACACCGGGCGAACCGCGTCCACTCAGGACACCCGGTACACCTTGTGCTGGGCGGCCTGAGCAAGCGGACGTACGACGATGCGGTCGATGTTGACGTGGTGCGGACGGCTGGCGATCCAGGCGATCGTCTCGGCGATGTCGTCGGCGACCAGCGGCCCGGGCACGCCCTCGTACACCTTGGCCGCGCGCTCGGCGTCGCCCCCGTACCGGGTCAGGGAGAACTCCTCGGTGTAGACCATGCCGGGCACGACCTCGCAGATCCGTACGGGCTCGCCGACGAGCTCGAGCCGCATCGAGCCCGCGATCATCCGCTCCGCGGCCTTCGCGCCGCAGTAGCCGGCGCCACCCTCGTACGGCCCATCGGCGGCGACGCTGGTCACGAAGATGATCGTGCCTTCGGCGGCGCGCACCGCAGGCAGCAGCGCCTTGGTGACACGTACGGTGCCGACGACGTTCGTGTCGTACATCCCGATCCAGGCGTCGATGTCCGCGTCGGCCACCGGC
>PMLO01000273.1:0-1010 GCA_003158895.1 Propionibacteriaceae bacterium
GGCTTGAGGCTGCCGTCAGCCTCTGCGGCATCGACGATGGCCCCGCCGATGCGGTCCTTCACCGAGTTGGCGGGGTTGTAGAACTCCAGCTTCACTGCCACCGTGGCGCCGAGGCCCTCCGCGAGGCGGTTGATCCGTACCAGCGGGGTGTTGCCGATGGCTTCGGTGATGTTGCCGAGAATGGGCATCGCGACCTCCAGGAGAGTGACCGACTTCGTTCGCAGGCTAGCCGAGGGGTCACAATCTCCATGGGTCTTGGGTCCCTGAGGTTGTGCGCGGCGTCAGCCGGGCACACGTCACGAAGGGTCAGGCTCTCTCGACTGTTCAGCGGAACCGCTCCCACGCCGCCTGCCGCGAGACGCCGAGCGCCTTGCCGATCTGCTCCCAGCTGACCTGGCTCGCCCGCAGCTGGTCCACTCGGTGCTGTAGATGCTCCCGCGCCACGTCGACCGCAGCGTCGCAGGCCGGCAGTGACGCCAGTACGGAGTCGTCGCCGATGCCTCCGGGCGTCGCCGCTCCCAGGATCGCGTCGCAGGACTCNNCTCTTCAGCCACGATAAGTGCCCCAACGATCCGTCAGGGTTCCCCTGACACTGCGAGCAGGCATCCGATGGCCCGATCGTGTCAAGGACTCCTTGACATCGGGCTCAGGGCCGTGCGCGATGACGAACCTTCGTAGCCGACGGGCCGCCCTTCGCAACAAGCACCCGGCTGACGCCGTGTACATCCTCAGGACCGGAGAGCGGGTGACGCCGTGCAGTTCCTCAGGGACCGTAGATGAGGAGCCAGTAACGGCCGGGGTCCCGAGCGGAGATCGGCGTGTCATGACCCCTCGACGCGTATGGGCGAGTCAGCCCCACCTCGAGGAGCCACGACACGCTGGCTATGAGCCGAAGAGCCGACAGTTCATGACCCCTCGACGAGACAGCCTGGTACGAATCCGGCGGGACGCGGAGTACGTGCTGCACTGCGCAGCCTAGGAGGATCCATCCGCCGCCCTCAGCCAGCGCG
>PMLO01000273.1:1020-1284 GCA_003158895.1 Propionibacteriaceae bacterium
CAGCCTCGCGCCGGGGGGCGGGCCCAGCGCCAGTGCAGCACGTACGCAGCCTGACGCTCGGGAGCCGGTTCTTCGCGACACCTGCCCCGGCTGACGCCGAACTCAGTCGGGCTCGAGCAGTCCGCGGATGTCGTCGGCGGTGAGTGGGGCGCCGAGGCTGGCGGCCTCGCCGATGACGGAGTCGAACAGGTGGCGCTTGCGCTCCTGGAGGGCGACGACCTTCTCCTCGATGGTGTCCTCGCTGACGAGCCGATAGACCATCAC
>PMLO01000273.1:1351-15319 GCA_003158895.1 Propionibacteriaceae bacterium
AGGTAGACGTAGCCGATCTGCTCCGCGTCCAGACGCGCCTTCACCAGGGCGAGGAAACTCGTGAACTGGCTGAAGACGAGCGCGCGGTGCCCCTCCGCGATCATGTCCCCGAGCATCTCGACCAATGCATCGATCTTCGCCGACACCGGCGGTTGCCCGGGCTCCACCAGCGCGGGCGACAGGCTCAGCTGCCGCAACCTCGTCAGGGACGCCAGGACCGCGATCCGGTTCCGGTCGAGGTCGCCGACGAGACCGAGCACCTGCTTGCGTACGGCGGCCAGGTGCCTGTCGTACAGGCGGCGATGTCCCGCTGACAAGGGGATCGACAGCACCTGCTCCTGCTTGGGCGGCAGTTCGGTGGCCACCTCCTCCTTCGTACGCCGCAGCAGTACAGGCCGTACCCGTCGCCGCAACCGCGCCAGCACCTCCGGGGCGCCGTCGGTCTCGATGGGCTGGCGGTACGTCTCGGTGAACGCATCGGGGCTGGGGAACAGGCCGGGCGTCGCGATCGACAGCATCGACCACAGGTCCATGAGGTTGTTCTCCATCGGCGTACCGGTGACGGCGAACTTCACGCGAGCACGCAACCGCCGAGCCGCCTTGTACGTGGCGGCCTGCCGGTTCTTCACGAACTGCGCCTCGTCGAAGATCACGGCGCCCCAGGGCTCCGCCCCGTACTCCTCCTCATCGAGACGCAGGAGCGTGTACGAGGTGACGATGATGTCCGCCCGTGCCCTCACCTGCGCCAGCGGCTCGGCGCGCTTGGCGCTGGTCCGCTCCACGACCTCCAACCGCAGTCCGGGCGCGAACATCCGCGCCTGGTCCGCCCACGTCGGCCCGACCGAGGTCGGCGCGACGACCAGTACGGGCGGGCTGTCCGGTTCCTCGGTCCGGACCCGCAGGATGGCCGCGAGGAGCTGCACCGTCTTTCCCAGGCCCATGTCGTCGGCGAGGATCCCGCCGAGCTGCGTCTGCCACAGAAACGCCAGCCAGCGATACCCGACCACCTGGTACGCACGGAGCGTGGCGGTCAGCCCGTCCGGTACGGGGACCTCGGGCACCGCCGTGACGTCCAGGAGCCCGGACACAGCACGGCGCCACGACAACGACTGCTCGGCCACCACGCCGAGCGCCACGAGGTCTTCCCAGAGGCCCGCATGCTCGGCGCGCAGGCGCAGACCGGACGCGCCGCCGGCCAGCAGCGTCGCCTCCGCGATCACCGCGCGCAGCTGCTCCAGCTCGGGGCGGTCCAGGCTGAACCAGGTGCCCCCGTCGAGGACGAGGTGCGCCTCGCCCCTGGCCAGCGCCGCGAACAGCTCCGCGAAGTCGACCTCCTCGCCGTCGATCGACACCTGGACGTCGAGGCTGAACCAGTCCCCCGCTCCGTCTTTCGGGTCCGTCACGGCCAGTGTCACCGTCGGTGCGGCCTCGCTGTACCGGTAGTCGGGCCGCTCACCGACCAGCGCCACCTCCACCCGGTCGGACGCCTCCAGCCCGGGGAGCCAAGTCGTCGCGAACATCGCCGACTCCGCGCCGGTCAGACGCGCATGCGGTACGAGACGGGGCGGGGCGGGTGGCGCTTCGACCACCCCCCACGGCTGCCGCGGCAGGAGCCCGACCAGTTCTGCCTCTGCCTCTCCGTCCCTCACCGCTGAGGCATCCGGGTCGGCACCGACGTCGATCACCTCGTCGCCGATGCGGTAGCGGAAACCCCACGAGAGGTCGGTGACGTGGCCGGGCGCGTAGGCGACCTCGAGCGTCACGACCGGCGGATGGACCTCCGGAATGTCCACGCCGTCGTCGACCACGACCCGCGCCATCCGCCTCAGCGGCGGCAGGAACACCGCAAGGAACTGGGTGGCGTCCATTGCTGGGATGTCGATGCGCTGGTGCCTGGTGGCCAGCCTCTCCTGCGACGGCGAGAGCGGCTCGGCGAAGGCCCCGAGAAGGAGCTCGCCGTCGGACTGCAGGATGACGCCGTGCGCCGGCCCGCCGATCAAGGTCACGTCCCGGCGTTCCCAGTCGCGCCCGGCGGCATGGACACCTGAGTGCAGCTCGAGACCATCCGGCCCGGTCGAGACCCGAGCCACGACCTCTACCGGGTCGTCGAGTATCCGTACCGGCGGCGTCTCGCGCCCGGGAACGATCTCGACGCCGGAGTCGACGACCCGCTTCAGGGCCGACCACAGGTGCGGCCCGAACGTCGACAAGGGGGCTGGCTGGTTCCCGTACCCGTAGAAGTTGCCGGTCGAGAAGCGCAGCCGGCCCAGGCTGTCGAGGCTGTGCCGCTGCCTGTCGTCCCAGGCGGACTTCCAGGCCTCGCGCACGTCGTCCCAGGACGCTCCGGTCTTCACCCACTTGCCTCGCGCACCGCGCTGTACCGGGAGCAGCGAGAGCGCTCCGTAATGGTCGACGACCAGCAGCCCCAGCGGCGTCAGCTCCGCTTTCGAGCGCCGTGCGCCGAGCGTCAGCTCCTCCATCGCTCGACGCCAGGTCGGCGCGGCCGTGCGTCGTTTCGCGTTCGCTGCGAGAGCTGCGGCGGCTCCGTGCTTGCAGTTGATCCGTACGGGGCACGTGCATCGGCTCGTCACGCCTCCGCCCGGCCGGATCGTGACGACCGTCTCGTACCTCTGCCGGTGCGACCCCACCACCGCGGCCTGCACCACCACCGCCTCGCCCGAGGACGCCACCATGAGCGAGTGAACGCGACCCTGGGTCAGATAGGTCTCCCCTGCCGCAGCGGTCGTGTGGCCGAACGTCACCGACAGGAGGGCGGGAGTCACCGCCAGCACGGGATCGATGGGTTGCGTCACGCCTGCGACCCTATGCGCGATCCGGAAGAGATGACTCCACGGCCACCGTTCCCGCCGTCTCGACGACTGCCGCGCCCTGGGTGAGGGATGCCACGAGTTCCCCGACGTCCTGCCCCGGGACCGCCGTGACGAGCAGCGACGCGTCGGCGCCGTACTGGGGCTCGACGGTCAGCCCACGGGTCGTGAGGTCGTCGACGAGACGACCGACGTCGGCGTACGAGACGTGGACGCGCCACCTCGGACGCAGGACGCGCTCGACGCGGGGCGCCTGGGACAGTGCCAGCCCCGCGGCGTCGCCGTACGCTCGGGCCAGCGGTCCGGCACCGAGCTTCACACCGCCGAACCAGCGGGTCACGACGCAGACCACGTCGACCAGGCCGGATCCGTGGAGCGCGGCGAGGATCGGCATCCCCCCCGTACCGGCGGGCTCGCCGTCGTCGGACGACCTCTCGATCGGCTGCGCGCCGTCGACATCCAGGACGAACGCCGAGCAGTGGTGACGCGCATCCGGGCTGGCTCGGCGGGCCGCGGCGATGGCCGTACGAGCGGCGTCCTCGTCGTCGACCCGCGCGATCTCGGCGCGAAACACCGACCGCTTGATCTCCAGCGTCGCGGATCCCGCGTAGCCGCGCGGGAGCAGGAGAGTCACCACCGGGGGCGTCAACCCGCCGCCACGCGCGCCGTATGGCGCCGGCTCTGCACGTACCACCACACGATCGACACGAGCACCAGCACCTGCGCGGTGACGCACGCCGTGTCGCGGATGCGGGCTCCGAGGGTCGCAATCCCCCGTGCGTACGGGATGGCACGCCCGGTGACGAAGGCGGCCGACAGCCAGGTCGTGCGCCAGAGCATCAGACCGTCCAGCCGGCTCGCGGCGGCGACCGCCAGGGGCGTCCAGGCCATGAGGTCGTACCAGCTGAACGAGTTCGGCGTGGTGACGAGCCAGGACGCGTACAGGACCACCGCTGTACGGACCGCGACGGATGTCGGATCCTTCATCGGGTGCAGGACGTGGTCCGCGATGCCGGGCAGCGGCCGTGTGTCCAGCAGACGGAACAGCATCCCCGCGATGACGACCCACATCACGATGCCGATGGCGTTGATGATGATCTTCGCGACGTTCCAGCTCATCCAGCGGGTGAGCAGCCCGAACACCGGTCCCGCCCAGGCGCCGGCGTTGACGTACGTGGTGTTGCGGGCCGCCGAGAGGAGCGCAGCCGGCTGCCACAGGCCGTAGCAGATGAGCAGCGGGACTGCGGCTGTACCGGCGATGANNGCCAGCCACGGCCAGCGCCGCATCGCCGCGATCGCTGCGAACGCGAACATCACCGCGAGCGCCTCGTTGTGCGCCTGCGCGGTGACGGCCCAGAGCATGGCCGGGTTGACGAGGGTGAAGATCGCGACACGTGACTGCAGCACTGGGTTCCCCGCGGCCAGGCGGTAGGCCAGGATCCCGATGATCAGCACGGGGATCACGCACAGCATCTGCAGCCAGAACACGATGTCGTGCATCGACGTGCCGCCGAGCCAGTTGGCCAGC
Organism: Propionibacteriaceae bacterium; assembly: GCA_003158895.1. Taxonomy (GTDB): domain Bacteria; phylum Actinomycetota; class Actinomycetes; order Propionibacteriales; family Propionibacteriaceae; genus Fen-668. The sequence continues at coordinate 5,708 of PMLO01000273.1, forward strand.
GTCTGAGTCGCCGACACGATCGGCCCGTACACGCTGGGCGTGTCCTGCCATGGTCGCTCGGTCCAGCGCAGGACCGCGTCGTACTGCGTCCGGAAGATCTCCCCGACGGTGATCTCGTACGGGTCGCGGCCGAGCACCTGCAACCGCCCGTACGCCGCGTACATCATGACGTCGGCGCTGGTCATCGGCGTCACCAGGGAGATCGCGACTTGCAGCCCGATTCCCAGCCAGAGCAGCTTCTTCGGCACCGGTCGCCAGCCCGCGGCAAGCGCGCGCAAGAGGATCCACATCCCGACGGCACCCACGGCGATGCAGAGATAGGTGATCGTGACCGCCGCCCAGTCGTTGAGGGCGATGCCCCACGTCGACGGTATGTACCAGGGGGGCAGCAGGCTCCCGTACCGCGGACCCAGCGAGAGTGTCACCGCCGATGGTCCGAGGAAGGACACGCCGGCGATGCCGGCGGTGGAGCCGACGATCATGCCGATGCCCACGCGGGGATGGCTCCGCCAGGAGCTCGGTTCGTACAGGCGGGACCGCTTCCAGGGCCGCGGTTCGAGGCGCGTCACGACTCGTCCGACCGCGCTGGGGCGTACTTGCGGCGACGCATCGGCGAGACAGCCTCGCGTACGAGCACGGCACCGGCCAGCAGCGCCAGCACGCCCAGCGTCACGGCGACGGCGATGACCATCGGGGTGGTGGCACGGCCGGCCGGGATGTCGAGCGGGGCCGCCGTGGGCGTCGTGGTGGGGATNNTCGAGGCGCCGCATCACCTCGGCCGGCGTCAACGTCACGTCCTCGGCCTTCGCCTTCTGCACCATGAGCGCGATGACGCCGGTCACGATCGGCGCGGCGAAGCTCGTGCCCGGCTCGGTGTTCCAGACCTGCGACGTCTTGAGGTACGAGTCCGTGGTCGTCGTGCCTGAGGGCCCCGAGGGCAGCAGCGCAACGATCGCATCCCCCGGCGCCGCGATCGTGACGTTGACGCCGACGCCTTCCTCCGAAGACGGGTGAGGAGCGTCCGTCGTGGTCGTCATCCCGACGGAGATCACGCCCGGGTACGCCGCCGGGTACCGGGGCCCGCTGTTGCCTGCGTTGCCGGAGGAGGCGACGACGATGACGCCGTGGGCGATCGCAGTGGCCACGGCATCACGTACAGCTGTGTCGTCGGACCCGGCCTGACTGATGTTGATGATGCTGACCTTCGCCGCCACCGCGTCGTTGATCGCGGCCGCGAGCGGCGCCTGATCCTCGACGTCTGTAGAGCCCTTGAGCGCGCGCATCACGATCACCGACGACCCCGGCGCCATGCCCGAGAAATTCGAGTCGCCCTGGTCGAGCGGCTGCGCGTTGATGAGCGACACGACCCGCGTGCCGTGCGCGCAGCTGAGCCCGGTCCCGTCATGAGCGATCTTGGCCGTGTCCGTACCGACGTAGTCGACGAGCTGCCAGTTGGGCTTGGCCCCGGTTGTCGTGGACGAGGCCCGCAGGAACGGTGAGACACCGATCTGGGCGGCCGTGTCGATCACCGCGATCGTGACGCCCGTACCGGTGATGGGTCGTCCCTGGGCGTCGTTCTGCGACCAGACCTGGCTCGGCTTCAGCCGGCTGATGTGCCACGCATCGGTGAGCGCGCCCGTCGTCTGGCCCGACTCGGTCGTCGGCGAGCACCAGGCGGGATCGAGCTCGGTCCCCAGCGCGTACGCCATGGCAGGCCTCAGCATGCTGACCGACATGACGATGGCCGCCGCAAGGCAGCCGACCGCGACACGATGGACAACCGACGTACGGGTGCGCGGCATCGGCATCACTGCTGCGCGGGGAGGTTGGCCACCTGGACGAGGACTGATCCCGCGCGGCTGACGAGCGTTCCCCGGCCTGGAGGGAGGGCCGTCGGCCGTACGTTGCCCCACAGGATGCCCTCGTCCTTCGACCCGCTCATGATCAGCGCAGGGTTCGCGGCGTCCTTGATGCGGCCGATCACCTGGTCCATGACCGCACGGCCGGCACCACCCATACCGCGGCTGATGATGAGGTGCAGCCCGATGTCGCTGGCCTGGCTGATGAACTCCTGCAGCGGCTGCAGCGCGTTCGCCATCGAGGTGGCGACGAGCTCGTAGTCGTCCACGATGACGAAGACCTCGGAACCCTTCCACCACGACTTGTCGCGCAGCTGTTGGCTGGTGACGTCCGGTCCGGGGAGGCGCGCGGTGAGTGCCGGCGCCACGTCCTTGCACGCCTGGATGCCCGACTGCTGGCTCGGCGCGTACCGGATGATGTACTCGTCGGGGATGAACCCCAGCAGCGAGCGGCGGTAGTCGAGGACGAGGAACTTCGCCTCCTTCGACGTGTACCGCTTGAGCAGACCGTCGATGATCACCCGCAGCGTCGTCGACTTGCCGCTCTGGGGAACGCCGAAGATCACGAGGTGCGGCTCGGCCGACGGGTCGTACGTGACGGGTGCGAGGTCGATCTCGTCGATGGCCCACGGCAACGTCTTGCGCACCGGGTCGTACGTGACCGGCGGGAGCGCCGCGAGCGGCAGATCGGCGGGCAGCATCCGGACCTCGGCAGCCCGCGGCCCTTGCCAGGCAGCCCTCAGCCGCGCGGTCAGCTGACGCTGGCCGTCGGAGGCCGAGCCGCCGTCCTCGACACCGTCGATCCTGGGGAGGGCGACGAGCATGTGCAGGCCGTCACTGGACAGGCCGCGGCCGGGCCGACCGGCCGGTACGACGGCGGCGAGCTTGCGGTTGATCTCCGACTCGAACGGGTCGCCGAGCTTCAGCTCGACCCGGCTCTGCAGCAGGTCGCGGATGCCGAGTCGGAACTCCGACCACTTGTTCGCGCTGGCCATGACGTGGATGCCGTAGCCGAGGCCGCGGGCCGCGAGGTTGGTGATGACCGGGTCCTGAGCCTCGAACTCCCCGCGCAACGTCATCCAGCCGTCGACGACGAGGAAGACGTCCGTCGGGAAGCGGTCGGGCGGGATGCTGCCATCGCGACGTCCGCGGCGGTAGCTGACGATGCCTTCGATGCCCATCTCGCCGAAGAGCACCTCCCGCGCCTGGAGCAACGAGGTCATCTCGGCGATGGTCCGCCGGACGCGGTCGACGTCGAGGCGGCTGCAGGCCGAACCGACGTGGGGGATGTCGCGCAGGCTGCTGAGCGAGCCGCCGCCGAAGTCGAGGATGTAGAAGCCGATCTCCATCGGCGTGTGCGTCAGCGCGAGGCCGGCAATCGTGGCGCGCAGCGCCATCGACTTGCCCGACTGCGGGCCTCCGACGACCGCCAGGTTGCCGCCCGCTCCGGAGTAGTCGAGCCACATCGGGTCGCGGCGCTGCTGCCGAGGCCGGTCGATGAGCGCGACAGGCCCGGACAGGGTGCCCTGGAACCGAGGATCCGGGACGGTGAGGCCTCGGCCGGGGACCTCGACGAGCTGTCCCCCGAGAAGACCGTCCATCGTGGGCGGGGCGTCCAGCGGCGGGAGCCAGACCTTGTGCGCGGGCCATCCGTGGCCCTTGAGCCGGCCCACAGCGATGCCGAGCAGCGTGTCGTCATCGTCAGCGGGATCGGCGGTCTCGCCGGCACGCGCCGCTGCCGACACCGTCTCGACNNTGCTGCCGCCGTGCCAGGGTCCGGACACGTACGCGGCCTTGAACCGCACCATGTTCGTCGTGTCGAACTTGAGGTAGCCGTTGCCGGGCGGGCTCGGCAGCTCGTACGCGTCGGGCACGCCGATGACGACGCGCGACTCGGCGGGCGAGAACGTTCGGAGCGCGACGCGGTAGGACAGGTACGTGTCCAGGCCGCGCAGCTTGCTCTCCTCGAGCCGTTGCGAGGCCAGCAGCAGGTGGACGCCGATCGAGCGGCCGATGCGACCGATCTGGATGAACAGGTCGATGAACTCGGGACGTGCGGTGAGCAGCTCGGAGAACTCGTCGACCACGATGAACAGGCTCGGCATCGGTGGGATGTCGGCGCCTTCGGCCCGCGCGGCCTCGTACTCCTCACGGTTCTTGATGTCCTTGTTCCTCAGCATCGCGTTGGTGGCGCCGAGCGCTTCCATGCGACGTTCCATCTCGCCGGCGATCGCGTCCTGCATGCGGTCGACCAGCGTGAGCTCGCCCTCGAGGTTCGTGATCACCGCGGACACGTGCGGCAGGTCGTCGAGGCCTGCGAACGTCGCGCCGCCCTTGAAGTCGACGAGCACGAGGTTGAGCTGCTCGGAGCTGTGCGTCATCGCCAGGCCGAGCACGAGCGTGCGGAGGAACTCGGACTTGCCGGAGCCGGTGGCGCCGATGCACAGGCCGTGNNGACTCCTTGATGTCCAGCTCGACGGGATGGCCGTCCTCGGTGGAGCCGACCGGCACGCGCAGGCGCTGGTGGAGCGGCCGCGGCCGCCAGGCCTGCCGTACGTCGAGGGTCAGCGGGTCGCCGACGCCCAGCATCGTCGGGTAGTCCTTCGGCGCCTCGATGACCAGCTCAGGTGCGTCCTCGTCCTCACCCGCTGTGAGTACGGGCATGCGGTACGGGCTCAGCTGACGGGCGAGCATCTCCGCGTACACCATCGGTACGAGGTCGGGCTTGCCGAACGGCGTCGGCGCGATCTGGCCGGACTGTACGCGGCGGTGCAGCGTCACCTCGTCAGGCGTGACGTCGAGAACGGCGACCCGCTGCTCGATCCGGCGGGGCCGCTCGCGCTGGCCCGTGATGTCGATCGTGCTCGTCGTGGTGGAGGGCGTGGTGAACATGTCGGCGCTGATCCCGTCGACGCCGTCGACCACCACGACCACATGGACCGGATCGCCCCCAGACATGCCCTGACTGCCCTCAGACACCTGTGCGAGCTCGAGCGCGGAGCGGGCGAACAGCCGTACGGGACCGACTCCGTCCGTACGTGTCGGATGCTGTACGTGCGGCAGCCACTTGACCCAGTTCCAGTACTCGGCGTTCTCCGGCGACGCCACGACGATGAGCCGCACCTCGGACGGTGCGTGCCAGGCGACGATCTGGGCGACCATCGAGTACGCGAGCCGTCGCGAGGCGTCGAGATCGCCCACGAGCTCGAACCGGCTGAAGCCTCGCATGTTGATCTGCAGGGGCACCGTCGGGACGGTGAGGTGCGTCCGGATGAAGCGGCGCAACGCACCCGTGGTGAGCGGCTCGAGGTCCTCGACCGGCTTCGACTCCGGCGGCACGATCCGCTTGGCGAACTGCTGCCGACCGACAGAGATCCGGATGGACAGGAAGTCGTCGGCGTCCGGTCGGCGCTCCCACATCCGTCGGGCGCCGGCGAGCGACCACAGCGTGTCGGGCGCCGGGTGGCGCCACATCACCGCCGTGCGCTGGTCGGACGCCGTCTTGCGGACCGTACGCCGGGTCTGGCCGAGGTAGCGGAAGTAGTCGCGGCGGCTCGCGTCCAGCTGCTGCGACTCGTCCTGGTTGCCGCGGCCCATCTGGCTGATCATCATGCCGACCATCGAGACGCCCATGAGGCCGCCGGCGATCGCGCCCATCCCCGTCTTCGTACCGCTGCCCATCCCTGAGTACATGAGGCCCATCGCCGCCACGCCCGCGATCATCGGCAGGAAGCGCAGGACAGCGCCGAACGTCTGCTTCGGTGCGGGGGGCGGGATCTCCGGCGGCGACTCGAGCAGCAGGTCTCCCCTGGGCATGGGTGGTGGCGTCGCCCGCTTGCCGCGGGAGAAGACAACCGTTGCCATGCAGGGTCCTGTCCGTGAGGGTGCCGACGCCATCATGCCGCAGAGCAGGGCCGGGAGGGTTCCTCGTTGCCCTCACTCACAGTTCAGTCATCGAATCGTGACCGCTGCGCCACGTTCCGGCGCTCGCGACCTCAGCTCCCACTACTCTTCGGTGCTGTGACCACTCCCGCGACCGAGGACCTGGCACGCGTCACGGTCATCTCGCCGAGCCGGCGGATCGATGTGGCCTTGCCGGGGTCGACCAGCCTGGGCGAGTGCCTGCCCACGATCGTGAGATTCTCCGGGTACGAACCGGGCTCGACCCAGGAAGCCGTACACGCCTGGGTGCTGCAGCGTCTCGGCGAGGATCCGCTCGACCCGACCAAGCGGGTGTCGGCCCTCAACCTGCGCGACGGCGAGACGCTCCACCTGCGCTCCCGCGACAACACGATCCCGGATGCCGCATTCGACGACGTCGTCGATGCGGTCACGACCGCAACCACCGCCCGTCCGTCGTGGACACCGGCCCAGAGCCTGTGGTTCGGCGTCGTGACGATGGTCGTTCTGCTCCTGGCGATCCCCGTGGCGCTGCTGGTCACCACGAAGGACACCTCCCCGCTCGCACAGAACCTCGAAACCGCCGCGACGCTGTTCTTGTCGCTGGCGGCACTGGTCGGCTCGATCGTGCTGTCGCGCGCCTTCGGGCGGTTCCTGCCGGCCGCGGGGCTGTCCTGGGCGGCGACAGTGCTGGCGGTCGTCGGCGGCTTCTACATCATGGGTGACCAGTCGTGGCCGTTGCGTGTGCTGCTGGCGTCGGCGTGCGGGATCGTGGCGTCCGGTACTGCCTGGCTCGCCGCCCGCGTCCAGCCGTACGCGCACCTCGCCGTCACCCTGAGCGCCAGCGTCACGCTCGTCGCGACGATGGTGATGGTGCTGCTCGGTGGCTACGAGGCCCAGGTGTCCGCCGTCACCATCGCCTTGTTGCTGGCGCTCACGCCGACGCTGCCGATGCTCTCGTACCACGCGGCCCGAGTCGCCATGCCCAACCTTCCCGCGAACGCGCAGCTGCTGATGGAGGATGAGACGCCGGTGCAGACCGACATCGTGAGCCGGGCGCTGACCGCCGATCGCGTGCTCGGCTCGTTCCTCGGCGCCACCGGAATCACGGTGGGACTAGGGATGATCCCGGTGCTGCTGACCGGTACGTGGCTGGCGATGGCCCTCACTGCGGCGGTCGGGCTGGCGCTCGTGCTGCGCGCCCGTGTCTTCGTCGGACGCGTGCAACGCTTCGCGCTCCTGCTACCCGGCACCCTGTTCGGGTTGGCGTCGGTGCTGCTCCTGCTTCTGGCTCTGCCCAGCGTGGCGCGCATCCCGATCGGCCTGACGATCGCCCTGATCGCCGGGGTCACACTCTCCGGCTACACCGCGAGCATGTACAACCGGATCCTCGCTCCGATCTGGGGCCGGCTAGGGGATGTACTCGAGTGGCTCTCCCTCATCGCCGTCATCCCCCTCGTCCTCGGCGTCCTCGACACGTACACCTGGGTCATGAGCCTCACCTCCCACTGAGGCGAGGTCTGGACCCTGCCCGACCTCCGCCGGTCTGCCCGCTGACGCAAGCCGGTCGAGAGGTCATTTCGTGTCCCGCCACGCCGTACGTACCGGGCGTGTCGTGACCCCTCGATATGGACCCGGGGTGCGGCCGAGTCGATGAGCCACCAACTGCTCCCGTACGGACGGGCGCTCGGCGTGTCGGGACCTGCCTGTGCGCCGGAGCACTCCCAGCTCGACGAGCCACCAACTGCACACGTACGAGCTCTGCGTCGGCGTGTCATGACCCCTCGACGAGCAGGACCCGGCTGCGGCCGAGTCGAAGAGCCACCACCAGTTCCCGTACGGACTGGCCGTCAGCGTGTCGTGACCCCTCGATCCGGGCCCGCGTCAACGCACCGATTGAGGGGTCGTTTCGGGTCGCGCCACGCCGCATCCACCGGGCGTGTCGTGACCCCTCGATCGGGGCCCGAAAGGCGAGGCCGAGTCGAAGAGCCACCAACTGCTCCCCCACTGATTGGCCGTCAACGTGTCGTGACCCCTCGACTGAGTTGCTAGGGCCCCGAAACTCCTGCCGACTCCCTACCTCGGGCCGAACAAAAGGCCGTACTCGGTGGGTGTGGGTGGGATGGAGACGCGATTGACACGGCGGGGCATGCAGAGGGCGACCTCGTTGGCCTCGAGGTTGTTGGTGAGGCGGAGCTGGCGGGGGTTGAGGGCGTAGGCGCGACGGAGGTTGTCGGTCGTCTTCGAGTCGCACGGTGACGCGAGCGCCATGTCGCAGGAGCGCAGCAGATGGATCGCGCCGGAGTGCGAGGCGTCTGCGGTCATCATCACAGCTTGCCACGGGCCGAGCGGCACGGTCGTACCGTCGAAGCCGGCGGCGTCGTCGATGATGAGACTCGGCCGATACGGACGGCCCTGGCTCGGCAGAGCGTCGTTCGGCTCGAGGAAGTCGACGGTGCCGCCGCACTGGACCACGGCTCCCGCAAGCCCCTGCCATCGCCGCTGCTCGTTGGCGATGATCGAGAGGTGCGCCCCCAGCGAGATGCAGCGGAACGCGAGCAGCCACGTCACGTAGTCCGGTACGGCGAGCAGGAGGCGCGTCGGGTTGGGACGGAACAGCCGGATCGTGATCGGGCTCGTACGGCCATGGCCGAGCAGCAGTCCCGACGGCCCCGTCCGTACCACCGTCTCCTGACGCGCCGAGCCGTCCTCGACCTCGGGCAGCACCCACTGGCTCATCGCACACCTCGCCCCAGCGGCACGGTGGCCAGCATCGTCGGCACCTGGTCGCCCGCCGGCGAGTCGAGCCGTACGGACGTGCCGAGCCGCCCGACCGTGTGGTCCATCGCGGCCTGCGCACCGGCCGCGTCGATCGTCACCAGCCGGAGGCCTCCGGTCGAACGGGCGTGCGGCGTGAACGTGTACGAGGTCACGGCGAACAGCACCGGAGCATCCGCGATCGCGTCCTGCAGCAGCTGATAGCCGATCGACGCGTTCATGCCCCACCGGCGGATCATGCGTCCGGTGTGTACGAGACCGTCGCAGGTCCACGTCGACCAGTCCTCGACCGTACGCTGCTCGCCACCCTCTGGCCCCGTTCCGGCGACGAGCGACAGCACCTCGTACAGCTCCATCGGTCCCAGCGCACGCGTGACGATCCCCTGCCGCTTGAGCACCGTCTGTACGCGGTGGAGGCCGAACCGCAGCGTCGCGTACACGCCGTCGTTGCTGGCGCCCCGCCGCGCCACGGCCTCGAGGCACAAGCGCGGGTCGAGGCGCAGGCACAACCACGTACGGCGCATCGTCGGCGGTGGAGCCTCGGAGGTGATCTCGCGGTACGCGGCCGCGGCGATGGAGTTCGCACCCAACAGCACGGTCGTCGGCGCCGGCACCGTGTACGTCACGATCTGTACGCCGGCGAAGATGATGTCGTCCTGGCGGGTGAGGCCGCTCAGCGCGTCGAGGTCGATGGCCTCGCCCTTGTCGGCGAGCAGCTCGTCGTCGGACGCCAGCGCGAGCACCGCGGTCCACGCCTGCCCGTCCGCGATGAGGCCGAGCTCGCCCCCACGTCCAAGGGAGGTCTGCGCGACGGTGAGGCCGGGCATCCACTCGGCCAGCGGTACGAGGTCGGAGGGCAGTTCCGCGGGGATCTTCGTCGACGGAGAGCGGCGCACGTACCCGATCCAGCGCCGCAGCCAGCCGATCGCGGAGTGCCCCTTGATGGGGACGGCGAGCCCGACGACAACGACGGCGAGTAACGCGGCCCAGACGTACTGGCGGGCCAGTGCGAGGAGTACGACACCGAGCAGCGCGATCTCGATGACGATCGCCCAGGTCATGGCGAGCCGAGGCG
>PMLO01000273.1:15379-31500 GCA_003158895.1 Propionibacteriaceae bacterium
GCTGGCCGCGCGAGCGCCGAGGACCACGCAGGACGAAGCAGACCTGTGACCGAGAGTCAGCCGTACGACGTGGTCGCCGATCGGGATGGGTGGCAGTTGCGCCACTACCCGCCGCACCTGGTCGCCGAGGTCGAGGTCTCGGGCGACTTCACCAACGCCGGCAGTCGTGCCTTCGGCGTCCTGGTGTCCTTCATCTCCGGCAACAACATTGAGCGCGGCAAGGTCGCCATGACCGCACCAGTGCTGCAGGAGAGCGCTCCGGATGACGCGTCGGCCACGGCATCGGGACCAGCCAGTGACGCGGATCCAGACCTTCGGCGGCACCGCGTCGCGTTCGTCATGCCGAGCAAGTACACGCTGGCTACCCTTCCGGTTCCGAACGATCGCCGCATCACGATCCGCGAGATGCCCGCTCAGGACATGGCCGCCCGGACGTTCTCCGGCCGCTGGTCCGAGCGGGTCTATCGGGACCAGCTCGCCGCGTTGCGGCACGATGTGTCCGCGGACGGCCTGGAGGTCGTCGGTTCCCCACGGTTCGCCCGTTTCGACCCGCCGTGGAAGCCAACCTTCCTACGCCGCAACGAGGTCCTGCTGCCGGTACTCCGGACAACCTCCGCCTGAAATAGACGCGCAGCGCCGGGCGTGCGACGACGTCCACGTGGCCCTTCGCCTGCCACAATGGCCGTGATCTCGTACCCAGGCGAGGAGTGACATGGCCCAGCGCAAGGAGCTGCTGAAGGCACACGCCTTCACTCAGCAGCGACTCGTGGCTGCGCTCGTCGACCGTGACCCGGACAATCCGACCCCTCCGCTGCGCCGTCTCGGCCTCGGCACGTTCGTCTCGGCCCTCATCGCTGTGGTGATCGTGAGCGGCTTCGCCCTCTTCGGCTACCTGGCGAAACCGTCGACCAGCGCGTGGTCCCAGGGGAACACCGGCGTCGTCATCGTCGACACCGACTCCGGTGTGGTGTTCTTCACGCTCGACGGCACGAAGATCTACCCCGCCACCAACATCACGTCCGCGCGGCTCATGACCGGGGGCGCCACCATCGTCAAGGCCACCACCGCGTCCCTGGCCTCCGCGCCGCGCGGCGACCGGTGGGGGATCGTCGGTGCCCCGTCGCAGCTGCCCGACAAGTCGACGATGAAGGTGTTCCCACTGCGGGTCTGCTCGGTGCCGACAGCGACGAAGAACTCGCGGTACACGGTGCTCGACGTCGCGGCGCCCGCTGCCGTGTCGGACACCGCCCTGGGGCTCCAGGTCGGCGACCGTACGTACCTCGTCGTCAACGGCGTGGCCCATCTCATCCCGGACGGTTCGCCGCTCCTCGGCACCTCTACGGCGCTCAAGGGCACGGAGGCATTCCTCCGGTCCCTGCCGCAGGGTCAGGAGATCAAGCCGTTCAGCGACACGACCAAGGGAAACAAAGCCCAGCGGGGCAAGCACCCGGTCGGAACGATCGTCTACACCGGCGACCAGACCGACAAGAGCACCTGGAACTACTACATCCAGCTGATGGACGGGTACTCGGCGATCAGCTACCTCGACGCGATGGTCAACTCGCAGACGCCCACCGCGGCCCTGGCCGGCGACGTGGCGAGCAGCCGCAGCGAAACACAGAACTCGGCGACGCCCGGCCTGCCGATGGGTCCGGTGACGTTCACCACGACTGACACGACGAAGACGACCGTCTGCGCCACGTACACGGCCGAGGGAGCCGAACCGAAGATCACGGTCGGCGACACGGTCGCGGGACCGACGGATTCGAAGGCCATCCCGGCTGTGAGCGCGTACGACCGGGTGACCACCGCTCCGGGCGGGGGCGCGCTCCTGCGATCGCTCGGCACCGATGCGGACGGAGCCACGTTCCTCATCTGGCAGGGACAGAAGTACGGCATCCCGGACCTGGCGAGCCGTACGTCGCTCGGGTATGCCTCAGGCGTCGACATCGGCACCGTGCAGCCTGCTCTGCTGTCGCTGGTTCCCGATGGGCTGCCGGCAGGCACCGCCCTCGACAGGGGCCACGCGAACCACCCGGCGTGACGCTCTGCGGCAGGCGTCGCCGCGCCATCTGAGTACGCTCACCCAGACGGGCGGGTAGCCCTGCTCAACTTGGTGGGAATGTTCACCGAACCACCTCAGATGTGACCCCCGCCGCGCCTAATGTCGGGGTCACCAACCCGCAGCACCGAGGGATCGGACCTGCAGACCACTCGAAATACCCGGGGACGATCCCCGAAACCTGATGGAGGAACCATGTCGGGCAACACCACCGTTGATCGCGCAGAGATGGCCAAGGCCGCACAGCAGATCGAGGAGAAGGCGGGCCAGATCCACCAGACCCAGCAGACTCTCGGCAATCAGATCCAGAACCTGATGGGCCGTTGGCAGGGCAACGCCGCCAATGCCTTCCTGCGGGCCTACCAGGACTTCGACGGCCAGTTCAGCGTCGTCCAGCAGCAGCTCGAGAATATCCACGAGAAGCTCGTCGGCTCCCAGAGCACCTACACCCAGAACGAGGCGGACCAGGAAGCGGCCAGCAACGCCATCACCGCCCTCCTCAACGGCTGACCGCCCCCCTACTCGAGAACTCACCAGGAGAACAACTCATGAGCGACTTCACCGCCGTCAACGCTGCTGCGATGCAGGAAGGCATCAGCGACCTCAACCAGGCTCACAAGAGCCTCACCGACCAGCTCGAGACCCTCGAGTCGCAGCTCCAGGGCTCCCTGGCCAAGTGGGACGGCGCCGCCCGTTCCGCGTACGCCACGGCCAAGGCCACGTGGGACAAGGCTGCGCATCACATGCAGGACGTCATCCAGAAGTCCGGGTCCGTCCTCGGTCAGATCACCGAGAACTACGACAGCAACGAGCGCAAGATCCAGAGCTCGTGGTCGTGACCCGCTGACGAACCCTCTGACGGCGCGCCCTCCTCGAGTGGCGCGCCGTCGGCGTTCGTACGTCAGAGACTCTCGTCTGGACGGCCCCAACTCGTCACACGAAGGGTGCCAACGTGGCACCTGCGGCGCCTATTGTGTCTTCAATCTGCAGTCACCCCCGTGCCTGTGCTGTGAAAGGGGAGCACCATGCTCGACAGCGGCCCCACGACGGGCGCAAGCCTCACCGTCAGCCCCGGCGACATCGACGCGTTCTCGAAGGTCATGAGCGCGGTCACGAGCGACATCGAGTCGCTCTCCCCCGAGCTGACGTCGCTCATCTCCGCGCCGGACCTGGGCGAGTACGACAAGAGTGCAGCCGCTCTGAGTCGGTACGAGAAGGCGGCCACCGCGCATCGCGACTTCACTGCAGCCCTGGGGCTCCGCTCCGAGCAACTCGTCACCGCGACGTCCGAGCTGGCCAGGCAGTACAGCGACCTCGAGGACCTCAACACCTCGGGCGCCTCGGTCATCACCTCTTTTCTGGGCACGAGCCCGGGGGCCTGACATGACCTACGCCGGCCACGGAACCCGTACCTCCCGCGACTCGCTCCACGTCATCGCGACCGCCAACCCCTCCGACCTCGACACCGTCGTCCAGCGCTGGATCGCCGTCGCCGACAAGGCCAGGACCAACGCTGACCTGGTGAAGACCAAGCTCGCGTCCCTCGTCACCGCAGGTGGCTGGACAGGTCCTGGCGCGGACACGTACTCACGATCCGTAGATCTGGAGATCGTCGAGCCACTGCTCAAGCTCGAGACGTCTGCCCGCGCGGTGGCGACCTCCCTCATGGGGGTGCAGCAGAAGGTGGAGGATGCGACGGCTTCGGCCCACGTGAGCCCGATCCCCTGGGACTCCGACACGGCCTGGCACGTCGTGCAGGAGCAGGTCGACATCTCCGACTACGTCGTCGGGACCCAGGTGGACGAGACGCTGTACGTCGACGAGATGGCCACCCTCACCAAGTACAACGCAGCTCAGAAGGCTGCGGACTACGACATCACCACCGGTTCGGGACGGGTCGTGAAGACGATCTCGGCGGCAAGCTGGGAGACCACGAAGCAGCAGAGCAAGCCGATGCCGGCCGTGTACCACGGGTCCGTGGCGGCGTCGGTGCACCAGTTCGACGTGTGGATGGAGTACCAGTCGCTCAACACCGGCGTCCACGAGGCGGTCTCGAAAGCGGCCGACAGGGTCGAGGTGGTCCTCATCGACTTCCTCGCCGTCCCCTCGACGGCCACCAGCCCCACGTACACAGGCAAGACCGCGCTGACCGGGCTCGGTTCCGGGTCGATCTCAGCTGCATCGCTGCCGGGCGCTTCGGCCGACTCCGCGAGCTACGCGAACGGCTACACCGCTCCCGACGCCACCGGTACGAACTCGGGGTCGAGCTCGGCCACGGCCGGTGGCGGGTCGTCGTCCTCGTCGTCACCCTGGATGCCTCCGGGCACCACCGCGGCCGGTCAAGGCTTCACCGGCGTCGGCGGCTTCACGACCGTGGGGTCCGGTAGCGCCGCCGGCGGCAACTTCAGCAGCGTGGCCGGAGCCGCCAGCGGGCTCGGCTTCGGAGGCGCGGCCACTCCGGTCGGCACCTCTGCTGCTGGCGGCGGCGGGATGCCGGGGGTCATGCCTGCCGGCTTCGGTGGAGTCGGCGCCCCCAACCAGAAGAACGACAAACCCAACCTGCTCAAGGTCTCCGGCCTGTCCGGAACCGGTTCGGGCATAGCGGGCCTCGGCTCCAACCCGTCGTTCCGGATGGGGTCCATGGGTCGCGGCACAGCCGGGTCAGGAGCCGTCGGCGGCGTCGACGGCAACGCCCCGATGACCTCGCTCATGGGTGGGCAGGCTCTGATGGGCGGCCGCAACGTCCGCAAGAAGGACGACAGCTCCGAAGAGTTCGACGAGACCTGGCTCGAAGAGGACCAGGACGTCTGGGGCACCTCCGGCTCGCACATCGACGGATAGCCACCGTGCCTGAGATGCCGGAGGTGGAGGCGCTACGCGGCTGGCTCGAGCCTCGGTTGGCGGGGACCTGCTTCGAGCGCGTGGAGATCGCCTCGCTGAGCGCGCTCAAGACCGTGGCGCTCGCGCCGACCGCGCTGCTCGGCCTCGAGATCTCTTCCGTGGAGCGTCGAGGCAAGTTCCTCGGGATCGGCCAGGAGGGCGCCTGGCTCGTGTTCCACCTGGCCAGGGCGGGATGGCTGCGGTGGTACGAGACCGTACCGGCCACCCTCGCACGTCCCGGCAAGAGCCCGCTCGCGCTGCGGGTGGGCGTCGACAGCGGCGCGGGCTTCGACCTCACCGAGGCCGGCACCCGGAAGCACCTCGCTGTGTACATCGTGGCCGCGCTCGAGGACGTCCCCGGCATCGCCGACCTCGGCCCCGACCCGCTCGCCGACGGCTTCGGACGACCACAGCTCGACGCCATCCTGGAGGCGGCCGGCAGGTCGCAGCTCAAGGGTGTGCTGCGCGACCAGAAGGTGCTCGCGGGCATCGGCAACGCCTACTCCGACGAGATCCTCCACGCGGCGCGGATGAGCCCGTTCAAACCGGCGAACTCTCTGTCGGATGCGGAACGGGACACGCTCCTGGCATCGGTCCAGGGTCTGTTGCGGTCAGCGATCGAGCGCGCGGATGGGATGAAGCCGTCCGAGCTCAAGGACGGCGAGCGCAGCAACATGGCGGTCCACGGCCGTACAGGTCTGCCCTGTCCCGTGTGCGGCACGACGGTCGCCGAGGTGTCTTTCGCCGACTCGTCCCTGCAGTACTGCCCCGGCTGCCAGACGGGCGGCAAGCCGCTCGCTGACAGGCGGCTCTCCCGGCTGCTGAAGTAGCCCGCTCAGGCCCACGCGGGCTCGGGCACGTCGAGCGCCAGCTCGAGGAGCTCGAGGTAGTCGCGTCGCGAGATCTCGACCGCGCCGAGGCTCTCGAGGTGCGGCGTGAGCCATTGCACGTCGAGCAGCCGCGGGATGCCATCGGCGCCGAGGATCCGTACGAGCTCCATGAGCGCCACCTTCGACGCGTCCCGCCCGTGCTCGGGGTCGTGGAACATCGACTCGCCGGCGAAGAGGCCGCCGAGGCTCACCCCGTACAGCCCACCAACCAGCCGTCCGTCGGCGTCCCAGGTCTCCACGGAATGTACGACACCGGCCCGGTGCAGCTCTCCGTACACAGCCGTGATGTCGTGGTCGATCCAGCCGCCGTCGCGCGACGGGTCGCCGCACGCCGCGATGACGCCACCGAAGTCCTGGTCGACTGTGACCGTGTAGCGGTGCGACATCTTGACCAGGGAGCGCGTGACACGGAGCTCGTCGAGCGGGAGGTACGCGCGACGTACAGGTGACCACCAGCCCATGCGGGCGGCGAAGCTCGAGTGCTGCAGCGGCATCGGGAAGACGCCCGCTCGGTACGCCTCGAGCACCAGCCCCGCGTTGAAGTCGTCGGACAGCGCGACGAGGTCCTGGGCAGGCCAGTCCTCCTCGGGTCCGAACGCGTGCGACAGGCTCACCATGCCATCGTGCCATCGCCGCAGGAAGTGGGTGGTGTAGACGTGGTCTGTTCGGGCTCTCCAGTTGCAAGGACGCCGAACCGTTGCGCACGTCATCCAGCCGGGTCGCCATGCTGTCTGCCACGACTCCAACTGGCGAGGGTTCCGAGGCCCGGGACTCCCGGGACGCGATCCAGTGAAGCGGATCTCTGCTTTCAGGAGTCCCGCATTCTCAAAGGGCCCACTGTCCGAGAACTCCGCAGCAGCTCAGGCGACCACGACCGGGCGGCTGAAAACGACCAGGTCAACGGCCTCGACGGTCAGGTCAACTGCCGTGACGACTCTGGTCTGGTGGCATGGGGATGAGACGCGTTCAGTCTCAGACGCCCACGACGTTCAGCTCGAGGCCCAGCAAGTCTGCAACTGCTTCAAGCTCGGCGACCCTATGGCCGGTGCCTAGGGCCCAGTGGTGGGCTACTCCACTGGCCGACCAGGCGTCAGTCCACTCCCCCGGGTCGCATCCGAAGTCGACTCGTGAGGTGGTGTTCCCGATGGCCAGCAATGGCCCCGGCACGACTTGTCCCTCGGACGCGATCATACGGAACGTGCCGTCACGCGACTGGCCCAGCCCGAAGGTGGTGACTGGCCCGTGGGCAACGTCGAACTCAACAGACACACCCCATCCACGTTTCCCGTGGTACACGCCGAGTCCGCGCAGTAGTGGTTTGGCCGAGCACATAGAGAGGTGGGCCGGCCCGTCGTGGCCCATCTCCACGACGTCGTCACGGAAGTTCAGCGCCTGAAACTCGGTGAACGAGCCACCCGCACCGAGGCGGTCCATGATGAGCATCGCCAATGACGTACGTAACTCGTACTCACCACAGGTCGGGATTCCACGCGCGGTAAGCAAGGAGGCGCCCAGGATCATGCCGGCTCCAACCCTCTCGTGGGTCTCTCCGTCCAGACCGCGGTGGTAGTAGGCCAGGCTGTCGAGGTCGAAGTCCTCGACGAGGCGGTCCAAGGCCACCGAGACGGTCGCGCCCCACCGGAAGTCGTCCTGGACAACTGAGTCGTCCACAGTGAAGATGCTGGCGGCCAAGGCCATCCGGTCGTTGGCCTCCTCCTCAGTGACCTGTTCGACCCGCACGCGCAGGTCATCAATCTCGAGGATTTCGACGTGTCCGCCGAGTTGAGCGGAGACCAGTGTCGGGTCGGTCGAGACGTCCATCATCCCGGGGTAGAGGTGGCCCAGCAGGCCGTGCCGACCGTGGCGGAGCGCCGAACGAACACCGGCGGCCTTGACCCAGCGCTCGATCCGAGCCCAGGCACGGTTGTCCTCCAGATAGCCCGAGACCGAGCGGAAGTCGACTCCGCATCGTTCGAAGGCGTTGGCCATCTCGGGGAGCGGACAGGCGCCGCAATAGGCCAGCCACGCACCGGTGTCGAAGGTGGCGTGGTCCATCGACTCGGTTGGCTGGAGATTCAACAAGAGCACGGGTGCCCCGCTGCGCTGCGCGACAGGCACCAGCATCGTGGCCGTCATGTACGTGGTCAGGAAGCCAATGATCAGGTCGCAGTCGGCCAGGCGTAGCTTCTCCGCTGCGGCAGCACCTTCTTTGGCGTCCGAGATGAAGCCGACGTCAACGACCTCGCAGTCCAGAAGTGAGAGCCGCTCAGAGACCCTGCGTGCTGAGGCCTGCAGCTTCGGCAGCAGCCCAGGGAACTGCGGCCAGTAAGCGCCCAGTCCGCCGGCGACCAGCCCAACCCGGGTCTTGGGCGGGTTGATCCGCGGGAATAGGCCCTCGGCCACCAAGGAGTCAGCCATCAGCGCAGGAGCGCCGCAGCGGCGCTGGCATCGACGGAAATGTGGTGCCCGGCCACCGGATGATCCTCTGCCCGGTCCCATGGGATGTGCAACGCCACGCTGGTCGCGGCGCCGTTGAACCGGTGCGCGGTTGCTGCGTCCTCGATCTTGTCGTGGGGGGTGCGTGGCGGTCCCTGCGGGGCGAACACCGTGGACCCGGCCCCGGCGTTGCCGAAGGCCCACGTAGGAGTCTCGATCTCCTGCGATGACCGTGCCTTCTTGGCAACGTCCAGATGCATCTCGATCACTTCTCTCTCTTGGGCGCCGTGGCGGCGCGGTGTTGCAGTTGGTCCTCGAGGTGAAATATCTCGTCGAGGAGCAGGAACGACTCGTCCGGTGGTCGGCCGTTGATGCCGATGAAGAAGTCGGCCATCTCGGCCTGCCAGGCCGTGTTGACATCCAGGGCCGAAATGGCGCCCTGAGCGGCGTCGAGATCGTCGGCTTCGACGTAACCGATCATCAGGCCATCATCGCGAAGGAAGAGCGAGTAGTTGCGCCATCCGCTGTCAGCCAGCGCTTGCAGCATCTCCGGCCACACGTCCCGATGCCGCTGCACATATTCGGACATCCGGTCCGGCCTGACCTGAAGGCAGAAGCAGTAACGCGCCATCGCGTCCTCCGAGAGGTTGAATAGCCGGCCGGCCCAGCGCGCGAGCCCTGGACCGGCCGGCCGAACTTCATCAGTTCAGAAGTCGAACTGGTCTACGTTGGCGGCGTTGAAGACCGTCGGTGGGCCAAGCACGACCGAGGCACCGGTCGTGCTAGTCGGTGCAAGCACGGTGTAGCTGCCGAGCGTGCCCGCGGTGAACGTCGACCCGGTCTGCGTGCTTGCGCTGCCCGAGGCCAGTCCGGCCGCTGCGTAGCCGGCGAGGTATCCCAGGTTGTCCGGGTTCCACAGCTCGAACTCCTTGACCGTGCCGTCGTGGACGTATGACTTCATCTGCGAAGGCAGGCCCAGGCCGGTCAGCGTCAGGTTGGCGAGCAGGCTCTTGTGCGTGTCCAGGTACTGTGCTGCCGTCGAGATACCGACCGTTGTCGGAGAGATGATGCCCCTCAAGTTCGGGTAGGCCGACAGCAACCCCTGCAACACCGTCAGCGAGGTGGCCGGGTCGTCATTCCCGTACACGGTGGTGACCAGCTGCATGTTCGGGTACTTCGTGAGCTCCTGTTTCATGTACCCGATCCAGGCGTTCTGGTTCGTCGCGCTGGCCGCCGCCGACAGAATCGCGATCTGGCCCGTGCTGCCGATCTCATTTGCCAGCAGGTCCACCTCGGAGGTGCCGATCTGCTCGGTGTTGGCCTGGTTGATGAACAGGTGGCTCGGGCTGCTGCCGCAGGAGATGTCCGAATCAAACGATACGATCTTGATCCCGGCCTGTGCTGCCTGGTTCAACGACGGACACAACGCGGACGGGTCGTTTCCCGCAATGACGATCGCGTCGGCATGTGCCTGGATCGCGGCCTGGATCGACGGGATCTGCGCCGCGGCGGTGTCAGCGGTGCCGCTGCTGATGACCACCTTGCCGCCGAGCTCCTGGAGTGCCCGTTGGCCGCCCTTGTCGGCGATGACCTCGTACGGGTTCTGGGTGTCCTTCGGGATGAAGTAGACCGTCAGACCCTTCTTGGCGGAGCTCGCGGTGGCTGCCGCAGTCGGGTTGGTCGCCGCAGACGTCCCCGAACTACTACACGCGGCGAGCACCATGCCGGCCAGTGTTACCGCCACAGCAAGTGTCACCTTGCGAGGCACGAAACTTGGTGTGTGCATGTTCTTCCATTTCTCTAGAGGTTGAGCCGAAGGTCCGGTGGTTTGCGTGGGTGGGGCGCTTATACCCGTCTTCGGGCTCGGTCGCGGATGCGCCGGATGGCCTCACCGCTGTTGGGGATGACGACGCTGATCAGCAGGAGGCCGCCACTGACGATGTTCTGCACCTCGGGCTGGACGTTCATCTGTGTCAGGGCCTGTTGCAGAGTGCCCAGGATGGCCACCGAGAGCACGACACCAACGATGGTGCCGCGGCCGCCGAAGATGGACACGCCTCCGAAGAGGACGAGCGCCACGACGTTCAGCTCGAGCCCGGTGCCCGCGTCGTAGCTGACTGACGCGTTCTTGAGAGTGAGTAAGATCCCGGCGAATGCACAGACGATGCCGGAGACGACATAGAGCCAGATCTTGATGCGGTTGACCCGGATTCCTGCGAACTTCGCAGCCTCGGGCTGCAGGCCGATGACCACGAGCCCACGCCCAAGCGGCGTTGCATGCAGGATGATGCCGGTCACGACAGCCAAGGCCAAGAAGACTGCCGTTGAGTACGCAACTTCGGTTCCAGGAATCGGGACGACGCCGATCTGCGTCAGCGACGCGGGAAAACCGGTGATCGTGCGAGGCGCCAAGAGGATCAGCGCGAGACCGCGGTACAGAGTCAGCGTGCCGATGGTGACTGCGATCGAGGGCAGCCCCACTTTGGCGACCAGCACGCCGTTGATCGCGCCGCCGATCGCCCCGACCACGAGCGCCGCAGCGATCGCAAGCCAGATCGGCCAACCGTTGCTGAACAGTTCGCCCATGACGGCCCCGGACAAGCCGAGCATCGAGGCTACGGACAGGTCGATCTCGCCAGTCATGATGATCAGGGTGAGTGGCAACGCCATAATGGCGACCTCGCCCATGTTGAGGCCGGTGTAGAAGAAGTTCGTCGGATTCAGGAAGTTCGGTGTCTGTATAGATCCGAAGATCATGACGCCAATGAGCACGATGACCAGGGCGCTCTCCCAGCGCACCAGCCCACGCCACAGGGCGCGCCCGCCCTTCGCCGCGTCGTTATGGCCGGTGGTCATAGGTGTCCTTGTCGCCATTTCAGAGGGCACGATGTGCTCCCTTAGCCGATTGCAGACTTCGTGCCACCCGGAGGGACAACCATCGGTCGAACGCGATAGCGGTCAGCAGCAGGGCGCCGGCAATCGCTTCGTTCCAGAAGGATGAGACCCGGGAAGCGACGAGGGCCTGATTGATGGTGTTCAACAGCACCGCTCCGAGTGCGGCGCCGAGGACGGTACCGCTGCCACCGAAGATTGCCACTCCACCCACGACACATGCGGCGATCACGGTTAGCTCGTAACCGGTGCCTCCGGAAACATCGATCTGCGCGTGCAGCGCGAGGAACAGTGCACCGCCAAGCCCTGCAAGCGCGCCGCTGATAAGGAAGGCAGTGAATACCCTGCGTTCTGCGGGGATTCCAGCCAGGGCAGCCGCGTCCGGGTTTGACCCGATGGCGTACAGGTCCCGGCTCGCCCGGAATGACCGCATCGCGTAACCCGCGCCAGCCACGACCACTGCGACGATGATGGCCAGCCATGGAATTCCGAACAATGTCTGGTAACCGACAGCGGTGAAGGCCTTCGGGATGCTGCCGGGGTCGATCGTCGTGCCGTTGACCAGGAGTCCGTCCAGTCCACGGACGATGTACAGCATCGCCAGTGTCACCACCAAGCTCGGTACGCGGGCCACCGTCGTGACGAGTCCGTTGATGGCACCGATCACCGCTCCAACCACGATGGCGACGATGAAGCCGGCCACCACTGGCATTCCCTGATTGTGTTTGAAGAGGTCGCCGACGATATAGGCGGACAGTCCGACGATCGAGCCGACGGACAGGTCCACGTTGTTCGTGACGAGTACCAGGGTCTCGCCGACGCCGAGCAGGGCGATCAGTGCGGCGCCGCTCAGCAGCTGCTGGATGCTGGCGATCTGGGCGAACGCGTGGTTATTCAGTGTGGTGAGTCCGAAGACCACGACGATCGCCACACCGATGCCGAGCTCTCGGGCTCGCATCAGCGACTCCCGCCGACTCACCGGGCGATCCGTCGATGCTTGTGCGGGTGCGGCGATCAGGCTCATGCCGCCACCGCCGGGGGCTGCCCTGTTGCCGCACGCATGACCGAATCTTCATCCGCCTGCGCCCGGGTGAACTCGGCGGTGATGCGACCCTCGCGCAGTACCAATACGCGGTCGGCCATGCCGAGGACTTCAGGCAGTTCAGAGGAGATCATCAGCACAGCTAGGCCCTGGGTCACAAGCTCGTCCAGGATGCGGTGCACCTCAGCCTTCGTGCCCACATCGATCCCGCGCGTAGGTTCGTCGATGATGAGCAGCGACGGCTTGCGTGCCAGCCACTTGCCAAGGACGACCTTCTGCTGGTTTCCGCCAGATAGCGTCGAGACGGTGTCGACCATCCGAGAGAACTTCAGCTGCAGACGGCCCGCCCACGTGGTGGCCAGGTCGCGTTCGCTCGAACGCCGGATCAGACCGAACCGGCTCAGCCGGCCCAGAGAGGCGAGCGCGACATTCCGATCGATGCTCATGTCCATGACCAGGCCTTGCTGACGCCGGTCCTCGGGCACAAGAGCAACCCCCGCGCTCATCGCCGCGAGCGGGTTGCCGTTCGGCAGCTCCGCGCCGTGAACCTGGACGGTCCCCGACGTGCGCTTGTCAATACCAAAGATGGCGCGGGCGACCTCGCTGCGACCCGCGCCGACCAGACCGGCCAAAGCGACGATCTCTCCGCGCCGCACGTTGAACGAGATGTCGTCAAAGACCCCGACGCGAGTGAGGTGCTCGACTTCCAGGACCACCTCACCCGGCTCAATCACCGTCTTTGGAAACAAGTTGTCGAGGTCGTGGCCGACCATTGACCGGATGACGTCATCGATGGTGACCTCCTCTATAGGCGCGGTCCGGATGGAGCGACCGTCGCGCATGATGGTGACGCGCTGACAACTCTCGAAGGCCTCTTCCAGCCGGTGGGAGATGAACAACACGGCCGCGCCATGGGTTCGCAGCGTCCGGATCACCTCGAAGAGTCGATCCACCTCGACATTTGTCAGTGCAGCGGTCGGCTCGTCCATCACCAAGACCCGTGCGTTGAACGAAAGGGCCTTGGCGATCTCCACGATCTGCTGGTCAGCGACCGACAGACCGCGCGCCACGCGCGCCGGGTCCAGCTCCACGCCGAGGCGCTTGAACACGTCGGTGGCCTCACGGTTCATCGCCGCGCGATCGATGCGCCGGCCGACGCGCAGCGGCTGCCGACCCATGAAGATATTCTCGGCGACGCTCAGATCGGGGAACAACGTCGGCTCCTGATAGATAACCGAAACACCGGCCGCCCGAGACGCCGCTGGCCCCTTGAACGCCACAGGCTCGCCATCAATCAGCAATCCGCCACCGTCGGCCCCGTAAACACCCGCGAGAATCTTCACCAGGGTCGACTTGCCTGCGCCGTTCTCGCCGAGCAGGGCGTGAGCCTCACCGGCGTACAGCGGGAACGAGACGCCCTGAACTGCCATGACTGCCCCGAACGACTTGCTGACGTCACGAATCATCAACAGCGGTGTCGGTGACGTTTGCGTCAAAGCCTGCCCCTCTCATTGAAAGGATTCAAGTAAGGAGATCCCTGATCGTAGGGTCTTGTTCGACGGGCCGTCAAGGAACTTGCAGCAATTGCGTTGCATGTCTCGGGCGAGTAGATCGCTCGCTGAGGCCGCGTCACCGATGTTGCCTGCCGTGACCGGGCGAACCGCCGGAGCGCGAGGTCGACCGTGCGCAGACCGACGACCGAGCCGAAGCTCATTGCCACGTGAGCGAAGTGCGGCACGGGCTGTGGTTGCGGGCTGTTCATGGGTGCCTCCGTTGGCGCCTTGAAACGTTAAAATGAAAGGTACGGCGGCAGAGCCATGGCTGTCAAGTGGAGTTGGGGTGCCGTAACCGGATCGTGTTGTTCGCGGTCAACGGCGCGCGATTGGCGTTGTTCCGTACTCTAGAACCTGCACGGCAACGAAAGGCTCTCTCCATGGCAACCACCGCGCGCGACGTCGGCAAGGCCATCGCAACGATCCCCGGACGGGTCAGTCCGACCGCTGGGAGCGCGCTGCTCCGCCTCGTGGACCTGGCGATCGACGGCGTGTACACGCTGCCGGGCGCCAAGACGTCCGCGGCGAAGGCGCTGCAGAAGCGCGGCGACTCCGAGGCGGCCGTCGAGTGGCTCATCACCTCGCACATCGCCATGGCATCGGCCCAGGGCTTCGCCACCAACGTCGGCGGTGTCGTCACGACGATCCTCACCACGCCGGCCAACATCACGGGCGTGGTCGTGATCCAGATGCGGCTGGTGGCCTGCATCGCGCACCTTCGCGGGTACGACATCGACGACCGGCGAGTCCGTACCGCCATGCTCATGTGCCTGCTCGGCGACGACGAGCTCCGTCGTCAGATCGAGTCGGGGCGTCTTCCGACGAGCCCGATGGCCGTCGCCACCGCGCCCGTCTCCGACTCCGACCTCGACCTCAAGGTGGCCGAGCGGATCGTGGCGGACGTGATCACCAACGTCGGCGGCAAGCGCCTGACATCGCTGGTCGGCCGCAAGATCCCGCTCATCGGCGGCGGGGTCGGCGCGATCTACGACGGGTACGGCACGCACGTCATCGGACAGTGCGCCAAGTCCCAGCTGCCGACGCGGCGGCGCACCAGCTAGGTCACGCAAGCAGTTCCCGGAGGTCGGTGATGACCGGCGCCGGGGACGTACCGGCGGCTCCGCGTGCGAAGAACCAGATCGCCCGCAGCCCGGCGAGCATGGCTCCCTCGACGTCGTTGGTGAGGTCGTCGCCGACCATGACGGTACGCACCGGGGCGGAGCCCAGCTCCGTACAGGCGGCTTCGTACGCGCGGACGTCCGGCTTGGGCGCGGGCAGCTCGGAGGACGCGAACAGTGGCACGTCAGCAAGCCCGAGCACGCGCAGCTTGCGGGCCTGCAGCTCGGCGTGACCGTTGGTGAGCACGCCGACTGGCATCCGTGCCGCGAGGGCCTTCACGGTCTCGATCGCCCCCGGCACCGGAGACCAGGCAGCCTCGGTGTGGGCGAAGTACGCGCTGAAGGCACGGTCGAGCTCGTCATCGGCCGCGTCGCCGAGGTGGGGCCAGAATGCGCGCAGGCGTGCGCGTCGTTGCTCGTCGAAGGTCACCTCTCCGGCCGAGTAGCGCCGGAAGTGGCGCTCTTCGAGCTCGCGCCAGACACGTACGGCATCACCGGGGTGCCGGGCGCCATCGACCTCCCGCACCCACGCGCGGACACCGGCATCGCGCGCTGTGGAGTAGTCCAGCAACGTGTCGTCGAGGTCGAACAGCACCGCGTCCGCCCCGTCAAGAAGCCCCATGGCGGCTCGCGCTCAGGCGGCCCGCGACTGCTCGATGATCGCGGCCGCGATCTCGAGGGACGCGGTCGCCGCCGGGGAGGGCGCGTTGAGGACGTGGACCTGCCTCGGGGCGTACTGGATGATGAAGTCGTCGGCCAGCGAGCCGTCCGGGCGGATTGCCTGAGCGCGAACCCCGCTGCCACTAGGGACGATGTCATCGCGACGCACCGACGGTACGAGCGTGGCGAGTGACGCGGCGAACAGCGTTCGCGATGCCGACCTCACCATCTCGCCGGCGCCGTTGCCGAGATTGTGGCTCGCCATCTTGAGGAACCCCGGGTAGCTGACGGCGTCCCACACGTCTCGCACCTTGATGTCGCGCCAGCGGTAGCCCTCACGCGCGAACGCGAACACGGCGTTCGGGCCGGCCTGTACGGAGCCGTCGATCATCTTCGTGAAGTGGACGCCGAGGAAGGGCAGGTCGGGATCCGGTACGGGGTAGATGAGCGTGTTGACGAGGTAGCGCTTGCTCTCGGCGAGCTCGTAGTACTCGCCGCGGAACGGCACGATCCGTACTTCTGGCTCAAGGCCGGCGAGGAGCGCGACCCTGTCCGACTGAAGGCCGGCGCAGTTGATCATGATGTCGC
>PMLO01000108.1 GCA_003158895.1 Propionibacteriaceae bacterium
GGCTTCGGCGGAGGCATCGAGAACAAGGCCTGGCTCCTCGCCCACGAGCGCGACGCGCTCCAGGGCGACCGCCTCCCCCTGGCCTGACGCGAACCCGAGGAGAGGACCTGTCCGCCCGAGGAGAGGACCTGTGCGCCTCCGCGAGACACCCTGTACAGCTCGGGGAGAGCAAGGCCGCGCCTCCCACCCGTTCGCGAGACCCCCTGTACGCACTCGCGAGAGGTCCTGTACACGTCCGCGAGAGGTCCTTATGCGGCCGAGGCCATCGCGACCTCTCGCGGAGCAGGTACAGGCCCTCTCGCGGAGCAGCACAGGACCTCTCGGCGGGCGCTTCAGAACGTTGCTAGGCGATTCGCGGAGTACGAGGCGGCGGCGACGACTGCGACGACAGCCGCGAGGATCGCGACCACGGCCCACAGGCCCCAGTCGGCGAGGAAGGCGACGACCCGTACGCGCTGCCAGACGCCCACGGCGATGAGGCCGACGATCACGACTCCCATCGCGAACGCGGTGACCGTCGTCGCCGAAGCGCCGAACGCCCGGTAGACGGTCCCGAACAGAGCGCCGAGGAACAGGGACAGTGCCGACAGCATGAAGGTCATCGCGAAAGTCTTGAGATAGTTGCCGTTTCCCATGGCGGTGACGTCGAACGCGTGGGTGTGCACGAACCACCCGTGGGTCAGGAACTCCAGCGCGAGCAGGACGACTGCTGCGAGCGCCGTGACGAGCGAGGTGAGGCCGAAGCCCAACGCCGTACCGACCCAGAAGTTCCGTCGCGTGCTTCCGAACGCCAGCGCCATCGAGAAGTTCCGGTTCACTACCAAAGCGCCCATCGAGACGAGGAATCCGGGAAGCGCGGTGAGCGAGCCTACGTTGTTGCGGAACCCCTCCTCCACGTCGTGAGGCAGCGGAAGGCCGACGACGATGCCCATCACCAGGGCGATCAGCACGCTGACAAGGACCATCGCTGCCAGGGTGATGATGGGTACGCCGACGACGTACGCCTTGTTCGACAGGTAAAGGCGCAACGAGCGCCTGCTGGGGTTCATCGGTTCTCCGTCGTGAGTGCGCTGGTGAGGGTGTGGATCCCGAGTGCTGCGATGAGGTCCTGCAGGCTGACGGGTTCAAGCGAGATCCGGCTCGCGATGGCCTTGTGCTCGTCGGCGGCCGTGACCTGACCGCGGATCGTGGCCGAGAGTATCCGGCCGAGTGTCCGCTCGGCGATGACGTCACGGCCCTGCGCGAACGCTCGTACATCGTCGGCGAGCCCCCTGGCCACGTACGCGCTGCTTCGGGCGTCGTCGACGTCCGCCTGCAGGACGATCTGGCCCTCGTGCAGCACGATGACCTGCTCCATGAGGTCTGCAGCCTCGTCGATGAGGTGCGTCGACATGACGATCGTCCGTGGATGGGCGCCGAAGTCGGTGAGCAGTTCCTCGTAGAAGATCTCCCGAGCGGTCGGGTCGAGCCCGAGGTACGGCTCGTCGAGGAACGTGTACGAGGCGCGGCTGGCCAGGGAGATGACGATCGCGAAGGCCGACTTCTGGCCGCGGGAGAGCTTCCGCGCCCGACGCTCGAGCGGCAGCTGGAAGCGGGTGACGAGCCGACGTGCCAGCGCCTCGTCCCACTCAGGATAGAACGTCGGCATCACGTGAAGGATGGAGCCAACGCTGAACACGTCGTTGTACGGCTGGTCCTCGTGGATGAAGCACATCCGCTCGAGGACTCTCGCGTTCTCGGCCGGGTCCTCGCCATCGACGAGGATCGTCCCGCCGGACGGGAACGTGTGGTTGCAGATCGTCGACATCAGGGTTGTCTTGCCGGCGCCGTTCGGGCCGACAAGCCCATAGATGTGCCCGGGAGCAAGGGAGAGGTCGAGGCCTGAGAGGACCTCGAGGGATCCGTACGACTTGCGAAGCTGCTGGATCCGGATGCCGGAAGCCTCGGTGGCTGTGGGGGTCATGCCTGGTCCTTCGTGATCATGTCGACGACCTCGGCTCTCGTGAGCCCCAGTCGTCGCGCCTCGGTGAGCAGTGGAGTGACGTAGTCGGTGCGGAATTCGGCGCGTCGTGCGCGGCGCAGCGCCTCAGGAGCGCCTGCCGTGACGAACATGCCGAGCCCGCGCTTCTTGTAGACGATCCCGGCATCGACCAGCCGATTGAGCGCCTTGCCGGCCGTGGCCGGGTTGATGCGGTAGTGAGCAGCGAGCTCGGTCGTCGACGGGACTTGGGACTCCTCCGGATAGAGCCCGGCCAGTACGTCGGCCGCGATCGCGTCGGCCAGCTCGAGGAAGATCGGCCTGTCGGTCGAGAACCCCATGCCTACCTCCTTGGTTAGTTAGTCGACTAACTAACCATAGCAGGTGCTGCGAATCGTATGGAAGTGGGTCGCTCCTTCAGCAACGCGCCGCCGCCCATCCGCATAGGCTCGCCCCTCGTGGAGAAGATCATCCTTGACTGCGACCCTGGCCATGACGACGCGATCGCGATCCTGCTCGCCGCAGGCAATCCCGACATCGACTTGCTGGCCATCACGACCGTCGCGGGCAACCAGACGCTCGAGAAGGTGACTCGGAACGCGATGTCGGTGTGCGCGGCCGGCGGCATCACGGTGCCCATCGCTGCGGGCGCCGCGGGTCCGTTGGTGAGGCCCCAGTACGTCGCGGAGGACATCCACGGCGACTCGGGGCTCGATGGACCTGTCCTGCCGGCGGCGACGACCGAGCTCGATCCGCGTCACGCGGTCGACGTCATCATCGACATCGTGATGGCGTCGGAGCCGGGAACCGTTCATCTGGTGCCTACGGGGCCGCTGACCAACATCGCGCTCGCGATCCGCAAGGAGCCGCGCATCGTCGAGCGGGTGAAGTCGGTCGTGCTCATGGGCGGTGCGTACACGCGGGGCAACGTGACCTCGGCGGCCGAGTTCAACATCTACGTCGATCCAGAGGCGGCAGAGGCCGTCTTCGCGGCCGACTGGGACGTGACGATGGTCGGGCTCGACCTCACCCATCAGGCCACGGCGACCCCCGACGTCATCGAGCGCATCACGGCTGTCGGCGGTCCGCTCGCGACGTTCGTCACCGACATGCTCGGGTTCTTCCGCTCCACGTACCTCGAGCGCTTCGGTTTCCCCGACCCGCCTGTACATGACCCGTGCTGCGTGGCGAGGCTCATCGATCCTGCTGTGTTCGCGACGCGCGACGCGTTCGTCGCCGTCGAGCTCACGGGACGCTGGACGTCCGGCATGACGTACACGGTGTTCGACCCCGAGCTCTCGATCCCGGAGGTACGGGAGGCCGCCGCGGCACGACGGCGTACCCACGTCGCCACGACACTCGACAAGGACCGCTTCTGGGACCTCGTCGTCGACGCGCTCGGTCGCCTCTCGCAGAAGTAGACGACTACCCTGCACCACTATCCCGGAGGGTCTGTGCGGGCGCCGGACGGGCAGACGTCATGAAGGGCCGATCGCCCAGCGGTTGAGCGGCTAGATCAGACCGCGGCGATTGAGGACGTTGGGGACGTCGACCATCGGGTCCATGTCGCGGCCGGCCCAGCGGCGCCACGCGGCGAGCGGGCCCGTTGGGACGCGGAGCGGGGCCCATGGCTGGGGCCCGCCAGAGACGAGCGCCTCTGCCAGCTGAAGGCCGGCGGCAGTGGCCGACGTGGTCTCGTACAACCCGAACCCGCGCGCGACCCAGGCTCCGCGCAGCAGAGGAATCGCACCGACGACCGGTACGCGATCGGCGGTGACCTCGGCATATCGGGCGCGCACCTTCGTGACCTGCCGCTTGAGCTGGCTGGTCACCCAACCGACGAGGTCGGCAGCCGCCGGGCGTTCGCGTACCTCGCTGACGGGCTGGCCCACCACGACGGTGAAGCCGCGCGAACCGTAGACGAGGGCCGCGGGCGTGTCGACGAACGTGTGGATCTCGTTGCAGTCCCCCTCAGCTTCGATGATGGGGTGGACGACGGTGGCCAGGTCGAGNNCTCCGACCCGGTACGGCACCTCCCACTCATGTCGCCGACGGAACCGGCCGAGCTCGACGTCGCGGACGATCGTCACGCCCAGGCCGTTGGCCAGGTCGGTGAGTGCGGTGCGGTGGGCCCACGAATCGACCGTCGCCTGGTCCGGGAGGTGCAGCGCAGGCCGGACAACGAGCGGCAGCGGCACGTCGTCGACGATGCCGACCTCCTCGTCGGCGAGGCGCAACAGACGCTTCTCCTGGACGAGATGGAACGCGAGGTGTCCGTCGACGCACAGCTCGTACGCGTCGTGGTCTGTGATCGTCACGTCGTGACCGGGAAGCGTGAGCCGCAGCCAGTCGCCGGCTCGGCGGGTCCAGTCGACGTATGTGGTCACAGCGGCAGCGCCGCGGTGCAGCTCGATCTCGCGCAGCGTCGAGCCTTGTCCGACCGTGATGAGGCCGAGCCCGAAGCGCGTGGAATGACTCGGGTCGAGGACGGTCACGGACGCGCCCGCGCGCGCGATCTCGATCGCGGTGGTGAGGCCCGCGACGGTGGCCCCGAGGACCACGACGTCTTTCGCGCCAGCTAGTGAGGACGACTGCCAGGCCATGGCTGGATCCTACTGGGAGCCACGGCGACCACGCGTCAGCGCGGGTCCTCCTGGCGCGCCGGATGCCGACGGATCGCTATTTCGACCCCCCGCTGTGAAGCCCTCAGGCGACCCATAGGATTCCCAACGGAAGGGAGACGCCGATGGCGCTTTGGACACTGAAAACTGATGTATCAAGCGGCTCGGTAGTCGGGCCGCGCGAACGACTCTCGTGGGGCAAGACGATCGGGCTTGGCGCTCAGCACGTCGTCGCCATGTTCGGAGCGACGTTCGTGTTCCCGCTGCTCATGGGCCTCAACCCGCAGCTCGCGGTGATGATGAGCGGCATTGCCACGCTCGTGTTCCTCTTCGTGGTGAACCACCGCGTCCCCAGCTACCTCGGCTCGTCGGCCTCTTTCGTCGGTGTCGCGACCGCCATCTACGGCGCGGGCGGCAAGCCGTCCGACCTCACCGGTGCGATGTTCGTCACCGGACTGACGCTCTTCATGGTCGGCTTGATCATCCACTTCATGGGCACCGGAGTGATCCACAAGCTGCTGCCTCCGGCCGTCACCGGCGCCGTGGTCATGCTGATCGGCTTCAACCTCGCCCCCGTGGTCGCCGGCACGTACTGGCCGCAGGACCAGTGGGTCGCCCTCATCGTCATGCTCGTCGTCGTCGCCATCAGCGTCGGCTTCAAGGGCTTCATCGGCCGGATCGCGATCTTCCTGTCGCTGATCGTCGGCTACGTACTGAGCTGGCTGCTCGACCTCATCACCGGCCAGATCACCTCCTACTCCGCCGCTGCCGGCAAGATCACCACCCACTTCCGCGTCGACTGGACGAACGTCAACGCTGCCCACTGGTTCGGCCTCCCACCCATGACCGACCTCGCCAACTGGAAGCTCAACGCGGCCACGAACGTCGTCGGGTTCCACCTCCCGACGTTCAACTTGGCGTTCGTCCTCGTCTCGCTCCCCGTCGTCATCGCGCTCCTCGCCGAGAACACCGGCCATGTGAAGGCCGTCGCGGAGATGACTGGCGACAAGCTCGACCCGTACCTCGGCCGTGCGATCGCCGCTGACGGCGCCGGTTCGATGATCGCCACCTTCGTCGGCGCGGGCCCGACCACCACGTACGCCGAGAACATCGGCGTCATGGCGGCCACCAAGGTCTACTCGACCGCTGCCTACTTCGTGGCGGCGCTCGTCGCGGTCCTGTTCGGCCTCTCGCCCAAGTTCGGCGCTGTCATCTCGGCGACCCCGGGCGGCGTGCTGGGCGGCATCACGGTCGTGCTCTACGGCATGATCGGCCTCCTCGGCGCGAAGATCTGGAAGGAGAACAACGTCGACTTCGGCAACCCGATCAACCTTGTTCCCCTCGCCGCGGGCATCGTCATCGGCATCGGCAACGTGTCGCTGAAGTTCTCCGACAGTTTCACGCTCTCCGGCATCGCGCTCGGCACGATCGTTGCCGTGGGTCTGTACCACCTGGCTCGCTGGCTCGCTCCCAAGGAGCTCCGCGACGCCTCGGACGGCGCGGCGCTCGTGTTCGACCCACCTGGTGCGTACGCAGACGACGACGTTCCGGTCGAGACCGACAAGGCCTGACTCGCAGCATCCGACGGCCCGGCTCGCTTCGGCGGACCGGGCCGTCGCTATGTCCGCGCCCGGAATCCCTCGCGGAGCACGACGATCACCCCTCCAGTACAGGTCGTGATCGGCGATGCCCCGTACGTGTCCACAGGCTTGTTCGGTTGCGGGCCGGCGATCCCACCAGGTGCAGGTCGAGGACTCCGGCGGCACCGAGCAGCGCGTGCATGGTGGTCGGCCCGATGCCGCTGAAGCCCTTGACGTGGAGCATGTCGGAGAGCTTGTCGCCCGCCTCGGACGTCGTCGGCACCTCGGCGAGCGTTCGCGGCGTGGGCGTCACCTCGGGCTGGACATCCCAGACCGCGGCCTGCAACCCTCCGTCACCGCGGAGCTCGACCGCAGCCCGCGCGTTCGCGATGACCGTGCGGATCTTGCGCTCGTTACGGATCAGCCGGCCGTCGGCGAGCAGTCGAGACACGTCGGCCTCGTCGAACGCCGCGACGACGTCGACCTCGAACCGGCCGAATGCCTCCCGCATCGCATCTCGTCGGCGCAGCACCGTGAGCCACGACAGGCCCACAACGAACACCTCCAGGGCTACGAGCTCGAACAAGCCTCGCTCGTCCGTCACCGCTACTCCGTACTCGTCCAGGTAGTACGCCTGGCCCACCGGATCGCGCCCGGCCCATGGTGGCATCACGGCGGAGCCAACTTCAGTAATCGTCGTCATACCCAGACCATGGGCGAGAAGGACGCGATCCGTCACTTATCCACAGAACCGAGACCTGAATCTCGGCCCTGTGGACAACTCTGGCTTCAGCTCGCGCGTCCTCCGTTGATCGGACGGCTGCGCTGGCTCTGGCCCATCGGCCCGTACGGGTACTGCGGCAGATCAGGCGCTGACACCTCGGTGAGGTGAGCGAGATCATCGTCGTCGAGATGCGTGTCTGCCATCGTGAGCGCCTCCGCGAGCTGTTCGCCCGTACGGTTCCCGAGGATCGGCGAGACGACGCCGGCCTGGTCGGCCGTCCACGCGAGCGCCACCTGCGCCATGGTCAGACCTCGGCGATCGGCCACGTCCTTCACCGCGTCGAGGATGTCCCACACCTTCGGATCGGCATTGCGCGCGTCGTAGTTCTCCATGCCCCGCTTCGGGTCCTCACCGAGCCGAGAGGCGCCGGTAGGCATCGAGTCCCTCGCGTACTTCCCCGTCAGCCAGCCGCCGCCGAGCGGGCTCCACGGCATGATCCCGAGCCCGTACTCCAAGCAGGCCGGCACGATCTCCAGCTCGATGAAGCGGGTCAGCAGGTTGTACTGCGGCTGCAGCATCACCGGCGCCACACGCCCCGTGGACGCTGCGAGCTCGCTGATGGCCGCAATCTGCCAGCCGAGGAAGTTCGACAGGCCGAAGTACGAGATCTTGCCGGCGCTCACCGCGTCGTCCATGAACCGCAGCGTCTCTTCGAGCGGCGTCAGCGGGTCGAACGCGTGCACCTGGTACAGGTCGATCCTTTCCACACCCAGTCGGCGCAGACTGCCGTCGAGCGCGGTGGTGAGGTGCTTGCGCGTCAGGCCGACGCTGTTGACGTGATCACCCATCGGGAAGCGTCCTTTGGTGGCCAGCACGATCTCGTCGGCCATGCCCTGTCGCGACGCGAACCAGCGCCCGATGATCTCCTCGGAAACGCCCGCCTGGTACACGTCCGCGGTGTCGACGAAGTTTCCGCCCGCCGCGACGAACGCGTCCAGCTGCGCATGCGCTCCAGACTCGTCGGTCTCCTTGCCGAACGTCATCGTGCCCAGACACAGGCGCGAAACGCTCACGCCGGTGCTGCCCATCAGCCGGTACTCCATGGGTCCTCCTCGTTGGTGTTCCTCATGCTTACCCCAGCACGGCAGGCAAACCCGGACGTTGCAGGCGGTTGCGTCAGCGCCGCACGTCGAGCTCAGCCACCAGCTGACGCGACGCCGTGATCCGGTAGGACGCGTCGAGGAGCTCTGCCACCTCCGTCCAGTCCATGTCGATCGTGAGGTCGAGGCCGAGCCAGCCGTACGGACCGAGGTACGCCGGTCGGTACACGCGCTCGTCCTGCGCAAGCGCCTCGTACTCCCCCGGGTCGGGCAGAACCAGGAGGGACTGGTCGTGCCTCACGTACGTGCCATCGACCTTGATGCTGCCCCCGAAGTAGCCGAACACCTTGACCGTGTAGAACGCGGGCCATCCATGCGTGACCTTCTCCGCGGCATGTGGGAAGCCCAGCGCGATCTCGCGCAGGCGCGCGAGGACTGGGTCGTCCTCGTCGTACATGATCGGATGCGCCATGCCCGGCACTCTAGGCGGGCCCTCCGACACTCATCCAGAGGGCGCCGCGAGCTCGTAGCGCTGGATCGTGCTGGCCCGACTGATCAGCGGCACGCGTCCGAACCACGACGGGAGACCCATCCGCGGATGCGGGTCGCCGAAGTAGGAGAAGGACTCCACGAGCCTGATTCCAGGACTCCACGACTCGAGCTCGCGCGGGTCCCGTACAGCCCAGTGCATCCGCGCCGCAGAGCCGGTGACGAGGAGGTGGAGGTTGTCGGTCCGAACGGCGAACGGCGTGCAGACGTCAGTCACGAGCTGGGCCCCCGGGAAGCTCCCCTGGAGCTCAAGGAACAACTCCTTCACCTGAAACTCTTCGAGGTAAGGCAGCACGGCTTCGGCCACGAACAGGATTGGAGAGCCATCGAGGCGTGCGACCTCGTCCATCCAGCCCGGGTCTGTGATCGACGCAGCCAGGTAGCGATCCCGCTCCGACTCAGGCAACAGCTGCCGCCGAAGCGCGATGACATCCGGAAGGTCGAGATCGATCCAGAGGACCTGGCCGTTGTCGACCCGCTGGAACCGCGCGTCCAGGCCGGATCCGAGCTGCACGACAGTCCCACCGGGATTGCGCCCCAGGAAGTCGCGTACGAACCTGTCGAACTCGCGCAGCCGAACCACTATCTGCACCAGATCACCGCGGGAGAGTCGGATCCGTCGCCAGTCGTAGTCGATCTCGGAAACCATCATTGCGGCCAGGGGATCCGTCACGAGAGGCTCGCGTTCGCGCTGTTCCACAGCCCTCGCCCACAACGGGATGAGCAGCGTCTGCGACACAGCGTTGGCCGTTTCCAACTTCAACTTGGCCATGTCTCCTCCAACAAGTGGATCTACTCAGCGTTACGACGACGTCGTCACCCACGAGGGTCATCCCCGAGCCCCAGGCGTGCCCGAGGCACCTCCCCAAGAACCCTCAGCTGTATTGTCTTGACATTCACTCAGCGAGGAGCTGTATATGTCCGCAACTCTGGCCGGAGCGCCCGTCAGCTTCGGCGTCTTCGAACTGACCCCTGACACCGACGATCTGATCCTGCCGACCGCGGACGAGGTCTGCGCAACGCTGCAGGAGACCGGCTATGTGGGCATCGACTCCGGCCCCATCGGCTTCCTCGGCCGAGGCGCTGAGCTGCGCGAGAGGCTCGCGACGTACGGGCTCGAGCTGTGCGGAGGGTGGGTCGACCTGCCGTTCTCGGACGACGCCGCATTCGCCGCCGCCCTTCCCACCCTCGACGCCGCGCTCGACGTCTTCACGGCTGTCATCGAGACCTCCCCCTCACGCCTGCCGCTGCCCACGCTCGCTGATTCCGGTGACTCTGTCCGCAAGGCGAACCCCGGAGGCGGCGCCGGCCACACCCTCGATGCCGGCGGCTGGGCGACGATGGCGAAGAACGTGGCGACGGCTGCCGGACGCATCCGCGACCGCGGCCTCGAACCGACGTTCCACCACCACGCGTGCACGTTCGTCGAGACACCCGAGGAGATCGACCGCTTCCTCGAGGTCACCGACGTCGACCTCACGTTCGACTCCGGCCACCTGCTGCTCGGCGGCGGCGACGTGCTCGACGGCTGGCGGCGCTGGCGGAACCGGGTCAACCACCTCCACCTCAAGGACGTACGGGTCCAGCTGGCTCGCGACATCGTCGCCCGCAAGGGGGGCATGATCGACGTCTGGTCCGGCGGCACCTTCGTACCGTTCGGCGTCGGCGACCTGCCCATGACCACATTCCTCGACGAGGTGTTCGCGTCCGACTTCGACGGCTGGCTCGTCGTCGAGCAGGACCTGTACCCGAAGCCTGGCGTCGACTCGCTGGCTCAGATCCGCGCCGACCACGTACACAACCGCGAGGCCCTGCGCGCCTGGGTGTGAGCTCGGCACGCCACGGTGGGAGAGCGGGAACCTGATTCAGGGGCTACCAAACCCGAGTTGTGCATGCTCTGAGCCGCCCCCGAATGACGGCGGCAGGCTGAACCCGAGTTGTGCAGGTTCAGGGCACTCGCACCGGCCGCAGAACCTGCACAAGCCGGGTCCACGGTTTCGGAACCGCCACCACCAGATTCATACCCTGCACAACTGGGGTCCTCGAGGTAAGGCTCCGTGGGCTCAGTCCCCGACCGTGTCCCGGGCGCGCTGGACGATCAGCGGGTCGGGGTCGGCGACGACAGCGTGGTCCTTGCCCTCGTACTCGTACTGGCTGAGGTAGTACCGCATCGCTTCCAGACGAGCGCGCTTCTTGTCGTTGCTGCGCACNNAGCTTCCAGCGCCGTACCGGGTCGATCTGACGGATGGCGAACCGCGTCCGCTGCTCGCGCTTGGTGACCGAGAACCAGAACTTGGTGAGGTGCGTGCCCGCGTCGACGATCAGCCGCTCGAAGTCCGGCGTCTGCTTCATGAAGAGGTCGTACTGCTCCTGCGTGCAGAATCCCATCACCCGCTCGACGCCGGCCCGGTTGTACCAGGAGCGGTCGAACATCACGATCTCACCGCTGGTGGGGAAGTGCTCGACATAGCGCTGGAAGTACCACTGCCCGAGCTCCCGGTGCGTCGGCATCGTGAGCGCCACCACGCGGGACGCACGCGGGTTGAGGTGCTCGGCGAAGCGCTTGATCGTGCCACCCTTGCCCGCGGCGTCGCGCCCCTCGAACACGATGATGTGCCGTACGCCGTTGTCCTGGCCCCAGTACTGCAGCTTGAGCAGCTCGATCTGCAGCAGGTACTTCTCACGCTCGTACTCGTCGCGGTCCATCAGCTCGTCGTACGGGTAGTCCTCGCGCCAGGTCTCGACCGCGCGGCCTCCCGGGTCGATCAGCTGGGGGTCAGGGCTCTTCCCATCCGCGACCGTGTAGCCCTTGGCGATCAGGCGGTCGATGAACTCCCGCAGATTGTCGTCAGCCTCGGGCTGGATGTCCTCGAAGTCCGTAGGACCTTCCACATCCAGCCTCTCGTCCGCACGCCCACGATGGCGTACAGCCACCATAGCGAGGCACGGTCACGTCGCGAGGATGTGGTCGAGCCGACCGGGTCCTGGTCCGTGACCGTGAACGTCCAGTGCTGGGGCCGCCTGCGTGCCGGCGATGGCGTCGAGGATCGTCAGCTCGTCCACCGCGGTCGAGTACCCGGTACGACGCGAGCGCCGCCGAACCTCGTCGATGCCCACCCGCTGAAGCCCTGCTCGACACCTTGAGTGAGCGTCCACTCACTCGCAAGACAGTCGGACTCGAGCCAGACCGCCCGTCCCGGGTGAGCCCGATATCTCTGCCTATATGCTATGTGACATAGCGATGTCATATAGTGGCAGTCGCGGATCCCCCTCGCGACAGAAGGGCCACGATGAACGACGACGATCTCAACCGGTTGCTCGGCCAGCTGCGCGCCCTCCAGCGCCGTCAGCGACGGGAGCGCCCGCCGGTAGAAGGGCTGTCGCGATCGGCTGTACGGGTGCTGGGCGCAGTGGCCAGGAGCGATGGCGGCGCCCAGCCGACGCAGATCGGCGTCGAACTGGTGATGACCTCCTCCAACGTCGCGGCCGCGCTCCGGGAGCTGTCAGGTCAGGATCTCGTCGAGCGGATACCCGATGAGGGCGACACCCGTCGGGTGAACATCACACTCACGGCTGCGGGCGAGCGGCTGGTCGCCGATTCTCGCGCCACGCGCGACATCTGGCTCATCGAGGGCATGCGCGACCTGCTCACCAAGGAGGAAGAGAAGGTCCTGGTTGCTGCCGGCAGCATTCTTGAGCGCCTCGCCGACTACCACTCGAACCCACCACGCGCCCCTCATGAGCGCGAAGAGAGCGGCCTGTGAGTGGATCGATCACTGATCCCGAGGCCCCGAAGGTCGCGGGCGGCGGGGCCGTGACGCGACGCATGGCGGCGGCCGGGGCATCTCTCAAGGTTCGCAACTACCGGCTCTACTTCATCGGCCAGTCGATCTCAGTCGCGGGGTCGTTCATGCAGACCCTCGCGATCTCGTTCCTCGCGCTGCGTCTGACCGGGAGCGGGACCGCCCTGGGCGTCGCGGCGGGCGTACGGCTGCTCCCGTTCGTCCTGCTCGGCCCGTTCGGCGGCCTCATCGCCGACCGCTACGACAAGCGGCGGCTGCTGTACATAACCCAGACGGCCTCGGCGCTGGGAGCGGTGGCGTTCGCCGCTCTGGACTGGTCCGGGGTGATGACGTACCCGCTGCTCCTTGCGCTCTCGCTGTTCCTCGGATGCCTGACCGTGTTCGACAACCCCGCACGCCAGAGCCTCATCTCCGAGCTCGTCACCCGCGAGACGCTCGCCAACGCGGTCGTCCTCAACTCCGTCTCGATCAACGTCGCCCGAATCCTCGGCTCGGTGATCGGTGGCGCTCTCGTCGCACTCGTCGGCATCCCATGGTGCTTCATCCTCAATGCGGTGTCGTTCGGCGCCGTGCTCGTCAGCCTCGCCCTCATGCACACGGCCGAGCTGACGCCCGCGGCTCGCGCCCCACGAGGCTCCGGACAGGTCCGGGAAGGGTTCAGCTACGCCCTCCACACACCGGAGCTGGCGATCCCGCTGCTGATGCTCACCGTCACCGGAATTCTCGCCTACGAGTTCCCGATCTCGCTGCCTCTGCTGGCCGTAGGCGCGTTCCATGGCAACGCGGCCACGTACGGCGTTATGGCGGCCGTCATGGCCATCGGCGCCGTCGTCGGCGGACTGATCGCAGCCAGCCGCGCCGCACCCCGGCATTCCTCAACGCTGGCGATCACGGCCATCGGGTGGGGGGCAGCCATCACCATCGCCGGCCTGGCACCCAGTCTGCCCATCGCCCTCATCGCCCTGGCTTTCGTCGGGTACGGCTCTATCACCTTCAACTCCACCGCCAAAACGACGCTCCAGCTCGCCGCACGCCCCGAAATGCGTGGCCGTGTCATGGCGTTGTGGGCACTCGCCTGGGGCGGCAGCACCGTCATCGGCGGCCCGCTCGTCGGCTGGGCCGCCTCGCAGTTCGGCAGCCGCTGGGGACTCCTCATCGGCGGTATCCCCACGATCATTCTCGGCGCTGTGCTTCTGCTCATCATGCGGCGCCGTACGAGGTTGCGCGCGGCCCACTGACGTAGTCCCAGCCGTGCTCGTCGGCCCTCGGTGCGGGGCGCGAACAACGAAGAAGGGGCGGTCCGACTGGACCGCCCCTTGCCGTGACAACCGCCTGGGACCCACTACCTGACGCCGTCTGTCACGCGTCCTAGCCAGCCTCGGATGGTGGAGCTAAGGGGATTCGAACCCCTGACCTTCTCATTGCGAACGAGACGCGCTACCAACTGCGCTATAGCCCCTTGCGGCTGCCAAGACTAGCACAGCGCCCCCGCCGGACGGGAACCTGAACGGGCGCCCTGAGGCCGCTCCGGACCGGTCGAGGAGCCGGCGTCTGCGAGGTCCTGTGACGATGCTCGGCGTGTCGTGGCTCCTCGATGTTGTGGGCGGTTCAGGGGTCACGANNTCGGCGCGTCATGGCTCCTCGATGGGGCTCACGGACGAAGGATCACGAACTGCGACCGACGTGCGATCGACCGACGACCGAAGCGCCGAGCGCTACTCCCCGGAGGCCCTGCGGTGCTCGCGCACGTCGCTCTCGAGGCCCTCGTCGGCCGTCACCGGAACGACTGGACCCGGCGCCTGAGGGGCTGAGAGGTCGATGGTGCGTACGGTGCGTGGCGTCAGCGGCCTCGACACGTACGTGATCGGCGTGACGGGGATCGGGTCCCACAGGCTCATCGTCGGTACGGGTCCGGAGATCTCGATCGAGAGCTCATGCTCGGCGAGGAGGTCGTCCTGGCCGAGTGAGGCGTCGGGGAGCGCTATCGCGATCGTCTCCTCGTCGTCGGACAGCTCGATGTCGGCGAGCTTGGCGTCGAGCCGCCGGTACACGAGCGCCATGCTCCACTTCGAGGCGAACAGCCACACGACGAGAGCACCGCCGCCGACCGCCACGGTCCACCAGCGCGTCAGCCCGAAACCCGTTGTCACGCCGAGAAGAACGACGGAGAGCACCAGCAGGAGCAACACGCGGCTGCGGCGACGAGCCGCCCGCAACGACCGTACGTGCAGCTCCCGTTTCAACGCGGCCCGCAGCAACGGGGTCGACACGTCAGCCGGCTCGGCCATCTCGGCGTCCTCGCTGAGGTGGAGCAGCTTCGCGTCATCGGTGAAGTTCAGGGTGTGCTCGACGTCGATCGGCGTCTGGTCGCGATGGCTGAGATACCACGGCACGAGGTAGGCCAACCACGCGGCGACGAGGCCGCCGAAGATCAGCCCAGTAGTGCCCATGCCGACGAATGTACGGCAACCCATCGCGAGACCGGCCAGGTGCCACGCCGAGGATCACGAATCGCACCAGACTCATGCGTCACCCGCGTCCTACGTACGGCTCAGTCGACCCGCGGGACCCCCGGACCAAGCCTCTCCCACATCCCGCCAGGCACCTCTTCGGCGTTGAGCGCGAAGCACTCGTGGTCGCGCCACTCGCCGTCGATGTGGAGGAACCGCGGCCGCAGCCCCTCGTGCCGGAAGCCCAGCTTCTGCACGACCCGCAGCGAAGCGACGTTCTCGGGCCGGATGTCGATCTCGACGCGGTGGAGGTTCATGGTCCGGAAGCAGTAGTCGGTCGCCAGGGCCACGGCGGCCGGGATGATGCCGCGGCCTGCCCACCGCTGGTCGATCCAGTAGCCGATGCTCGCCCAGCGCGCCGCGCCGTAACGGATGGCCGACACCGTGAGCTGCCCCGTGAGCTCCGGCTTGCCCTCCCCCGTCGGGTCGAACCACACGAGCCACGGCAACATCTCGCCACGCTTCGCCTCGTACGTGAACTGGCCGATCATCGACCGCGCCGCGAGCCGCTGGCCGCCCGGAGGGGTGGTGGCGTCCCACGTGCGCAGCCACGCGGAGTTGCGGCGCCGCATGAGTTCCCACGCTCGTACGTCGCGCCTGCGGAAGGGGGCGAGTGTCACGCCGCCGTACGTGATCGTGGCAGGCCAGCGATGGTCCGCCGGGTAGGTGGGCCCGGACATGTCCAGGGCTCAGCCGTCCAGCAGCCAGATGTTGACCTCGTCACCAGCTGCAACGAAGTCGGTGTCCGGATCCAGCAGCACAAGAGCATTCGCCTGGGGAAGCTCACTCACCAGCAGTGGCGCGTGGGCGGCGCCCACGAGCGACACGACAAGGCCTGCAGCGTTCTCGGTCGCGAGCCCGCGACGCAGCTCGAGCACGCCCGGTGTGGAGGGCATCCCCATCGCTGCCTTGGCCACGTACGTCTCGGGCAGGACCGGCTCGGCACCCATGAGCTGCAGGATCGCCGGCCTCACGAACGCCTCGAACGCGACGAACGCGCTCACCGGCTCCCCGGGCACCATGATGACCGGAACCTCGTCGTCGCCGAGGATGCCGAAGCCCTGCCAACCGCCCGGTTCGAGCGCGACCTCGGCGATGTCGTACGGGCCGAGCTCGTGGATCGCCGTCCCGACGACACTGTCCGGCCCGTTCGTGAGACCACCGCTCACCACGATGAGGTCGGCGCGGATCTGCTGGTCAGCAAGCAGCTGTCGTACTTCTGCGGCATCGTCGCGGACCACGCCCACGCGCCACACCTCGGCCCCGAGTGCCTTGGCAGCTGCAGCCAGCAGGTTCGAGTCGGCGTCGAACTTCTCACCAGTACCCAGCGCACGGCCGGGTGCCGCCAGCTCGCTGCCGATCGCGATGACGACGACCCGCGGGCGGGGCCGAATGATCACCTTGTCGATCCCGCTCGCCGCGAGCACCGCGACGAGGGACGGGGTGAGCACGGTCCCCTTTTCCACGAGGAGCGCGCCTTCTTCGATGTCCGAGCCCTCATCGCTGACGTTCTGGCCGCGGAGCGCGGTGGCCGAGATGGTGACCGTCGCCGCGCCGCCGTCGGTGATCGCCGTAGCCACGACGGTGTCGGCGCCGATCGGCAGTCCTTGCCCGGCTCGGATCAGGCGCGACGTCATCGCAGGCAGCGGATCGTCGCCGGCCCAGACCTGACCGTCGACAGGGAGCCGTACGGGGGTACGCGGGGTCGCACCGCGTACGTCAACGGCACGAACGGCGTAGCCATCGACAGCGGCCGCGTCGAAGCCAGGTACAGGCGACTCGGCGTGGATGCTCTCGCTGACCTGCAGTCCGACGGCGTCAACGAGCGCCACGCCGAACGGCATCAGGGGCTCGATGAGGCCCAGGAGGAACTCGCGGTGCGCGGCCATGCTGCGCGACGTGCCGAGATCGGGCGCGGGCGTCGGAAAGG
This sequence comes from Propionibacteriaceae bacterium, assembly GCA_003158895.1. Lineage (GTDB taxonomy): Bacteria > Actinomycetota > Actinomycetes > Propionibacteriales > Propionibacteriaceae > Fen-668. The sequence goes on from PMLO01000108.1 coordinate 16,796, forward strand.
GCGGCCACACCGTCTCCCGTACTGGCGCAGGCACATCGGCCTTTCGACGGAACAACGGCATGGTCCTTACGATAGGTCAATGGCCTCACCCATACCGGGCGCCGAGCGGGCGATCCGGCAAATCGCCCAGCCGACCAAGGATGCGGTCCGCGCGGTGGTCCGCGGCGTGCGAGCGGCGCGACACCGTGACGTCCGGCTCGCCGACGACCGAGCGCGTACGGAGTTGCTGCTCGGTGAGCTCGGAGACTGGACGCCCCGTGTCGTGGCCGCGTACGCGAGCGCCGGCGACGAACCGGGAACCGCGGAGCTTCTGGACGCCCTCGTCGCCCGAGGCGCGACCGTACTGCTGCCTGTGCTTTCGGCGACGGCTGCTGGGCCGCGGGGCGTGGGGGAATGGGCTGTGTACGACGGGCGCGAGGGGCTGCGCAGCGGGCTGTGGGGCATCCCCGAACCCGCGTCGGAACCGCTGGGTCCAGCTGCGATCGAGGAGGCGGAGCTGGTCATCATGCCGGGAATCGCGGGCACGCCGGCGGGCGATCGGCTCGGGACGGGCGGCGGCTGGTACGACCGGTCGCTGGTCGGAACGAGCTCCCCACGCTGGATGCTGCTGAACGACGATGAGCTGTACGAGTCGGTGCCGCCCGATCCGTGGGATCTGCCCGTGTCGGTGATCGTCACCCCGGTGCGCGTCGTGCGGTGCCGCTGAGCGCCCGGTCCACCCGGAATCCAGCGCCACGGGCGTGCGTTGAGCAGGCGGTACCATTTCCACGGCTCGTCCACGAGGTTGCTCGGCGACGGCCCGTACGCCCAACTTGGAGGAATCGCCGATGCCCACCTACCAGTACCGCTGTGTCGACTGCGGCAGCGAGCTGGAGACCGTGCAGAAGTTCTCCGATCCCTCGTTGACCGAGTGCCCGGAGTGCGACGGCACGCTGCGCAAGGTCTACTCGGCCGTCGGCGTCGTGTTCAAGGGCTCGGGCTTCTACGCGACCGACAACCGGACCAAGGGCAAGGCCGCCGCCGCAACCCCCAGCAGCTCGTCCGAGAAGTCGCCCGGCTCTGAGAAGTCGTCAGGCTCTGAGAAGTCGTCGAGCGGCGAGAAGTCGGCATCGACGTCCGGCTCGGGCTCCTCGTCGAAGCCGTCGACCTCGTCGACGACCTCCGCCGCCTGAGCACGAGTTCCCTCGCCACATTCGGAGGCGACATGCAGTTCCTCACTGATCCCACGATCGAGAACCGCGCCGAGCAGCCCTACGTGGGAGTGCGGCTGTGGATTCCGTCGAAGGACCTCTCCACCGAGACGATCAGGCTTCTCAAGGAGCTTCGGAAATGGATGGCCGGTGAAGGCATTGAGCCGACTGGTCCGGCCTTCCACCGCTTCTACGTCATCAACATGGGGACGGAGTTCGACCTCGAGGTCGGTGTTCCGGTGGCTGAGGCCGTGGCGGGAGATGGCCGCGTGAGGCCCGGCAGCATCCCGGCGGGGCGATACGCGAACCTGACCTACACGGGCAGGAACAACGCCTACAAGGGCAACAAGGCGCTGGTCGAATGGGCTCGGGAGACCGGCGTGGCGTGGGATCGGTGGGACGACCCCCGCGGCGACGCGTTCCGCTGCCGGTACGAGTCGTACCTCACCGATCGTCTGACCGATCCCGACAAGGCCACCTGGCGCACGAACGTCGCCATCAAGGTCGAGGACTAGGCCCGTACGCCTTTGTCCACAGGGAGATTCCTCGTCACGACATCTGGGGACAACTGACGGATCCGCGACCAGACGCACAGTGTCCGGGGTGTGGACCTCAGGAAAGATCATCAACCTCATCCGTTGGCACCGGCGCGGCGTGGCCGCCGTACTCGCCGGGGTGACCGTCTTCGCGGCGCTGTCGGCGGTGACCGGCAAAGACACGGCCGACCTCGTCACCGTTGTCGTGGCCAACCGGCTCGTCGCCGCCGGCTCCACGGTCACGGACGCCGACGTCGGGTTGGCCCGGATGCCGCGCCAAGCGGTGCCAGATGGCGTACTCACCCAGACCCAGGACGCGATCGGAAAGGTGGCAGGCACCGGCATCCGTCGTGGGCAGATCCTGACCGACCTCACGCTCGTCGGTGGAGTTGCCACCGACGGCACGGTCGTGCTGAGCGTCAAGCTCGACAACCCTGAGCTGGCCTCCTTGGCGCCGCCTGGCACACGCGTGACTCTGTACGCGACCACGTCGGCGCAACCGGTCGCCTCGCACGTGCTCGTGGTGGCCGTGCCCGCGGTCGGCAGCGGCAACGTACTGAGCGGTACGGGCGCGACGGTGCTGCTCGTACGGGTGACGGCAGCGGAGGCCGGCGCGATCACGATGGCGATGTCGTCGTCGACCCTGACGCTGGCGATCGGGTGATACGTGTTCGGGGGCGTAAAGGAGGTTGTGCGGGCTTCGCGGTCGGTCATCCGACCTCCAGGTCGGAGTTCGTACGGCCCGTGAGGACTGACTCGTTCCGTGTCGAGGTAGGCCTGCGACGGCGATCGGCGGCCTCGTCGTCAACCTTGACCAGCATCCAGTTGGCCTCGTCACCGCCCATCCTTGTGCGGGTGAACGCGAACGCCCCTGTCAACTTGTGGCCGTGGAGACCAACCGTGATGTGGCCCTTGGCCAATGCATCCGCGGCAGCCACCGGCACGCCGTCGACGGTGGTGAGATTGTCGTACGTCCCGATGTCCCAGACGATCACGGTGCCGGCGCCGTAGCCCTCGCTGATCCGGCCCTCGAAGTCGACGTAGGTGAGCGGATGGTCCTCGGTGCGATGGGCCAGCCGCTTGTCCGCGGGGTTGAGCGACGGCCCCTTCGGGACAGCCCACGACACGAGCACGCCGTCGACCTCCAGCCGTACATCGAAGTGCAGGTTCCGGGCGTCGTGACGCTGGACCACGAACCGAGGCCGCTGGGCCGGCTGCGCGGGAACGTACGCTCCCCTGGGCTCGCCCGAGCGATCCGTGCGGCGCTTCCGGCGGTACGCGGCAAGCCGCTGGTCAGGAGTCATGGCTGCCCGATACCCCTTCGGTGGCACGGTTCACACCCCAGTATGAACGTGCAACACGATCGGCGAAAGACAGGAACCGTCGCCCCTTCAATGGTATTTTCTCCCGGAACCGCGGGGCCTTGGGGGCTCCGCGACCCGCCTCCGAAAGGGCACACCCATGCAGGGATTCAAAGACTTCATCTTCCGCGGCAACCTGATCGAGCTCGCCGTAGCCTTCATCATCGGCGGCGCCTTCGCGACCGTCGTCCAGGGCTTCACGAAGATCGTGATCGAGCTCCTCGCCAAGGTCGGCGGTTCGCCGAACTTCGACGCCTGGCAGCCGGGTGGCCTCACCAGCGTCGGCCCCTTCCTCACCGGACTCGTCTCATTCGTGATTCTGGCCGCGGTCGTCTACTTCGGCCTCGTGAAGCCGTACGAAGCCTTCAGCGCTCGCCTCAAGAAGCCGGTCCCTGACGCAGCCATCGTCCTGACCACCGAGGACCTGCTCATCGAGATCCGCGACCTCCTCGCGGCCCAGAAGTCCGCCTGACCTTTCGGTCGAGGCGTCAGCAGCCTCACCCAGCGCGGCCCTCCGACTCATGTCGGGGGGCCGTCGTGCGTCACCAGTGAGGCGGAACGTCACTGAGCAGTCGCCGCTCGTCGGCCGTGAGGGTCGTGCGGGTGGGTTGCGGCTGGACGACACCGTCGAGGTCCAGCATCGTCCGGGCCTGGCCCACGAGCGCGTACCACTGCGCAGGCCCGGCGGCCACGACCTCCATGGCCACCGGGAACGGCCATGCCTCCTCGGCATCGAACCGTGCACGGGCAATCGCAGCGATCCGCGATGCCGGCCAGCCCGCCTGCTCCAGGGCCGCGAGCACGAGACGGGCATCGGGTGGGGTGTCGGCGAGATCGACGGATTCGCCCACGAGGCACGTCGCCAGTACGGTCGCCCAGCGGCTGGAACTCATAGCGGCATCGTAGGTGCACCCCTTGTCGTGGCGGTGATCCGCCCTCGCCCAGCGCGCACAGACACATTCCGCACCGACACAGCCCGTACACACACCAAAGGCCTGATCCGATGGACCAGGCCTACAGGCAAAGATGAGAGCGGCGCCAAGTGAAGGGCTGAAAGCCGTCTACCCACCCCCAGGAGACATCATCCTCGGCGCCGCTCTCGTTGGATCACTCTAGGTCAGTGGGACCCCGGCCACAAGGCCAGGTGAGAAGACTCACATGTTGAAGGGCGAACACACAGGTTGAGGGGGTCTCGCTGGTATCATTCAGGGCCCCGTATTGCTGCACGTCCCCGAAGCGGCTCTCACTCCGTGAGGGATGCACCCAGTCGCGTCGACGCACGCGCCCCCGACCTGTCAGAATGGCGGAGCCGCCAGGCCCTGTAGCTCAGGGGATAGAGCAGAGGTTTCCTAAACCTTGTGTCGGAGGTTCGAATCCTCCCAGGGCCGCGCTCGAGTCGCGGGACCCAGGCTCGGAATGAACGCTCTCACCACGTGGTTGGGGGTAGGCGGAGGTAATGGACACATATGGCTACTGTCGAACTCACCAGCGCGAACTTCTCTGAGACGATCGAGAAGTCCGACGTCATCCTCATCGACTTCTGGGCGGAGTGGTGCGGTCCCTGCAAGCGCTTCGGCCCGATCTTCGAGGCCGCGAGCGAGAAGCACCCGGACCTCACGTTCGCCAAGCTGGACACCGAGACCAATCAGGACATCGCCGGTGCGCTCGAGATCACGAGCATCCCGACGCTCATGGTGGTCAAGGGCGGAATGCTCCTCTACCGCGAGGCAGGCGCGCTGAATGCCGCGCAGCTCGACGGGCTCCTCGCCGAGGTCGAGAAGGTCGACATCGAGAAGCTCAAGGCTGAAGCCGCCGCAGGGGCAGAGCAGGCCTGACCACCAGCGCCGATCGCTCCACCGAACATCTGCTCAGCGCGGTAAGGCTCCCTACTTGAGCGCCACGATCCGCCGCATCGGGACCGCTAGCTCGACCTTTCCGTTCTTCCGTACCTCGTGCTCGAGATACGCGATCGCCGCGTCCAGGCGCGCTTGGCTGGTGGCCGGCAGATACAGCGCGTCGATCATCAGCTCGGCATCCGCCCGCGAGTGGATCGTGATCCGGTACCGCTCGCGCCCGTCCTCGTACTTGCGCATCCCGTGGCTGCGCAGCGTCGCGGCGAAGTCGGTGAACTCGAGCGGGCCGGGGAATCGCGGCAACGTCCGCAGGCGCGAGGCCAGGTTGGCTCCCACTCGTACATCCCCGGGCGACACGGGCCGTACGGTCGGGGCGATGAACGCCAGCATCCCGCCCGGACGCAGCACTCGCGCGACCTCCTCGAGCAGCTTGGACGTGGGGTGGATGACCACCATCCCCATGCTCGACACGACAGCGTCGAGGCTCTCGTCGGCGAACGGCAGCTGAAGAGCGTCGCCGCGCACCCACGGTCCCTCGCTGCGGTGCTGCGCCAGCTCCAGCTCCGCCGTCGAGATGTCCACGCCGACCACGAGCCGCCCCGGACGTTCGAGCTCTCGCGTCATCGCTCCTGCCCCGCACGCGACATCGAGCACGGTTGTGGCCCTCGCAGACACCGCGCGAGCGAGCCAGCGGTACGGGGTGTGGTGGCCGTTCATCGCCCGGCTGAGCACCTGCTCGGTCGCGCCGGGGCGCTCTGAGTGGAAGCCGTACAGGTACGAGTCCCAGTCGACTCCGAATCGCCGCGCCACGAGATCATCCTCGCCCTAGCGGCAGCGCCGCGTCGATCTCAGCGGAGATCTGGTCGCCGATCGTACGGATGATGCGGCCGGGTCCGATCGGCCGATCGGCCACGGCAGACACCAGCCGTCTCATGCCCGGCAGTGCCTCGCTGGCCTCGCCACGGTCGGATGCGGCGCGTCCGTGCAGCGGGTTCGACCCGTCGGGCCACGGGGCATTGAGCCGCTCCCAGGTGGCCAGCCACGCCTCCACGATCTCGGCTGTCGACGGTACGCCGAAGAAGTGACCGACCGGCGCGTGATGACGCAACGCGACGATCGCCGAGTCCTGATAGATCAGCGCCAGCCGTACGCGCGCGTCCAGGTCGCGACGCTCCGCGAGCGACCCACGTACGGCCCAGCCACACGGCGTCGGGCACGTCTTACCCACGTCCGGCCTCTCCCCCGCCTTCACCGTCTCGTGGTTCATCGCGCACACCGCGAGGGCGTTCCCCAGGCGGGAGTGGAACCTGTCCAGGTACGCGGTGTAGCCGACCACGTCCCCGTCGCAGGCATTGAGCGACCGCTTCGCCGCGGCGCGGGCCGTCGACGTGTGCGCGCATTCTGCGCTCGCCGACCCCCAACGCTCCCCGACCGACTCCCGCATCCTCAGCGGGTCTCCCGCGTGCCCCAGCCGCGCCTGCCAGGCCAGCTGCGGCAGGTACTCGCCGATGAGGTGTGCGGTCACCACGACCTGCAGCGGCTCGTGCCGACGGGCTCGAAGCTCGAGGACCTCGAGCATCAGCTCGTACAGCCCATCCAGCGACGCGAGGGCCCCTCGCTGAGGATCGCGCGGCTGTATCGGGAAGGACGCGCTCTCCACCGACCGTGCCCAGCCGGCGTCGAACTCGGAGCCGATCTGGCCGAAGTCCTCCGCGTCGAGATCGAGGATCCGCTTCGCCGCCACCGCGAGCCGCTCGGCGTGCTGCAGGCGCGGGTCGTCGGAGCCATGGTCGTGGAGCACGGCCACCACCGCGTCGTACCAGTGACCCCGCAGCAGCGATCTGAGCGAGGCGTCCACGTCACACGCTGACGAAGAGGTGCTCGGCCACGTTGTCGGGAAGCACCGCCTGGCCCTTGCCAGTGGAGATCTCCACACCGCGAGGCGTGGCCGTGACCGTCACCTGCGCGCCCGGCATGACCCCCAGCCCGAGCACTGCGCCGAGCTCCGGCTCCTGCTGCAGGTGCTCACCGATCCGCTGGATCGTCACGGTGATGCGCTCATCGGTGACCATCTCGGTCAGGGGCCGGTTGCCATGGCGGAACGCCAGCAGTGCCGCCGCACCGCTGTCGCCGCTCTCCGGAATGGGGTTGCCGTACGGAGAGGTCTGCGGGTCGCCCAGGAGGATGACGAGCCGTTCCTCGACCGCGGGCGACACGACGTGCTCCCAGCGGCAGGCCTCGTCGTGCACGAGCGCGATGTCGAGGCCGATGATGTCGAGGAGCAGGCGCTCGACGAGACGGTGCTTGCGCATCACCTCGACCGCCGCCGAATGACCCGCGGGGCTGAGCTGGATGAGCCGCTCGCCGTCGATGGTCAGGAGGTCGTCCCGCTCCATCCGCGCGACCGTCTGGGAGACAGTGGGGCCGGTCTGGTGCAGCCGCTCGACGATCCGGGCCCGACGAGGGGCGATGCCCTCCTCGAGCAGCTCGTAGATCGTACGGAGGTACATCTCCGTGGTGTCGATCAGCTGACTCATCTAGGTTGCCTCCTTCGGGAAGCCTAGTGGGCGAACGCGATCTGCCGACGCTCGCTCCAGTTGTCCTCAACCCTCCGGGGGGGCAGGGTAATCCTCATGAGCCGCACCGTGTCCGTCCCGTCGGGCCGCATCGAGAAGTGGCTCGACACGTACTGGACCCGGCACGGCAAGGGTGCGGTGACGGCTTCCGGGGACAGCGTCACCGTCGACGGTACGGACGGTGCCAGTGCTTCGATGCGACTGCTCTGGCCTGGCGTGGAGCTCTGCGAAGATCCGTTGGCCGACCTGATGGCGGCCGCGCGATCGCCGCGCCGGCTAGGGCTGCTCGCCGTACGTGCGGACGGGCACGCCGTGGGCCTGTGGGACGGCACGTCCGTCACTGAGTCGAAGCACCGCGGCCATTACGTACAGTCGCGCACCGCGGCCGGCGGCTGGTCCCAGCAGCGGTTCGCGCGGCGACGGGAGAACCAGGCCAAGGCGGCCTACGAGAAGGCCGCGGGCGACGTCGCGGCCCTCATCGAGCCGGTCGCCGCCACTTTGGACGGCCTTGTCGCGGCGGGGAACCCGGGTGCTATCAAGGCGGTGCTGGGCGACTCCCACTGTCGCCGTACCGCAGCCCTGGCGGCCGCCGTTCCGCTGCCTCACCTGGAGCTGAGGGACACCTCGCGCGAGGCATTGACGGATCTCGCTGTCCGGTTGCTCTCGGTCGTCATCACGATCGACGAACCGAGTCACTAGCGTCGAGCAGCCGCCGCGATGCCGGCGATGAGCGCCAGGACGAGTGCGCCTCCGAGGGCCAGGCGAGTACCGGCTCCGAAGAGCTGGTCTGTGTGAATGAGTGGCGGCGTCGCAGCCGGAGTGCTCGTCGCTGACTCGGTCGGGGTCGGCGAAGCGCTGGGGGTACTCGCCTCAGACGGTGTGGCGGACGGTGTGCTCGACGACCCACCCGTCGACAGGACGCTGCTCCCGTTCCCCTGGCCGATGAGCAGGTACGACTGGTCGTCGAGCGCACTCGTGATCCCGCGCGCACCATCCTGGGCCGGGGCCGGGATCGTACTGGTCGTGGCGAAGCTGGCGGGATCGGCCACGACGATGTTCGACGCTGTCCGCAGCACCGCCGACTTCGTTGTCGCGTCGTAGAAGCCGCCGGTCACGCCAGCCGTACCGTCGGAGATCTTCGTGAGCTTGTTGGTGCCGACGATCGACGGCTTGGCCGGTGCCTTGTACACATGACCGGACTGGGCCACCACGTAGAACTGGCTGTTCGGCGCCACGATGAGCGCCACGATCGTCTGTCCCGCCTCGGGCACCACGAGCTCGTAGAAGTGGAACGGCAGCGACCCGCCCAGCACCAGGCTCGAGAGCGTCATGTACGACAGGCGCAGCGTGTTGACCTTCGGGCTCTTGTCGAGCGCGTACAGCTTGCTCGAGTCGTAGCCGACGGCGATGAGTCCTGTCGTCGCCTGTGGGTACGTCAAGGTCGCGACGACTCGGCCAGCGGAGCTCACCGCGTACACGGACGACTTCTTGTCCGCCGTCGCATTCGCCGTCCAGTACAGGGAATGGTCGTGGTCGGTCGCGAGGCCGACCGGTGCTGTGATGACGGCATCGGACCATGTGAAGGCCACGGTGTCGGCGAACGCTCCCGGAGCGCCGACCACCCATAGCAGGAGCAGCGCGGTCACCACGCCGGCGACGCGTCGTAAGGCTGGCACGAGGGGCAGCCTATGCCGTCAGTGGAGCAGGGCGGTCAGCAGGACCACCACAATCAGCCCGGCAAGGACCGATGTCACGATGATGCGCCGGGTGCGGGGAGTCACGCCCTCCACCCTACGAGGTGGCTCAGAAGTCCTCACACTCCCGAATGACTGCCGATCGAGCTCGGCGGGGTTACGTTAGGGCCGTGGCCGAGATCGCGGGTGGAGCGCCGGGCACCGCGAGCGGCGTACGGCTCTGGGCGGTGAGCATCACCGACGTGCGATCGCTGTTCCATCCGACCGGCGACCTGGCGGAGAGGCTGCGCGCCGACGTGCCGTTCCACGTCCTGGCCCCGTACAAGCCGAGCTGGTTCAAGCCCCTGCTGAAGCACGGTCCCGGAGCGCCGCTGCTGGCGCCGGACTCACCCCTGCCGAGCGACGTCGACAAGCTGCTCCACGGCCATTTCGTACCGCCCGACCGTCTCGTACCGAGCTGGCAGATCGTGAGCCACTGGCTCGACCGGCTCTCGTCGGCGAACCTCCGGCTGGAGATCGATCGTGGCACCGCCGAGCGGCTCGACTTCGACCTGGCTCGCGCGGGCGTCGCCTCCCACTTCGGGTTGCGCACCTTGTGGGCCCGCGACGCCGCGCTGCCGCTCGGGCCTCTGGCCGGCAGCGAGGTCGGCTACCAGCGGTACGCGGTGGCTCTCGAACTGGGTGAGGCCTGGCGCGCGAGCCTCGGCGCGCTCGAGGGGTCAGCGGACCTCGTGGCGCACGTCAGCGACTGGCTCTGCCAGCTGCCGACGTGGGCCGGAGACGCCGAAGGGGCCGGTCGCCCGGCCCCCGACGTCTTCGCTGTGACGTTGCCCTGACTCAGGACAGCCCCATCCAGTGGAGAATGACTCCCTGGGCGAAGTACAGGAAGAACAGGGCCGCGATGACCCACATGAGCGGGTGGACCTCCTTGGCCTTGCCCCGGACGAGCTTGATGATCGCGTAGAGCAGGAAGCCCGCGCCGATGCCGTTGGTGATCGAGTAGGTGAACGGCATGAGCACCATCGTCGCGTACGCGGGGATGGCCTCCTCGAGGTCGCGCCAGTCGAGCTCGGAGACCTGCTGCATCATGAGGAAGCCCACGAGGACCAGCACCGGAGCGGCGGCCTCGGACGGTACGAGGTTGACCAGCGGCGCGAGGAGCAGCGCCAGGAGGAAGCCGATGCCGGTCACCACCGACGCCAGACCGGTCCGCGCACCCTCGCCGACGCCCGACGCCGACTCGATGTAGGACGTGTTCGACGACACGGATCCCAGACCACCGGCGACGGCGGCGAGCGAGTCGACGATCAGGATCTGCTGCATGTACGGCGGGTTGCCGTTCTTGTCGAGCAGACCGCCCTCGCTGCCGATCGCGAAGATCGTGCCCATGGTGTCGAAGAAGTCGCTGAGCAGCAGCGCGAAGATGGTGAGCAAGACGCTGAGCACGACGGTCGGGCCGCCCTTGAAGGAACCGAACATGTCGACCCTGAACAGCAGGTGGAGGTTGGGGAGGTCCCAGAGCTTGCCGGTGATCGCCGGCACGTTGAGCTGCCAACCGGTCGGGTGGATGGTCACGCCGTCGTTGTACGCACCGTTGTGGATGACCGCCTCGAGGATGACCGAGACGATCGTCATGCCGACGACCGAGATCAGCATGGCGCCCTTGACCTTGCGGACGAACAGGATGATGAGCAGGACGAGCCCGACGCAGAACACGAGCGTCGGCCACCCGAACAGGTTGCCGTTGACGCCCAAGGTGACCGGGGTGCCGGAGCCGGAACGTACGAACCCGGAGTCCTTGAGGCCGATGAGCGCGATGAACAGACCGATGCCGACGCTGATCGCGATACGCAGCGAGTGCGGGACTGCCTTGAAGACGGCCTTCCGGAACCCGGTGAGCACCAGGATGGTGATGATGATGCCTTCCCAGACCACCAGGCCCATCGCCTGTGCCCAGGTCATCTTCAGGACGAGGCTGGCTGCGAGGAGCGCGTTGATGCCCAGGCCGGTCGCCAGACCGATCGGGAACCGTGCGTACACGCCCATGAGGATCGTCATGATGCCGCCGACAAGGGCTGTCGCTGCGGCGACCATGCCGATCGTCGCGCCGATGTTCGCACCGGACACCACGCCGTCGACCTTGAACGGAAGCCCTGAGACGAGGTTCCCGTTGACGTCGGGCACCGTGCCGATGATCAACGGGTTCAGGGCGATGATGTACGCCATCGTCACGAAGGTGACCAGACCGCCGCGGATCTCCGCACCGATCGTGGACCCTCGGCGACTGATAGCGAAGTAACGATCAAGGGCGCTCCGCTGTGGCGGGAGCGCGGCAGGAGTGGTCGCTGCCTTCGGGGAGTTCTGCACCATGGCGCGCAGCCTAGGGAAAGCCCGGAGGCAACCCTGACCCGGGGTACCACTTGTCCGTAGAGTGGACACGTGGACGAGCTGCAACATCACGCTTTGGTGCAGGCGCCGGTCGATCCGGTCGACGAGGACGGCGTTGCTGCGGCCTTCGTCGGCACCGCCGTGTCGGCTCTCGCCACCGTGGTGATGTGGTGGCAGTACGCCTGGCTGGACGCCCGAGGTCAGGGCTGGTGGCTGTGGGTCGCGCTGACCGCGACCGGTTCAGGAGTGCTGTTCAGCGCGTACGCACGCTGGCGCAAGCGCCAGCGGCTGTCGCCGGCGACGCAGAGGCCGTCAGTCGAAGAGTGACATCTCGTCGCTGATCGTGTCCCACAGCGCGTCGGGCAGAGGCGCAGCGGCCTCAGCGATGACGTCGGAGTGGGCGCCGCACCCGTGCTCGAGGCTGACGACGTGTCCGTCCGCGGGTGATTTCTCGTTGGCGCACGCGCCGAACGCGACGCCGAGTGATCCCCGGAGTCGTACGAAGAAGGCGCAGGTGCCGCACGGAGCAGGAGCGAGCCTCGAGGACGGGGCGTCGGGGCCGTGCTCCCCGTCGTACCAGCGCTGGGCGGCGAGGCTGCGGCCGAAGTCGCTCAACAAGCGTTCCCTACCGAGCCCGAGCTCGTGGACCACGGCGCGGGTCGCGAGTGACTCCTCGTCGTTCTCCGTACCGCCGGTGTAGCCCGGGACGACTCGGGGATCGTTGTCGCCGAGCGGCAGCAGCATGCCTGGGGCGAGGTCGCCAGGACCGATGCGCTCGGCCCAGGGGACCCAAACCTGCGCGAGCAGCGCTTCGTCGCTGGGGAGCAGCACCACTTCGTTGACCGTCGGAGCCTTGGCGCGCGTGGCGCGGACCAAGGTCACGGCCCAGTGCCACCCGACGTAGCCGGGATGGGGACACGCGAAGGCGTGTGTCGCTAGCCGCTCGCCCTCGGCGACGACACCGAGGAAGTCGCCGACACCGAAGTNNCTGACGGTCATTGGTGCATCATCCCACATGGCCCGACGGCCGAAGGCCCCCATCCTCCGAGCCGCGCGCAGTGCCCGTCGACCCGCGGATGGTGAGGGTGGCGGGGGTGGCGGTGTCGCGTGGCTCCGAGTCAGGGTTGTCCAAGCGACGCATCATCGCCGCCAGCGCCTCCGCCGCGTTGAGATCAGCGTCCTGCCGTACAGCCGTGAGGTCGTGGTACGAGAGTGCCGCGATGTCACTGTCGTCATAGCCGGTCACCGACACGTCCTCGGGGACACGCACTCCGGCGCGGCTGAACACGGAGATCAGCGCGGCACCCACGTGGTCGCTGCAGCCGATCACGGCTGTGGGCAGGTGATCTCGAGCGAGCAGGACCCGGGCGGCCGCTGCACCGTCCTCCTCCCGGAAGCCGACCGGGAGCTGGTCGATGCAATCGGCGAGTCCAGCCTCCGTCATGGCGCGCCGGTACGCGTCGGCGCGGTCAGGACCTACTCGACCGCCCAGGCCCCCCGCGTACGCGATGTCGCGGTGCCCGAGCCCGACGAGGTGCTCGACGATGAGTCGGAGCCCGGCGACATCGTCGCTGTGGACGGCATCGACCAACTCGTCGACGCTTCGCTCGCCCAGCCAGACCACGGGAAGCCTGCTGATCGCCGTCCGCAGCGCCGGCGACGACGGGTCGGGGTTGAAGCAGCCCAGCGCCTCGACCCGATGGCCCAACAGTTCTCGGACCACGACCTCGGTCGTCCGTTCAGGCGTGACCGGTCCGAGCACGACACCCAGCCGTTCCCTCGAGGCCCGTTCGAGGAGGCACTCCACGAAGCGGGACTCGAACGTGATGCGGGGCTCGAACATGACTCCGACGAGGCGCGTCCGCTCCTGTCGCAGGAGCTGAGCGGACGTGTTCGCCTGGAAGCCGAGTTCGTCGACCGCGGCGAGGACCGCCGTCCGCGAGGCAGCGCTCGGCCCCGGGGCATCCCGCAGCACGAGCGAGACCGTTTGCCTCGACACAGCGGCCAGCCGAGCCACGTCGCTCATCGTCGGTGGACGGCGGCGTGGCGGCTGGGGCGGGGTCGTCACGCGCCCCGCGGTGTCGAGGCGGCGGCGAGCTGGGCGCGTACCTCGTCGATGGTGGCCATCACCGCGACCACCTCGGCGTGAGGGTGGAGCGGCGATTCGGTGCGCTTGTCCTGTACGTACGAGGCGAACGCGATGGCTTCACCGCACATCGCGTCGTACATACCGGGGTACCGCTCGTCGCGCCACGTCGCCACTTCGACGTCCGTGAACTGGCCGACCGCGACCTCGACCCCGGTCGGTCCGAAGAACGGGCTGAGCACCTTGAGCCGTCCCTTCGTCCCCATGACCTGGGCCTCGATCGGCAGGATGGTTTCGAGCGACGTGGAGAGCAGCGAGACGCCGCCACCGCTGTACGAGATGGCCATGTGCGCTCGCGTGTCCACGCCGTTGGGCAGCGTGGCGCCGATGGCGTGGATGGCAATCGGCGCGCCGAGCACCGACGACGCGAACGAGATGGGGTAGACGCCGGCATCGAGCAGCGCGCCTCCGCCGAGCTTGGGGTCCCAGAGCCTGTGGGCCGGGTCGGGGGGAGCGACGAAGCCGAAGTCCGCCTGGACGAGATGGACGTCACCGATGAGCCCGTCCGCGATGACCTGGCGGACGATGTCGGACTGCGGCAGGTACCGGGTCCACATCGCCTCCATGACGAGCACTCCCGCGCGGCGGCCGGCGCCTGTGATCTCACGGGCCTCGGCCGCGGACATCGCGATCGGCTTCTCGATGAGGACGTGCTTGCCGTGCGCGATCGCCGCCAACGCCTGGGCGTGGTGCAGGGGGTGCGGCGTCGCCACGTACACCGCATCGATGTCCGGGTCAGCCACCAGCGCGTCCACGGTCGGGTGCACGGTCGCGATCCCATGCTTGGCGGCGAACGCCGCCGCCCGCTCGGGACGCAACGAGGTCACCGCGACGGCGCGCTGCGGAGTGTGCGCGTGGAGTGCCGCGACGAAACTCCCGGCGATGCCGACGCCGATCACCCCCCAGCGCAGAGCCGGTACGGACTCGGCATCGGTGATCCGCGGGGTGGGCAACGTCAGTGTCATGGCCGTCCTAGGATTCTTGGCACGTGCTAAGCAATGCCCAGGACTGTACTTGTCCACCCAGAGCGAAGACAACAGTGCGCGACCCGCCACGAGCCTTCAGCCATGAGGGAGGGGGCCTGGCGGGCCGGAGAGAGTCGTGCTCTAGAGCTCTAGCTCCTCGGCCACGGCGCGCAGCATCTGGGCCACCTTCTGCGCGGCCTTGCTTTCGGGGTGATGCCCGCGGCGGTACGAGTTCGCCAGGTTGTCGAGCATCTTGATGAGGTCCTCGGAGATGACCGCCATCTGTTCGGGAGACTTGCGCTGCGCCTTGGACAGCGACGGCGGAGCCTCGAGGACGCGAAGCGACAGAGCCTGTTCGCCCTTGCGGCCCTCGACCACACCGAACTCGACCTTCTGGCCGGCCTTCAGCGAAGTCACGCCGGGCGGAAGCACAGAGGCGCGCACGTACACGTCGCCCCCCTCATCCTTGGTGAGGAAGCCGAATCCCTTCTCGGCGTCGTAGAAACGCACCTTGCCGACGGGCACAGCCGCCTCCTAGTCATCCGCGTGGTTCGACCGATCCTTGCGCACACAGCCTACCGAGGCGCACAGACGCGCAACAGCGGATTCAGATTGAGTAATCGGCTCGGCCACCCGCCGCTCAGAGTTGGTCTTTCCCCGGACGCACACTTCGGCAGGTGACGCTATCGCCGCCCCTCCGTACAGCCCAGGCGAAAGGGTCCTTGGGTAGCATGGCGCCGTGGCGACATGGGAGGACGGACCGGAGTACGCACCGGTCGAATGGCCGACCGGCTTCGTCGCACCCGAGGTCGGGCCGCTCAGCACCGCTGAGCCCACCGCCGATCCGTCGGCGAGCGCTCCGGTCGAGCCGCCGGCGCGGTTCGACGCGCCGCACGATCCCGTACCACCCCTGGCCGCTCTCGTACCCACCACCGCACCGACCCGCGATCCGGCGGAGCCGTTCGAGGTGGTGTCGGCCGTCGTGACCGCAGGCTCGGCCTGGGGATCCGCCCACTCGACCCAGGCGATCGCCGGCCCCGAGACGGCCCCGATCTGGACACCGGACCAGGCTGTCGCCAGCAACTACCCACCGCCGCAGCCGATGCAGGGATTCCCTGCGCCTGGTACGCCGCAGTGGTTCGGGCCCCCGGCGGAGTACGAAGCGGGCCGGGTGCAGGTACCGCTCACCGTCGGCACCGTGACGGAGGGCCTGTCCTGGGGAATCATCATCACTCTTGTTCTGGGCGGCATCATCTCGTACCTGTCGCCTGTGCTCCTGGTCATCGCATTCTTCCTCGGCGGGCAGGTGAGGTACCGGCGCAGGCTGGTACGGATCGGCATCATCGTCGCCATGGCGATCGTCGCCATCGCCGGGGCAGGCGCCATGGTCGGCACCTCCGACTCCACGCTCGCGTGGGAGTCGATGGACACAGCCTCCGTGTGGAGCTGCTGGTTGCTGATCGCCTACGGACTGGGCATATCGTTCTTCGCCATCCGGAGTGGGGATCACCCTGAAGCGTGACGCGGACCCCCGTAGCGACCAATCCGGGGGACGAATCGCCTCAGAAAGCCAATCCAGGTACGATTGGCGCGTGCCTCGTCACTGGCAGGTACTTTTGATGGCCGCGCTCGGGATCGGTGCGACCGTTATTGCCGTGCCCAGAGCACTCAGCGGGATCGTCGGCGTGCCCCAAGTAGCAGAGGCAGGCATCTCCCGTACCGCCGCCGCGACGCCGTCCGCGAAGTCCTCGACAGCGAAGATGCCCGTCTGGTCAGCTCCTCCCACCACCGTCAGCAAGGCCACGCCGGACACTCGGCCACCGTCGCCCGTGACGGGCCTCAGACTGATGGCCAACAGCGAGTCGACGATCTCACTCGCGTGGGACGCCGGCCAGGACAACGTCGCGGTGAAGTTGTACGTGGTGAAGGGCGACGGCTTCACGTCTGTCCAGACCGCCGATACCAAGGCCACTGTCTCGTGGCCCCATCGCACGACCAGCGTCTCGATCCAGGTCTCGGCGATCGACACCTCGGGCAACCAGGGCCAGTGGCGCAGCCTCGTTGTGGTGCCACCCGTGACGGCCGCCGCAACCACGACATCCGCCCCGGTGGTACCTCCGACGAGTGCCCCCGCCGTTACCACCACGACCCCCGAAACGACGACAACGGCCCCCTCGGAGCCTGCCGCCTCTGATTCTGCATCGACGGCCGCCTCCAGCGAAGCCGCCACCACCCAAGCCACCACCGCCGACGCCACCACCCAGTCCGCGGCTGTCCAGGATCCTGGCACCACCGGGGCCATGGCTGACCCGTCGAGCGCTCAGCCGAGCTGAGTTGGCCCTCGGTGGCCCAGCGCTACCGGCACGACGCTCTCCTCCACGGTGCCGAGATCGACCGGCCACGACTCCGGCTCCCGCGTGATCGCCACGAGGCGGGCGAGATCGGCAGGCCAGACCAGCTCCGTCGATGTGTCGTCGACACCACGCCAGGCATGACCCTGTACGGACAGGCGCTCGAACTCCGTGTGCCTCGAGATGTCCACGTCGAACTCCTGCGAGACCCACACGACGAAGATCTCCTCCGACTGCTCGGTCACCTGGTCGCTGTACCCGTGGAGCGCCACGCGCAGGGCCACCGGTCCGAACAGGTCGTCCTCCTCGACGACGTACCCTGACTCCTCCGCGAGCTCCCGACGCGCCGTATCACGAGGCAGTTCGTCACCGTCGATGCCGCCGCCCGGCAGCACCCACCAGCTCGATCCGGGCGTCCCGGGGTCGCGGTCGTTGAACATCAGGACGCGGGCGCCACGCTCGACATCGTCGGCCAGCACCACCACGCGTACGGCTCGTCGCGTCCGGAAACTCCGCAGCTCGGGCGATACGGCGCGTCCTCGGGTACGGAACGGTTTGCTCACGTCCGTCAGCGTACGGCGCGTGGCGGCGTGGCCGATCCGCTCGGGCGTTTTGTACGGTGGGCCCGTGCCTGTCCTCGGAACGTTGACCTCTGTGCCGGTGCTCGACCATCTGGACCTCGTCGCGCCCTCCACGGCCGAGGCGCTGCGGAGCTGGCCATACGCAGGCCAGGTCGGTGTCTGCGAGATCGACCCCGACCTCGCCGACACCGCGGCGCTCACCGCTGCCTTCGATCTTCCGCTCACCTCGAGCGGGAACTGCGTGCTCGTCGCCGGATCCCGTGGCGGCGACCAGCGCATCGCAGCGTGTGTCGTCCCGGCGAACACTCGCGCGGACGTCAACACCCTCGTACGGAGAGTGCTGGACGTACGCAAAGCGTCGTTCCTGTCCATGGACCGCGCGGTCGCCGAGTCGGGCATGGAGTACGGCGGTATCACGCCGGTCGGGTTGCCTGCAGGGTGGCGGTTGCTCGTCGACGCCGCGCTCACGGGAGAGGACGTGGTCTGCGTCGGCTCGGGTCTGCGTCGTTCGAAGCTGCTCATCCCGGGACCCGCACTCGCCCACCTGCCCGGGGCAGAGGTCATCGACGGCCTCGGCCGCTGATTCGCCAGGACTCCCCGCGCACACCTCTCGAGTGGCCGCACACCCACTGTGACCAGCTTTCGCGACCACAAAGGTCGTGCGGGCTCAGGTCGGCCCCGGATTCGACACCGCCGGGACGTCGGACTAATGTCTCGCGTCTGCCCTTTCCACGACTCGCTTCGGCGAGCCCCCGGCAACGCCTGCACCACGTCTGACTTGGAGCGGTACATGTCCTCGCACGATCCCGTCCTCTCCTCCGAACGCCGACATCTCACCGAGTCCCGCGAAGCGCTCAGACGCATGCGCGAGGCCACCACCCGCGTCGAGAACGCCGTCGGCGGCGACGCGGTCTCCACGCAGTACCTCAAGCAGACCCTGTACCGGCGGATGCGGTCCCTCGAGGACGACCCGACGGTCCCCCTCTTCTTCGGCCGCCTCGACTACGCCACGGCGCTGGGCGCCGAGCTCGACGAACGCCTGTACATCGGGCGGCGCCACGTCACCGGCGAGCTCGGCGGCGAACCGCTCGTCATGGACTGGCGGGCGCCCATGTCGCTGCCGTTCTACCGCGCGCGGCCCGGCGACCCGATGGGCGTCGCGATGCGGCGGCGGTTCGGGTTCCGGCACGGCGAGATCACCGCGTACGAGGACGAGGACCTCGTTTCCGCATCCGACGCCGGGTCGCGGCTGCTGGCCGAAGAGATCGAGCGGCCACGTACGGGTCCGATGCGCGACATCGTCGCCACGATCCAGCCGGACCAGGACGTGCTCGTGCGTACGGACCTGGCGACATCGTTGTGCATCCAAGGGGCGCCCGGCACCGGCAAGACCGCCGTCGGCCTGCACCGCGCTGCGTACCTGCTGTACGCGCATCGCGACCAGCTCTCCCGTTCGGGCGTACTCGTCGTCGGGCCGAACGAGTCGTTCCTCGGCTACATCGGCGACGTACTGCCGGCGCTCGGCGAGATCGACGCCCGCCAGACCACCGCCGAAGGGCTTCTCACCGAGTCGACGGGCGCGAAGGTGCGCGGCGTTGACTCGGCAGCGGTGGCGACCCTCAAGGGCGATGCGCGGCTCGCCACGGTGCTGCGGCAGGCGGTCTGGAGCTCGCCCGCCGAGCCGAGCGGTCCGCTGGTGGTCCCGTACGGTTCGCGGGTCGTACGAGTGCCGTCGCACCGCGTCGCGGCGGCCATGGAGTCGCTGCGGGAACGAGGGGTGCGGTACGAGGCCGGCCGGAAGCTGCTTCCGCAACGACTGGCCCACGAGGTGCTGCTGCGGCTCGAGGCAACCGGCGAGACGACAGACGACCGTGTGCAGAACTCCGTCGCCCGCTCGGCACCGGTGAAAGCCCTTGTCGCCCTGATCTGGCCGGCGCTGACACCTGCTGGGGTGCTGCACCGTCTGCTCTCCGACCCGGATGCGCTCGCGGCGGTGGCCGATGGAGTCCTCGACGCTGAGGAGCAGGCGGCGCTGATCTGGGCGGCACCCTCCCGTACCGCCGGTTCGGCGAAGTGGACTCATCCCGACCTGCCCCTGCTCGACGAGCTCGCCGACCTGCTGGACCGGACGCCGTCGGTCGGCCACGTGATCGTCGACGAGGCGCAGGACCTGTCCCCCATGGCCTTGCGCGCGGTCGGCCGACGCGCAACCACCGGGTCGATCACCGTGCTCGGCGACCTTGCGCAGGCCACCACGCCGTGGGGCGCGCGCGACTGGGGCGTGGCGCTCGGCCACCTCGGCAAGCCCGACGCGGCGGTCACCGAGCTCACCGAGGGCTTCCGGGTGCCGGGCGCCGTGATCGAGTACGCGGCGCGGTTGCTCCCCTCGATCGCGCCGGGCCTTCGTGCGCCCAGATCTGTACGTCACAGCCGCGGCGACCTCGACCTGCGGCTGGTGAGCGATCCCGTGAAGCACCTTGCCGCCGCGGCCATGGAGGCTGCCGGTCGCGAGGGCACGGTCGGCGTGATCGTCGCGGACCCGCAGCTGCCGGCCGCCCGCAAGGCGCTCAGCGCGATCCCGTACACAGAGCTCGGCCAGGCGACGACCACCGAGGCGTTCGAGTCTCACCTGGACCTCGTACCGTCATCCCTCGCGAAGGGTCTCGAGTTCGACCACGTACTGCTGGTCGACCCGGCCGCGATCGTCGCCGCGGAAGCCGACGTACTCACGGGCTGGCGCCGCCTGTACGTGGCGCTTACCCGTGCCGTCACCTCCCTCGTCGTGCTCCACGACGGCAACCTCCCCGAGCCCCTCCTCTGACGCCCTCTCGGCCCCCGCCGAGACGCGAGGCGCACCCGTCGGGCACTCGGCGACGGATCTCCCCGTCAGCAGGTGGCGATGATGCGTTGCAGGACCCTGGCGCCGAAGCGGATGGCGTCCAGGGGGACGCGCTCGTCGACGCCGTGGAAAAGGGGCGCGAAGTCGAGGTCGGCGGGGAGCTGGAGCGGGGCGAACCCGTATCCGTGGATGCCCAGCTCGCCGAGCGCCTTGTTGTCGGTGCCGGCGGAGAGGCAGTACGGGACGACCTGCGCGCCCGGGTCCTCGGCGTCGATTGCTGCCGCGATCGCCTCGACGAGCGGGCCGGTCTGCGGAACGTCGAGCGGCGGGACCATCCGGTCGACGATCAGCTCGACGTCGTCGCCGGCCAGCTCGCGCAGCGTCGAGAGGACCGTGTCGTCCGAGCCGGGCAGGAAGCGGCAGTCTATGGACGCCTCCGCGACGCCCGGGATGACGTTGGTCTTCTTGCCCGCGAGCAGCGTCGTGAGGTTCGCGGTGTTCGCCAGCGTGCCCGCGACGAACTGACGCGCGCCGCCGAGCTGGGGCAGGAACGCGGCGGGGTCGTCGGCGCTCCACGGCACACCCGTGACCTCACTGACGTGATCGAACAGCGTGATCACGGGCGCGATGAGGTCTATCCCCCAGTCGTGGGCGTCGATCCGTACGATCGCCTCGGCCAGCCGCACGATGGCGTTCTCGTCGTTGGGCACGGAGCCATGACCGGCGCGTCCGGTCGCACGCAACCGCATCCAGGCGTAGCCCTTCTCCGCGGTCTGGAGCAGGTACGAGCGCGTGGCCGGGCCGCCATCGGCCGGCTGCAGCGTGATCGAGTAGCCGCCGACCTCGCTGATCGCCTCGGAGCAAGCGGCGAACAGCTCCGGCCGGTTCCGTACGATCCACTCCGCTCCCCACACTCCGCCGGCTTCCTCGTCGGCGAGGAACGCGAACACGATGTCGCGGGGCGGCGTGACGTGGTTCGTCACGAGGTGGCGCAGGTTGGCCAGCATCATGCCGACCATGTCCTTCATGTCGACGGCGCCCCGCCCGTACAGCACCCCGTCGACCACGTCGCCAGCGAACGGGTCGTGGCTCCAGTCGGCGGCGTCGGCCGGTACGACGTCGAGGTGACCGTGCAGGATCAGGCCCGGACGCGTGCGGTCGGCGCCCGGGATCCGTACGACGAGGCTCGAGCGCCGAGGCGCCGGCTCCACGTACTCGGGCTCGAGACCCACCTCGCGGAGCAGCCCCAACACGTACTGGGCCGCCTCGAACTCGCAGGGCCCGGAGCCGTCCCCGACGTTCGTCGAGTCGATCCGTACGAGCTCGGTCGTGATCCGTACGGCCTCATCGGCAAGTTCCAGCGGCATGAGGGCCACTGTACGAGAGGGCGCGGGCCTCAGGACTTCGTGGTCGTCTTCGCGAGGATGTAGACGAACGTGACGATGACGATGACGAAGACTCCGGCGCCGAGAAGGATCGCCACGGTCGACCACCAGCCGGGCTGCTTGGCGCGCATCTTGGCGACGAATCCGGTCACGATCGCGGCCGGACTCATGAGCGCCGCGGCGAAGAACCCCGCCGCCGCACCAGGAGCCAGGTTCGACGACTGGGCCGACGCTCCGAGCGACGCTCCCGTCAGGAGGATGGCGACGAGCCCGACGAGGCCGGCGATGCCCAGGCCGAACGAGGCGGCGGCCAGCTTCGAGGGCTGGAAGAGGGTGTTGCTCACGGGACCCAGTGTGTCATCACGTGCCCGGTGGATGGCGCACCTCGGAGTCGATGAGCCGCCGCCACGACCTGACGAGGGCCGGATCGACGTGCGCCTTGTAGCTGCGCCCCGGGCGAGCCGGCGAGCCGATGTGGAAGGACCGGATGCCGGCCTGTGCCAACCACGGCACCTGCTCCGGCGCCAGACCGCCGCCGGCCATGATCAGCCTGCCGACCTCGCGATCGGCCCTAGCGCGAGAGATGAGGTCGTCGAGCCCGTACCGCAGCCCGCGCGCCGACCCGCTGGTGAGCACCTGGTCGAGGCCGGGCAACGTCCGTACGTCCCGCCACGCCTTCGTGCCGTCGAGCGCCGAGTCGATCGCCCGGTGGAACGTCCACGGCCAGCCACCGTCGCCGGCCAGCTCCGTACAGACCTCGAGGTCCACCTGGCTCAGTCCGTTGAGGTAGCCCATGACGATGCCGTCGGCACCCGCGTCGAGATAGGCCGAGGCAAGTCCCTTGAGCCGCGTCGTCTCACCGCCGTCCGTACCGAACCCGTCGCGCAGCCGGAGCATGACGCGGAGCTGTACGGAGGTGGCGCGTCGTACGGTCTCGACCAGCGCCGGTTCGGGCGACAGGCCGCCGGAGTGCATCGTGCCGACGAGCTCGACGCGGTCGGCGCCACCGTCGGCGGCGTTCTCGGCGTCAGCCGCCTGGAGCACCACGACCTCGAGCAGTCCCGCCATGTCTCTATGGTGCCGAGGCCGCGCCGATCTGGCCGGAGGCGCGCGGTCACGGCCGGCGGTCGCGCACTCAGCTCAGCCGGTAGCCCGAGCCGCGTATGGTCTCGACGACGTCCGCGCCGAGCTTGTTGCGCAGGTAGCGCACGTACACGTCCACAACGTTGGACGTCGGATCGAAGTCGTAGCCCCACACTGCGCTCAGCAGCGCCTCGCGCGACAGCACGTCGCCCGGATGCTTCATGAACGTCTCGATGAGCGTGAACTCGCGGGCGGTGAGGTCGACCTCNNCGGAGGTCGAGCTTGAGCTTGCCGTGCTGGAGGACGAGCGAGGCCTCCGACGGCGATTCGCGCCGCAACCGCCGGCGTACGCGGGCAACGAGCTCCTCGAAGCGGAACGGCTTGGCGATGTAGTCGTCGGCGCCGTACTCGAGGCCCTTGACCGTGTCGGTGACCGACGAGCGCGCGGTGAGCATGATCACCGGGATCCGGCTTCCCTGGGCGCGGACTCGCCGCAGCACCTCGAAGCCGTTCACGTCGGGCAGGCCGACGTCGAGGATCATGAGGTCGTACTCGCCCGACAGGGCCTTGTGGGCACCGGCGACGCCGCTGGCCTCGGTGACGGCGGGAAAACCTGCGGCGCGCAGGCCTTTCGCGAGGAACGCGGCAATGCGGTCCTCGTCCTCGACGATCAAGATCTGGTTCATGAGGTGGGCTCCGTCGCAGGCTGGCGTGGGATGACGAGGCTCACGGTGCTGCCGAGATCGGGAACCGAATCGATATCGACCCGACCACCGTGTGCCAACGCGATCGAGTTCACAATAGCGAGTCCGAGGCCTGCACTGTCTGTACGCTTCGCACCCGCGCGCCGCGATCTTCCGAAACGCTGCAGCACGAGCTCCTTCTCGTCCTCGGTGAAGCCCATTCCGTGGTCGCGGACCCAGAGTCGGACGCTGTCGCCCTCGAGCTTGCTGCCGATCCCGATGTCCGTGCCGTCAGGGGAGTACTTCACGGCGTTGGCCGCCAGCTGGAGCCACGCCTGCGTGATCCGCTGCGGATCCATCATGACGCTGGTGTCGGCCAGTGAATCCATGATCCAGTGACGATCTCCCAGAACTCGTACCTTCTCGAACGTCTCGTCNNGACGAAGTCGGAGCGCTCCGACTGGGCGAGCAGGATGAGGTCGTTGACCAGGTTGCTCATGCGGGAGAGCTCCTCGAGCGCGAGAGCACGTACGACCTCGGCATCCTTCGGGTCGGTCGTGTCCATGAGCTCGAGATGGCCGCGGACGATCGTCATAGGCGTCCGGAGCTCGTGGCCGACGTCGTCGAGGAGGCTCTTCTGCGCCTCGACCGTCGACTCCAGCCGGTCCAGCATGCCGTTGACGGTCGTCGTCAGTGCCGCGAGGTCGTCGTTGCCACGTACGGGGATGCGGCGCTTGAGATCGTGCTCCGTGATCTCCTCCGCCGTGCGCTGCAACCAGCTGATCGGCTGCAGCAACCGGGCCATCAGCAGCCACGTGATCATCGCGGTGATCGCGATCGCGCCCGCGCCGACCAGTGAGTACGTGATGAACGTGTCGTTCAGCGCCTTGCGCTCGATGTTGAGGTCGACGACGCGTACGAGCGCGCCCGACTCACCGGTGAAGCTCCAGAAGACTGGGACGACGAGGTACGCGTAGTCGGTCGAGCCGGACGTGTACCGCTCGGTCGTCACGTTCGAGAGCTTCGACTTCTCGATGGCCAGCCCGACGAATGCCGCGTCGTTCTCGGGACGTACGGTGACCGACGAGTTGGCCTTCCACGCCACCTGGCCGTTGCTGATGCCGAGGATGCCTCCGGACTCGGAGAGCGTCTTGCTCTGCAGCGCACCCCGCAGCAGGTCGGAGACGCTGGTGAACGGCTTCCCGGTCCCCGGGTCGATGTTCTTGTTGGCGAGCTCCTTGAAGTCGGACGCATCGCGGCTGAGCTGCGAGTAGGCCTGGCTCTGGATGCGGCCCCATTGCAGGACGTACGCGACGGAGCCCGACATCCCGATACCGAAGAACGTGAGCAGCAGGATCGTGACGACCAGGCGCTCGCGAATGCTGGCGATGCCCGGTGCCCGCTTCTTCCTGCCAGCCGACGCCTGCCCCGCCTCGGCCGCTGGCCGAGACATGTGGGGGCGGGTCAGCGTGGTGGGCACGTCAGCGCACGGCTACCAGGTCGCAGACGAAGATGAGGGTCTCGTCGGGCCCGATGGCTGCACCCGCGCCGCGGGAACCGTACGCAAGCTGCGGCGGGATGATGAGCTGTCGGCGTCCGCCGACCTTCATTCCCTGGATACCGGTGTCCCAGCCGGAGATGACCATCCCACGGCCGAGACCGAAGTCGAGCGGCTGACCACGGTCGTAGCTGGAGTCGAACTCCTCGCCGGTGGAATGCGCCACACCGACGTAGTGGACG
>PMLO01000265.1 GCA_003158895.1 Propionibacteriaceae bacterium
TCGGCGAAGCGGCCGGCGCGCGTGATGAGTTTCAGCAGGTGGAACGGGTTCACGCGTCACCGGACTCGTCCAGCTCACGGAGGAGCTCGTCGCGGGATCCGGCGAGCTGCCGAAGGAGTACGCGACCGGCGGTGAGAAGCTCCCGGACGTCGTCGACGAGAAGCGAGTACACCACCTCGCCACCCTGGCGCCGCTGGCGGACCAGTCCGGTGCGCCGGAGAACAGCGAGCTGCTGGCTGAGCGCGCTGGGCTCGATCGCGATGTCAGCGAGGAGCTCGTGGACCGCGTGCTCCTTGTCGCTGAGGAGCTCGAGGACACGGATGCGTACGGGGTGCCCGAGCGTACGGAACAGCTCGGCCTTGGCCTCGTACAGCGGAACAGTCACGTACTTCCTTATGGACTCGCACAGTTGCGGATATGAAAACTCACGCAACTATAGGCCATAGTGTCCCGCTCTTCGCCAGCTCCCCACAGCCGATGGCCAGGGGCTCTGTGCGAGTGGCTACTTGACGATCTTCAGGCCGCTGGTCTGTGCGGCGGCGTCGATTCCCATGCCGTTGGTCAACTTGGTGAAACCGATCGCCTTCATCGCCGTGATGGCCTGGGCGGCGCGGTTGCCGGAGTGGCAGTAGACGAAGTACGCGGCGTTCTTGTCCAGCTTGGCGATCTTCGCGCTGAACGTGTTGGCCTCGATGTCGATGTTGGTCGCACCTTCCAGGTGCCCGCTTGCGTACTCGGCCGGAGTGCGGACGTCGATGACGACCGTTCCCTGAGGGAGCCCAGCGCTGCTGCTGCTGCAGCCGGCGAGCGCCGCCGTCGTACCGATCACCAGTCCCATGAGGGACCGCCTCGACAGTGCCATCGTGTTCCTTCCATATACCCTGGGGGGTATCCTAACCGATCCGGAACCAGTCGGCATCCCCGGGTCGCCAACGTCTCATCGACCGCCGATGTTTCGGGAGCTGTCAGCCAGAGAACCACGCGGTCGGCCGGACAGGCAATTGGTCCGCAAGTGACACGACACGTCGGTACGAACGCCTCACCAGCCACGATTGCCTGTCAGCCAGACGGGACGCGGTCGGCCGGACAGGCAAACGCCCGGACGGGCACATGGTGCGCCAGGTGACACGACACGCTCAGGGTGCGACGGATGGCGCTCTCGGACGCCGCGGCGGCATGATGAGGCGTGCGGCGGGTCGCCGTCATTCGCCACCGGAGGAGCTCGATGCGTCTCGCCGCCAACCAGTTCACGTTCACCCTGCCCGCGTGGATCGACGACCTCCTCGCCGACGTCCCGGACGTGATCCCGACGCGTGAGGAGCGGATGCAGCTCGTACATCGCCTTGCCGACAGGAACTGGCGTGAGGGCAACGGCGGGCCGTTCGCCGCGCTCGTGGCGGAGAGCGCGACCGGGCGCATCGTCTCTGTCGGGGTGAACGTCGTCCTCACCAGCGGCGTGTCGTCCGGCCACGCGGAGATCACCGCGCTGGGGACCGCTCAGAAGGCCCTGGGCTCGTGGGACCTCGGCGGTGCGGGGCTGCCCGACCACGAGCTTGTCGTCAACTGGCGTCCCTGCGCCCAGTGCTACGGCGCGACGATGTGGTCCGGAGTTCGCACGATGGTCGTGGCCGGCGAGGGTCCTGAACTCGAGGAGATCACGACGTTCGACGAGGGACCGGTACGGGACGACTGGGCCGAGCAGTTCGAGGCCCGCGGAATCCACGTCATCCACGACGTCGAGAAGGAAGGCGCGCTCGCGGTCTACCGCGCCTATCGCAAGGCCGTCGACGCGGGCGAGGTCAACGTCTACAACGCGCGGCAGGGCTGAACGCGCCCGTACTCCTCCTCGAGCAGCCTCACGCGGGCACCTCGACCCTTGGCCGGATGCGCAGGCTGTTCACTGCGGCGAGGAAGATCAGCACGGCTGCGATGCCGAGGCTGAGGCGCAGGCCTCGGTCGATGTGGTCGGGATCCGCGATGAGCGCACCGAACACCGCGATCGCGACCGCGCCACCGACCTGGCGGAACGTGTTGAAGACCGCGCTGGCTGTACCTGCCTGATGCGCCGGTACGCCCTCGAGGACCACGCTGGTCACCGACGGCATCGCCAGTGAGCCGCCGGCACCGATCGGGATGACGCAGATCGCCATGAGCCAGGGGAGTCCGAGCGGAGCGGTGAGCAGCATCGCAACCAGCCCCACGACCATCGACAACAGGCCGGCGACGACCGGTACGCGAGCGCCGAAGCGGTTCGTCACCACGCCGCTGGCCAGATTGCCGGCGATGGCGAAGAACGCTGACGGCAGGAAGACCAGCCCGGCATGCAGCGGGGACAGCCCGAGGTGCTGCTGGAGGTAGAGGGCGATGACGAAGACGTTGCCGAAGTTGCCGACCATGAACGCGAAGCCCACGGGCAACGCGATCCGGAACCCATGCGCGTGGAAAGGTCGAGCGGCATCATCGGGTGGCGCACCTTCGACTGCGCGACCACGAAGCCGACCAGCGAGATCATCGCGACCGCCAGGGCAAGCACCACCGGCCCCGAGCCGAAGCCGGCGTGTCCACCGTCGATGAGTCCGTACACCAGGGTCGCCAGCCCGACGACGGCGAGCACCTGTCCGACCCAGTCGAACGGTTGCGGGCGTGTGGGTGAGGTCGAGACCCAGACGAGTAGGACGAGCATGGCGATGCAGACGGGAAGGTTGATCGTGAAGACCCAGCGCCAGTCGTACGTGGTCAGGAGTCCGCCCAGCGGCTGGCCGACGAGCCCCGCGACGGCGCCGCCGACGGCCCAGACCCCGAGCGCTCGTGCGCGGCGACCGGGATCGGGGAACGCCTCGCGGACAAGGGCCATCGACGCGGGAAGCATGATCGCCGCCCCTGCGCCCTGTACGCAACGGGCCGCAACCAAGGCTCCCGTCGTGGGCGCCAACGCGCAGGCTGCTGACGTGATGGTGAAGATCGCGATGCCGATTCCCAGCGCACGCTTGGCGCCGATCCGATCGGACAGGTTCCCGGCGAACAGGAGCAGGGCGGCGAACAACAGCGTGTAGCCGTCGATGATCCACTGCTGCCCGGTGATGTCGCCGCCGAGGTCGGACCGGATCCGTACGAGTGCGACGTTCACGATCGAGATGTCCAAGGTGATGAGGAAGAACCCCAGGGAGGCGATCGTGATGACGATCCGCGAGTGCGGGGAATCAGGGATCACCGGGATCTCTTCGCGAGTTGTCGACGCCACGAGGCCAACCCTAAGAGCGGCGAGGGACCCATGGGGTTCCCTGTCCTGACACCTCTCGCCGGAGCGACCTTCGACGGGGCCTTGTCGCCAAACACGGGACGTTCACCGCGGTGGACCCTCGAGGCGTACGCCAACCGCTGGCTCGACGATCGCGAACTGAAACCGCGCACCCGTGAGCACTACAGGTCTCTGCTCGATCGACAGATCCTGCCGGACCTCGGACCACTGCCCGTCGCCCTCATCACGCCCGCCACGGTGCGGGAATGGCACGCGGGGCTCGGCAGCCGAACACCGACGCTCAGAGCCCACGCGTACGGCCTGTTGCGAACCATTCTCGGCACGGCGCTCGACGAGGACCTGATCAAGGCCAACCCGTGCCACGTCCGGGGCGCTGCGTCGACCCGGCGTGCGACGACCATTCGCCCGGCATCGCTGAACGAGCTCGCGGTGATCGTCGAGGCGATGCCCGAAAAGTACCGACTGGCCGTGCTGCTCGCGTCGTGGTGTGCGCTGCGGTTCGGCGAACTCGCCGAGCTGCGGCGCTCCGACATCGACCTGACCGACGGGGTTATCCGTGTCCGTCGTGCCTTCACCCGCGCCGAAGGGCACGCCATCGTCGGCACGCCCAAGTCGGTGGCGGGCGTGCGTGACGTCGCGATCCCGCCCCACCTATTGCCCATCGTGAGGGCTCATCTGCGCGACTATGGGGTCTCTCGGGACGGCCTGCTGTTCCCTGCCGTGCATGGTGGGAATCTCAACTCCAGCACCCTGCAGAAGCCCTATTGGCGGGCGCGGGCGCTCGCTGGACGGCCTGACCTGCGATTCCACGACCTCAGGCACACCGGCGCCGTCCTGGCCACTGCTACGGGCGCCACACTGGCCGAGCTGATGGCCCGGCTCGGGCACTCATCCGCCGGCGCGGCGATGCGCTACCAGCACGCAGCACGCGATCGTGACCACGCGATCGCAGAAGCGCTCTCGAGGATGGTGACGGAATGACACGACCAAATGGCTATTCGGCTCATCCACTCGGCCAAGTGATTCACGTCACAGGCTGGGCGCTTCAGTCGACGCTCGTGGCGTAGTTGGCGGCCTTCGTGTCGCGCTGAGATCCGTTCGGGCGGCGGTGGGTTCCAGGCTGGGAGGGTGGGTTAGGCGGCGGCGCGGGTTCCTTTCAGGGTCGTGTTGGTTGATCAGCGGCTGATGCTCGGGCTGCGGCTGGGCGGTTCCAGCGATGGCGGAGGTTCGGAGTGTTCTGGCGACACGGCCCTCGCGGACACCTGAGCGGCTAAGAAGACCCCTGAGAAGTGGAGTACGGCGTCGCGCTGCGCCACCGCCGCTACCGGTCGTGAACACGTCTGCGCTCCACTCGACACTGATACCGACAAGGTCGACCCGTCAGATCAGCAGAGCGGACGAACGTCTGCACTGACATATCCCCCGGCGCCAGTAACGGCAGATCCGTGGTCACCAAGAAGGACAGACGCCTTGTCAAAGGAACGTTTCCGCACCTAGCCCCAATCCCGTTTCGAGACAACGGTTGACAGACCAGGTATCCCCGGATCCGATGCAACAGTAGTGGTGCGTAGCGAGACAGTAGTGACCCATAATGGACACATGGCTGACATTGCAGTGGAGCCGCGTATCGCCCGTACTCGTACCGTCGTCTTCGCGGCGGCCATCGAGATCGTGGCCGAGCGGGGATTCGCGGGCGCGTCGATCGATGCGATCGCTCAGCGGGCCGGGGTTGCCCGTTCCACGATCTACCGCAATTGGCCCACGCGCGTTGATCTGCTGTTGGAGGCGGTTGGCTCCGAGCTGGACCCGATCGAGTCGCTGGCGATGGGGGACTTGCGTGCGGAGCTTGCGGCCATCGGCACGCATCTCGCGGAGCTCCTGACGTCGCAGCGGATGGGCTCGGTCGTGGCATCGATCATCCTCGAGGCGCGACGCGACTCCGAACTGGAGGAGTTGCGACAGCGGTTC
>PMLO01000249.1 GCA_003158895.1 Propionibacteriaceae bacterium
GACCCCGGTGACCGGCTGCTTGCGGGAGGCGAGCCGCTTGCGGCGCTCGGTGAGGGTCACGGTGATCTGCGAGGCGATGGCGCCGGCGGCGAGAGCCGCGGCCATGCCGCCTGCGGCCTCGATCTCCTGGACACGTACCCAGGCGGCCTTGGCCACGTCGTCGGTGAGCGTCTCCACGTACCAGGAGCCGCCCGCCGGATCCTCGACCCGGCCGAGGTTGGACTCCTCGGCGGCGACGAGTTGGATGTTGCGCGCCATGCGCCGTGAGAAGGGGTTCGGCAGACCCTGAGCCGTGTCGAACGGGAGCGTGGTGACCGACTCGGCGCCGCCGACGCCGGCGGCGAAGTTGGCGATCGTGCCGCGGAGCAGGTTCACCCACGGGTCGTCGCGCGTGATCATGCGGAACGAGGTGACCGCGTGCTGGGTGGCGCCGCGGTTGGCGACGGGCACGTCCAGCACCTCGCCGACCCGCGACCACAGGCGCCGCAGCGCACGCAGCCGGGCGATGCCGAGGAACTGGTCGGCGTTCACGGTGACGCGGAAGTCGATGGCAGCGAACGCGTCGGCGGCGCTGACGCCGGCAGCGGCCAGCGCACGTACGTACTCGATGCCGGTCGCGACCGCGTAGGCCAGTTGGTCGACATCTCCGGCGCCCGCATCGTCGTACACGCGGACGTCCACGACGATCGGCTTGACGCCTGCGAGGTGAGCGGTCTTCGTGACGTACGTGGCGAGGAGGCTCAGGTCGGGCGTCGTGCCGCGCAGGGCCGCGAGGCCGAGCGGGTCGATGCCGAGGTTGCCGGCAACCGCGGTCTGGTCGCCCCACCAGGCGAGCAGCGCGTCAGCGGCGGCGGCCTGGTCGGAGGTGGACGAGACGGCGACCGGTGCGAGGTTCGCGATGACGCCGGCGAGTGCCGCGGCGAGGTCGCTGGCGGCGATGCCGCCCTCACCGACGCGGAGCCAGATCGACGTGCCGCCGACGCGCAGGTCCTCGAGCACCGCGGCGTTGGTCGCCGTGACGGACGGGTCCTCGTGCAGCTGCCGTACGTCCCAGGCGAGCGCGTCGCCGTGCTTCACGGTCGTGCCGCGCGTGAACGGGCTGGAGCCCGGCACGCCGAGCGCCGGACCGTCGGTCTCGGTGTACAGCGGCTCGATGACGAGCCCGTCGACCGTGGTCGTACGAAGGCGTGCCATCGCCTTGTCGATCGTCAGCTCTGTACCTGGCGGGCGCCTCCGGTTGAGGACCTTGAGAACCTCGTTGTCCCACTGCTCACGTGTGGGAGTCGCGAAGTCGCCGGCCAAGACGGTTGTGGTGTCAGTCATCGGCTGCTCCTGATGTGTCGGGCCTCGGCGGGTTCTCCACCGTCCAGCCATCGGTGCCAGCCTATCGACCCGCCTCCCCGCGAACCATGGGGGGGGTTCAGGGACCTGTGCAAGTCCGCGGCGTCAACTGGTTGAACCGGGTTTGTGGTCGCTGCGGAGGGGTCCAGCAGGCGTGCTTTCGGTTCGCCGAGAGTTGTGGTCGTTCTCAGGCCCCAACGGCCCGTCATAACGACCATAACTCCCGTCGAAC
Source organism: Propionibacteriaceae bacterium (assembly GCA_003158895.1). Lineage (GTDB taxonomy): Bacteria > Actinomycetota > Actinomycetes > Propionibacteriales > Propionibacteriaceae > Fen-668. Next base: position 1,574 of record PMLO01000249.1, read on the forward strand.
CAGGTGGAGGTCCGCTGACCCCTGTCATAACGACCACAACCCCGGTCGAACGGAGTCGGGGCGGTTCTGACCGTTCGTCAGGAGTCAGACAGCCGGCAGAGACGCTTCCTCGGTCGCCGGCTCGGCCTCAGCAACCTCCGGCTCGCCATCCGGTTCCGGACGCTTGACCTTCGGCGTGGCCGCCAGGACGAGCAGAGCGAGCAGGCCGGCCGCCCCGTACAGGAGGTAGACGCCCTTGAAGCCCACGCCCAGGGTCGACTGGAACGTCGACTGGAGGGTCGGGCCCCGGGCGTCGATCTCGGCGAGGTAGCTGGTGAGCGCCTGCTGGAAGACGCCCGGGACGGCGGCCCTCAGCTCGGTCATCTTCGAGATCGTGTCGGCCATCTCGTCGCGGGTGGCCTGCAGGGTGGCCTTCGCCGCGGACAGGTCAGCCCGGGCCTTGGCGAGCTCCGTACGTCCGGTGGTCAGGCCATCGCGGCCCTTCGCCAGCGAGGCGAGCTGTGTCTGAAGCGTGGTCCGCTGGGTCGCCAGCTGGGCACGCTGGGACTGCGCGGTGGCGAGCTGGGCCTGGAGCGTCGTGAGCTGCGCCGCCGCTGCGTCACGCTTCGCCTGCAACGCATCGATGCCGGCCTGCAGCCCGGCGATCTGCCCGGCGAGAGACGGGTCCGGTACGGCCTGCAGCTGAGCAAGGGCCGCCTTCTGCTGGGCGAGACCCTGGTCCATCCCGGCGATGGCCGAGTTGACCCCGGCCACGCCCGACTTCATGCCGACGATGCCCTTGTCGATGCCGGCCAGCGCCGTACCCATCTGGCTGATCCCAGTGTTCATCCCCGCGATCGCCTTGGTCATGTCGGCGAGCTGCGCGTCCATGTCCGCGAGCTTCGCGTCCATCGTGGCGATGCTGGACGTCATGTCCGCGAGCGTCTTGTCGACGTCCGCCATCCCGGACGTGAGCCCCGTGATGCCCTGGGTGACACCGTCCTGGATCTTGGTCACGGTCGCCGGCGTGTTCAGCTCGAACATGCGTTGGGCCACCGTCTTCGTACGGTCGGTGATGTTCGTGACATCGGCGGTCTTGAGGAGTTCGACGAGGTCGGCCGGGAGCGTGCCCGATCCCTGCAGCGACGAGACGTCCACCGTTGTCGTGGTGAGGTCGGGGATCGTGACGCTGCTCAGCTTCGGCCCGATGTTCGGGTCGGCCTTCCACTTCGCGAACCGGTCGGTGAGGACCTGCGCGTACGGGAGGGCAGGCGTCGTGATCGTCGTCGGGAGCTGCGACATGAGCGCGTCCTGCATGCCAAGCCCCGCGTGGGCGAGGAACGCGACCATGATCGCAGGGGCCACCGTCGTACCGATCGACCGTACGAGCGACAGACTCGCCAACGCCGACGACGCCTCTTCCACCGGCGTCCGCTCGAGCATCATGTAGTTCAGCGGCGAGCCGATGATGAAGCCCAGTCCGAGGCCGACGAGGGCCAGCGAGGCGAGGACGCTGACCATCGACGGGTGCGGCAGTACCCACCAGATGATGGCCGCCGCGGCGCCCACCGAGACGAGCGCACCGAAGCCCAGCACCACCTTCGGGCCGAACTTGTCCGTGAGCCGTCCCGACAAGGGGGCGCCGATGCCGGACGCGAGGCCGAGCGCGATGACGAAGTAGCCGCCGCTTCCGGTGGGGATCCGTACGGCGTTCTCGCTCAGCTGCGGCACGAAGATGACGCCCATGAGGATGACGCCGCTCAGCGCGGACAGCAGGAGCGTCATCCCGATGCCCCTGTTGGTGAAGTAGCCCAGGTTGAGGACGGGGTCTCCTGCGCGGCGTTCGGCGAGGACGAACAGTGGCAGGGCGACCAGGAACCCGAGCAGGTACGGCCACACGGATGTGCTCCGTACGCTCGTCCCGAGCGCGAAGAAGTCGAGGTTCTTGAGCCCGTACAGCAACGACAGGATCATGGCGACGAGCAGCACGATGCCCACGAGGTCGATGGGCTTGTTCACCCGCTCGGGGCGGTTCGGAAGGACGATGAGCCCGGCGATGACGATGGCGATCGCGATCGGTACGTTGACGTAGAAGATCCACTGCCAGCTCGCCTTGCCTGCGATGTCGAGGATGACGCTGCCAGCCGATGCGCCGAAGATGTTGGCGATCCCGTACACGCCTCCGACAAGGCCCAACGCCATGCCGCGCTTCTCGCGCGGGACCTCGGTGCCGATCTCGGCGGTCGCGATCGGGAGGATGCCGCCACCGCCGATCGCCTGGATCGCACGGGCGCCGATCAGCATCGCGAAGCTGCCGGTGTCCTGCGACAGCCCGCAGGCGAGGGAGCCGAGGCCGAACAGCGCGATCGAGAGCAGGTACACGGGCTTGCGGCCGACCCGGTCGGCCATCTTGCCCATGATCGGGATGCTCGCCGCGTACGCGAGCGTGTAGATCGTGATGAGCCAGATCCCGAGCGTGTCGGACACCCCGAGGTCGTTCTGGATGATCGTACGAGCGGGGGTGACGATGCCTGTGTCGATGGCGCCCATGAAGATACCGAGCAGGTACAGCGTCAGGACGAGCGCCCAACGCCTGGCCTTCGTCGCCGTACCCGTGGCAGGGATGACGTCCGTCAGTACCGTCGCCTCGACCTCGGGCGGCAGCTCGGACTCGCGGCGGGTCGTGCTCGGCGACTTCTCCGCTGCCACGGCAGGCTCCCTAGTTCAGTGAATGAAGGAACTGTACCAGGGTAGTTCAGCGATTGAACAACTTAGTCGAGGTCGTTCGAGAACTCGCTCAGCGCGCCGCTCACGTCCGACAGGACGCGGAGGGCGATGGCCAGCTCGTCCGTTGTGAAGGCCGCCAGGGTGTGCGAGTGGGCCTTGCCGAGCGGCCCGAAGAAGTTCACGGCCACCTCCCGACCGTGCCCGGCGATGCGGAGCACCACGCGGCGGCCGTCCGCCGGGTCNNGCGCCAACCTGGTCGGCGACAGGGGATTGCCGGCGTTCTCCGCCTGGTAGATGAGCGTGAGCGCGCGGAAGTCGGTGGAGTGGAGGTCCTGGGTGGACGCGAACGAGGTGCCGATCTGCTCACTGGCCACCGCAATGTCCCGAACGCGGTCGACCAGGGCACGTACGAGCGCATCGTGGTCCCGCTCGCCCTCCGTCACCCCATCAGCGTAGGGCCGACGACGACGCTCGCGGCGGCGACCTCGACCCAGCGCGGCTCGACCCAGCTCGGGGCCGTCCCTGGAATACCCGCCAGCCGTATCCCGTTAGGATGATTGAAAGTTCACTCATAGGGCCGACGATGTCCCGGCAGCTGACTCTGATAGGACGACTCATATGACCCAAGCCATCGACCGTACGGCCACCACCGACGCCCCGATCCTCGACGTCCTCGCGGAGCGCTTCAGCACCCGCGTGTTCGATCCCGACGTCGCCATCGACGAGGCCGCGCTGGCCAGCGCTCTGGAGGCTGCCCGTTGGGCGCCGTCGGCGAACAACACCCAGCCCTGGCGCTTCATCGTGACGCGGCGCGGTACGGACGCGTTCGCCACGGTCTACGACAGCCTCCGCGATTTCAACAAGGCGTGGGCCGGCGACGCAGCGGCGCTTGTCGTCGCGGCAGCGACGACCACGACCGAGGACGGGTCGCCGATGCACTTCGCCCAGTACGACACGGGGCAGGCCGTCGCGCACTTCACCGTCCAGGCTCACGCCGCGGGTCTCGCCACGCACCAGATGGGCGGCTTCGACCGCGCCGCGGTGACGTCCGAGTTCAACCTGCCCGAGAGCATCACCCCCCTCACGGTCATCGCCGTCGGCGCTCTCGGCTCCCTCGATGACACGTCCGACGAGGTTCGCGCCCGTGAGTCCGCGCCCCGTACCCGTCGCGCCATCGGCGAGTCGGTCCTGGTCAACGACTGACGCTGAGAGGTTCGGGCCCATCGGGCGGTGCTGTCGCCCCTCGCGCACCACGGCGACAACCCCGGGCCCCCTCCGCCCTGCCCCTGCGGTGCCTGCGCCCAGTACGGTGTAGGCGACGAAGGAGGGTGCCGTGAAGGCGTTCATCAAGGTGGTGCAGGACATCGGCCTGCTCGTGGCACGCGTCGCGCTGGGTCTCATACTCCTGGCGCATGGCTGGCAACGTTTCACCCATGGCATCGGCCCGACCGTGGACACTCTGACGAAGTACGGGCTCCCTGAGCCACAGCTGTTCGCGTGGGGAGCAACCGTCCTCGAGGTGATCGGAGGGGCACTGCTGGTCTTCGGTCTCCTCACCCCGATCGTCGCCGCGTTCATCGTGGCCGAGCAGGTGATGGTCATCGCGTGGCTCAAGTGGCAGCACGGGCTGTGGCAGATCAATGACGGGATCGAGTACTCCGTCATCCTCGCCGCCCTGGCACTGATCCTCGTGGTCTTCGGCGCCGGACGTACCGGCGTTGACGTGCTGTTCCGTCGCGGGAAGAAGCCGGCGACGAGCTCGTCGGTGTACGACTCGAAACCAGCCTGAGAGCATTCACAGCCAACCCACAGCGAGTTCATGGGCGGCTTTCACAGTTTCTTGCCAGTCTCTACGTATGCCTCGACTGACAACGCAAGCTGAATCGCTCACCCGCCCGGACGGCAGCCCGATCCGCGTACTCGCCGTAGACGACGAGACCAGCCTCACGGAGCTCCTGTCCATGGCGATGCGTTACGAGGGGTGGGACGTGTCCACTGCGGCCTCCGGCACCGAAGCCGTACGGACCGCACGCGATGTGCGTCCCGATGCTCTCGTACTCGACATGATGCTTCCCGACTTCGACGGCATGGAAGTCATGCGCCGCGTCCGTGCCGACATGCCGGACATACCGATCCTGTTCCTCACCGCGAAGGACGGCGTCGAGGACCGCATCGGCGGCCTCACGGCCGGCGGCGACGACTACGTCACCAAGCCGTTCTCGCTCGAAGAGGTCATCGCCCGGATGCGCGGCCTGCTGCGTCGTACGGGCGCGACGATCGCACGCCCCGACGCGCGGCTCGTCGTCGGCGACCTCATCCTCGACGAGGACTCGCACGAGGTCGCCCGTGGTGGCGAGGAGATCAACCTCACGGCCACCGAGTTCGAGCTCCTGCGCTACCTCATGCGCAACCCGCGCCGCGTCCTGAGCAAGGCTCAGATCCTCGACCGCGTCTGGAACTACGACTTCGGCGGTCAGGCGAACGTGGTCGAGCTGTACATCTCGTACCTCCGCAAGAAGATCGACGCCGGTCGTCCCCCGATGATCCACACGCTTCGAGGAGCGGGGTACGTGCTCCGCCCAGCGGCCGAATGACAGTACAGCTGGTCGGCGACGAGCCGAGTCCGATCGGCCCAGGGACCCTGGGCCGACGCCTTGTCATGCAGGTCGCGACCACGGTGGCGATCGTCGCCGCACTCATGGCGTTGATCTCCGTCCTCGCGATGCGGGAGATCGTCGTCGAGCGCACCGACTCCCAGCTCGCGGACATCCTGCAGCGTCAGCCGAGCGCCCCGTACGAGTCGAACTCCTCACGCACTCCGCGCGGCTGCGGCGGCCTCCCTGGTCTGCCCGTCAACAGCATCATCATCGAGCAGTCAGTGTTGACGACCGTCGGCGCCAAACTCACGCCGTCCGGCTGTACGGCACTGAACGACACGGTCATCATGGAGATCGTCGAGCACGCGCAAGCGACCAGAACCACGATCAACGTCCCCGGCATGGGCAGCTACCGCTTCGAAGCGATCCTGACCCCCTCGGGCGCCACGAGCATCGTCGGCCTCCCGATGACGGACACCGACCACGTCATCACCACGGTCCTGTGGATCGAGCTCGCTCTCGCCGCACTCGCCATCGCCGGCGCCATCGCCGTGACCCGAGTCGTCGTCACCCGCAACCTCCGCCCCCTCCACGAAGTCGCCAGGGTCGCTGCCGAGGTGTCGCGCCGCGAGCTCGACCGGGGCGAGGTCGACCTCAGCCTTCGCGTCCCCGAGTCGAACGCCGATCCGACCAGCGAGGTCGGCCGCGTCGGGCTCGCGCTCAACACGATGCTGGGCAACGTCGAGAGTGCTCTCGCCGCGCGGCAGGCGTCCGAGACGAAGGTACGTCAATTCGTCGCCGACGCCTCGCACGAGCTGCGCAACCCGCTGGCCGCCATCCGCGGCTACGCCGAGCTGACAAGGCACGGCCGGGACGAGCTCCCCGAGGACACGCAGTTCGCCATGGGCAGGATCGAGTCCGAGTCGGAGCGGATGAGCAAGCTGGTCGAGGACCTGCTCCTGCTCGCGCGCCTGGACAACGGGCCCGCGCTCCAGCTCAGCGAGGTCGAGCTCACCGATCTCGTCGCGAACGCGACCGCCGACGCGCAGGTCGCCGGCCCGGACCACGAGTGGGACGTCGAGGTCCCCGAGGATCTGGTCGTCATCAAGGCGGATCGGTTCCGCATCCACCAGGTGATCGCGAACCTCCTCGCCAACGCCCGTACGCACACTCCCGCCGGCACGCACGTGACCGCGAGCGTGAGGGTCGACGGGATGTACGCGATCGTCGCCGTCACCGACGACGGACCCGGCATCTCGGCGGATCTGTTGCCGAAGGTCTTCGAACGGTTCGTCCGTGCGGACGTGTCCCGCGTGCGCAAATCCGGTCAGTCAACGGGTCTCGGGCTCGCCATCGTGTCGGCCGTCGTACAGGCTCACGGGGGCACCGTGAGCGTCACCTCGCGCCCTGGTCGTACCGTCTTCGAGATCCGTCTCCGCCTCGCCTGAGGCTCATAGACGGCTCAAAGAGTCGTGGCAGCAAAGGCATAGTGCGCTCCACCAGTGTGGTTCCCGTGACTACTACAGCATCACCACTCGAGATGAAGACGCCCCAGGCCGCCGAGCCTGCATCGCCCTCCACCGGACGATCCTTGCGCGACCTCCCCCGCTGGGCTTCCCGCGGGTCCCTGGCGCTGACGCTGCTCGCGGTGCTGGCGCTCTACACGTACGATCTGGCCGCCTCCGGGTACGCCAACTCGTTCTACTCCGCCGCCGTACAAGCGGGCTCGGTCTCGTGGAAGGCCTTCTTCTTCGGGTCCCTCGACGCGGGCAACTCGATCACCGTCGACAAGACGCCCGCCTCGTTGTGGCTCATGGCGCTGTCGGTACGGGTCTTCGGGCTGAGCTCGCTGAGCATCCTGCTCCCGCAGGCGCTGCTGGGCGTCGGATCGGCCGCGGTGCTGTTCGCGTCCGTACGGCGCGCACTGACCGGTCGCCTCTCCGAGTCGTGGCACATCACACCGACCAGGGCCCATGTAGCCGGCCTCGTTGCCGCGCTCACCATGGCGCTCACCCCGGCAGCCACGCTGATGTTCCGCTTCAACAACCCCGACGCGCTGATGGTGTTCTGCTACGTCGTGGCCGCGTACTTCACGGTCCGCGCCACCGAGGCCGCCTCGCGCAAGTGGCTGGCCCTGGCCGGCGTCGCGATCGGCATCGGCTTCCTCGCGAAGATGCTCCAGGCGTTCGTGATCCTGCCGTCACTGGTCATCGCCTACGCCATCGCCGCCCCGGCCACGTGGCGCAAGAAGATCGTCGACCTCGTCGTCGCGTTCGCTGCGATGGTGGTGAGCTTCGGCTGGTACATCGCCATCGTCCAGCTCGTCCCAGCCTCCTGGCGTCCCTACATCGGCGGCTCCCAGACCAACTCGATCCTCGAGCTGACGTTCGGCTACAACGGCTTCGGGCGGCTCAGCGGCAACGAGACCGGCTCTGTCGGTGGTGGAGCGATCTCCACCGGCCAGTGGGGCTCCACCGGCATCCTGCGGATGTTCACGTCCGAGTCCGGCGAGATGGTGTCGTTCCTCATCCCCGGCGCGCTGATCCTCGCGGGCGTCGCGTTCGCGGTGATCGGCCGCAAGGCGTACGTCAACGCGCTGCGCACGCATGAGGCCACCGGCGAGACGATGGCGCTCGGAGGGCTCGTGCTGTACGGGAGCTGGCTCGCGATCAACGGCCTCGTCTTCAGCTTCATGGCCGGCATCTACCACGACTACTACACCGTCGCGCTGGCACCGGCCATCGCAGGTACGGTCGCGATCGGCGGGACGATCCTGTGGGCGAAGCGCTCCTCGCTCGTGGCCCGCGTCGGCCTTGCGGTGGCGGCAGTCGCCACCGCTGCCTGGACCGTCGCGCTCGCCACAGTTCCTGGCGGCATCTACCTCGCACTGTCCCTCGTCGGCGCCGTCGCGCTCGTCATCGCGGCTGCAGGGTTCCTGCTCGGGAAGCGGCTCATCCCCGCCCTCTCCCGTACAGCGCTCGGCCTCTTCATCGCCGGCGGGCTCATCACCCCGACCGCGTACAGCATCCAGACCGCGCTCACGGCGCACACCGGATCGATCGTCACCGCGGGACCGGCATCGTCCGGACTCGCCGGGAACTCGTCCGGCCGCGGCGGCATGGGCGGCGCTCCCGGACAGGGCGGCACGCGCACCGGCACGTTCCCCCAGGGCGGCGCTCCCGGGCAGGTCGGCGCGCCGGGCGGTACGACGGGTACGACCGGCACCGCCCAGCAGGGCACCGCGCCGACGGGCAACGCGGGAGGCGGCATGGGCGGGCTCATCAACGGTACGAGCGTGTCGAGCGACATGATCGCGCTGCTGAGCAGCAACGCCAGCTCGTACACGTGGGTCGCCGCGACGACCGGTGCGCAGAACTCGGCGAGCTACCAGCTCGCGACGGGCTACTCCGTGATGCCGATCGGCGGCTTCAACGGCTCCGACCCGTCCCCGACGCTGGATGCGTTCAAGGCGCTCGTCGCGCAGGGCAAGATCCACTACTACATCGCGGCCGGCAGCATGGGCACCCAGAGCGGCGGCTCGAACGTCTCCAGTGAGATCGCGACCTGGGTCTCCTCGACGTTCACCGCTCAGACCTCTGGCAGCGTCACCGTGTACGACCTGACGACGGGGAAGTGAGCGCCATGGCCGCTCTCGCCACCCGGCCGGTGCGCCGTCCCGCGACGACGAAGCTCGCGCTGATCGACATCGTCGTTCCCGTGTACAACGAGGCGGCCGACCTGGAACGGTCGGTGCGCGCGCTGGATGCGTACCTGTCGAACGCGCTGCCGTACAGCTATCGCGTGACGATCGCGGACAACGCGTCGGTGGACGGTACGTGGCTGATCGCGCAGCGGCTCGCGAACACCCTGCCCCATGTGGCGGCCGTGCACCTCGACGAGAAGGGTCGAGGGCGCGCGCTCAAGCAGGTGTGGCTCGCGTCGGACGCCGACGTCGTCGCGTACATGGACGTCGACCTCTCGACCGACCTGGCCGCGGTGCTGCCCCTGGTGGCGCCGCTGGTCAGCGGCCACTCGGACGTCGCGATCGGGACGCGCCTGGCCCGCACGAGCCGGGTCATCCGTGGGCCGAAGCGGGAGTTCATCAGCCGCTGCTACAACCTCGTGCTCCGTACGGCGCTGCAGGCCTCGTTCTCCGACGCACAGTGCGGGTTCAAGGCGATGCGCAGCGACGTGGCCCAGGAGCTGCTGCCGCTCGTCGAGGACACGAACTGGTTCTTCGACACCGAGCTGCTGGTCCTGGCGCAGCGGGCCGACCTGCGGATCCACGAGGTGCCGGTCGACTGGGTCGACGATCCGGGCACGACGGTCGACATCCTTGCGACCGCGACGGAGGACCTGCGGGGGGTGGCGCGACTCATCCGTGGGTTCGCCGGGGGGACCATCCCCGTGGCCCGGGTCCAGGCGGAGCTGGCCGAGCCGGAGCTGCCGGCGACCGTACCGGGCGTGCCGCGAGGCCTGCTCGGACAGGTGCTGCGGTTCAGCGTCGTCGGGGTGACCTCGACGATCGCGTACTTCGTCCTGTACATGCTGCTGAGCGCCGTGACGGGCGACCAGATCGCCAACCTCGTGGCGCAGATCGTTACCGCGGTCGCGAACACTGCCGCCAACCGAGCCTTCACGTTCCGGGTGCGCGGCAGCAAGGGGTTGCTCAAGCACCATGCGACCGGGCTGCTCGCGTTCGCGATCGCGATGGTGCTGACCAGCGGGTCACTGTGGGTCTTGCACGCTGCGTGGCCCAGCGTCGGCGAGTGGGTCGAGGTGACGGTGCTCATGATCGCCAATCTCGTCGCCACGCTCGTACGGTTCCTCGCCCTCCGCTTCGTGATCGGGCGGAAGGCAGGCGCCCAGGTCTAGCGACCGTGTACGGTCCGGGCATGGCAATCACTCGGGCCGAGCTGGCGAGGCTGGTCGACCACACGCTGCTACGTACGGACGCGTCGCACGCGGACGTGCTGGCGCTCGTCGCCGAGGCGCGCGACCTCGGGGTGTACGCGGTGTGCGTCTCGCCGTCGATGCTGCCCGTACCGGACCTGCCGGACACGCTGAAGCTCGCGACCGTGTGCGGGTTCCCGTCCGGGAAGCACACGACCGCCGTGAAGGTCGCCGAAGCCGCCGAGTCCGTACGGCTCGGGGCAGACGAGGTCGACATGGTCATCGATCTTGGGCTGCTCAAGGCAGGCCGGTACAGGGATGTCGTGCGGGAGGTACGGGCTGTACGGGAGGAGGTGCCGCTGCTCAAGGTCATCATCGAGTCGGCGGCGCTGAGCGACGAGGAGATCATCGTCGCCTGCGAGGCCGCGGCCGAGGCGGGCGCCGACTTCGTGAAGACCTCGACCGGCTACCACGCTGCGGGAGGTGCGAGCGTCCACGCCGTGTCGCTCATGTCGATGACGGTCGGTGACCAGCTCGGGGTGAAGGCGTCCGGAGGGATCCGTACGTACGAGTTCGCGGCCGCCCTCGTAGCCGCCGGCGCCACCCGCCTGGGGATGTCCGCGACCGCCGACGTCCTGGCCGCCGCGCCGGAGTAGGCCCTGTGGCTGGCGACCCGTACGGCGACGAACGGCTCGTCGAGCTGTACGACCTGGACAACCCCGGCGGTGACGACCACGCCTACTACCGCGCGCTCGCCGACGGCCTCGGGGCGCACAAGATCCT
>PMLO01000283.1:0-2924 GCA_003158895.1 Propionibacteriaceae bacterium
TGCGGAGAGCATTCTCGACGATCTGGTCGCCGATCAGGACGTTCAGCACCGTGGACTTGCGGCGCACGGTCCACGGCACCTTCGCACTGGCGGGCGGTGCCAGACCCACCCATCGGCAGATCGCCGCGTTCGATTCCGTGAGTCGGCTCGCACGGGAGGACGTTCGGTGGCCATGGCCGGCCCATACCCCCCCCGCGCTCGGAAGCTCAGCGCGTGGCGAGCGCCTTCCCCATGGCTTCGATCGTCTGCTCCATGATCGGTCGTGGGGTAGCGAAGTTGTACCGGACGAACCCGCGGCCAACATCTCCGCACTGAGCCCCGTCAGTCATCGCAACCCCGGCACGCTCCATGAAGAATTCAGCGGCCTCCTGCCCGCCGAGGTCGAGCGCGCGGCAGTCGAGCCATGCCAGGTAGGTCCCCTCGGGTGGTGTGTAGCTCACGCCGGGCAGGTGCTGCTGAACGAGCTTCTCGAGCGCGCGTCGGCTGATATCGAGGTACGCGATGACGTTGTCCAGCCACTGCCCGCCGACCGTGTAGGCGACGGTGTTGGCGATCACGCCGAGGTTGGCGGCGCCGTGCTCGCCCATCATGCCGACGGTCGACCACAGCTCCTTGTCGGCCTCGTTGGACAAGACGAGCTGGGCGCACTTCATCCCCGCGAGGTTCCACGCCTTGGAGGCGGATGTAGCGGTCACCGTGTGCCCTGCAGCGACGACGGAGGTCGAGGCGTACGGCGTGTGCTTGCCCCCCGGGTAGATGAGCGGGGCGTGGATCTCGTCGGAGAACACACGTCCGCGGTGCCGATCTACGACCGCAGTGATCGCCTCTAGCTCGCCGCGATCCAGCACCCGACCAATGGGGTTGTGCGGGTTGCACAGGATCAGCAGGTTGCCTCCAGCCTCGAACGCCGCGTCGAGCGCGTCGAGGTCATAGACGTACCGGCCGTCCCGGAAGGCCATCGGGACCTGAATGAGGTCGCGACCGAGCGCACCCGGCACAGTGAGAAATGGCATGTACGCGGGAGTTGGGACGATGACGGCCGAGCCGGGGGACGAGAAGTGCTGGATGGCGATCTCAAGGCCGGCGATGACATCGGCCAGCGGTCGGACGTTCTCGGCTGGGACGTCCCACTGGTACCGGTCACGGGACCACTCGGTGAAGGCCGCCGACAGGCGCTTGCCGACGGCCTGCGGCAGGTAGCCGAACCCGCCGATCTCCACGGCGGCGTGCAGCGCCTGGGTGATGGGCGGCGCGATCCCGAAGTCCATCTCCGCGACGAACGCGCCGACCTTGTCCGGGAAGGTGCTCCACTTCACGCCTCCGATCTCGCGCAGGTCGTCGATCTGGACGTCGTCGAATGCCGAGGTTTGGGTCATCTGGTCGTGTCCGTTCCGCTGGGCGTCGCGGACTGCTGTGCCGCGTCGGGGGTGTCTTCTTCGCCGATCTCGTTGAGGTAGTTGTAGATCGTGAATCGGGTCACCATGAGTGAGGCTGCGATCATCTCGACGGCGTCCCGGAGCAGGAACATCCCGCGCGCCTTGAGCGAGCGCACGACGGCGAGCTTGTGCTCCTTCTTCATCAGTGCGACCGGGATCTCCTGCTCACGGATCGCCTGGCGCACAAGGTGCGCCGCGAGCTCATCGACGTCACGGACGAAGACTTCCGTCGACCCGTTGCGCCCGTCTCCTGACTCGTTCCGACCATCGATGCTGCCAGTCGTCGCCGCATCGTCGCTCGCCCCAATCATCGAGCGGGCGGTGCGCTCCAGCGACTGCCACATGCTGAGGTCGGAATTCAGGCACAGCGCCGCCACGGGCTCGCCCGATGTGTCCCGGATCACGATGGTGGTCGAGCGCACGGATCGACCGTCGGGCAGTGTCGTGCGGTAGCCGATCATCGTGTCGAGGTCGCCCGCCGTGGCGTGCTCAAGCAGAAGGTCCGTGGCCGGGTCGCCGAGTCGACGCCCAGTGACGTCTCCGTACACGCCCACGATCGAGTTCGGCAACTGTGACAGGTTGTGGAGCACGACTTCGGTCGAGGTGGGCAATGCCTGCCCGAGCGGCTCCACGAGCGAGCTCAGGATCGCGATTATGCGGTCGCGCTCGAAGGCCGCGCCGACCCCGGGGCCGGTCGGGTGTGCGGCGGACAGCGTCGTCTCCGCGTGCGTGAACTGCGGCTCGTCGGCCCTCATGGTGCCCCTTTGGGTGTGCCGCCGTGGACGATCCGGGTGGCGGATACCTCGTGCGTCCACGATCCTTCACCTCGGCCTCCTCCCTGTCAACTCCATGTTGAAGGCTTCAACACACAACTGTGGCCTCTAACTAACACTTGTAGCCTTCAACGGAGCGTCGAAAGCCCGGCCAGTCCGGCCGGAAGTCTGCCTGCTGAGACGCAAGTCTCCAATGCTTCAATAGACGTGGTCCCTATGCCCTTCGCGCGAGGTTCCGGATCACCCGTAGGAGGCCGCAACAGCCTGCAACGTGCGCTACGTGGATCTCCACAAGGTCGACAAGTTGGAGGCGATGTGATGGAGGCGATTCAGAGACAAGACGTGTCCGCCTACAGCCACCGGGTGACCTTCTCGGTCGAGGACAACGAGTTCGTCGCGACATGCGCCGAGTTCCCCGCGTTGTCCTGGCTCGCGGACTCCCAGGGTGTCGCCCTGCAGGGACTCGTCGACGTCGTGGCTGACACTGTCGACGACCTCGTATCGCGGGGCGAGGTTGTCCCGCGCCGGCCGTTCCTTCCCTCCCTGGGGATACACACCAGGCCCCGAGGGGTTACGTTCTCTCTCGGCGGCTGGCGAACCGGGCCCGATCGGACATAACCCCCGAACCACAAGGCATAACGCGCGAGCCATTGAGCCGAAGCCAGGCGGACTGTGCCCCAGACACAGATTCCCCACGCATTCCCCACGACAAGGG
>PMLO01000283.1:2949-3502 GCA_003158895.1 Propionibacteriaceae bacterium
ACGAGGACAAATGGTCCGAGCCACTGCCGTTCTCGGGGTCTTGCTCAACATCCACACGACATCGCCGGAGCCAGTTGTACCGGTGGGCAGGGGTGCATGGGATGCGGCCTCCTGAGCTTCGACTCGGTTCACAAGAGCCGACCCGTATCCCATCAGCGGCAGCCGCCGGCGCGTATTGAACTCTCCGACGCCGAATCACGCCTGGAGCCGATGCTCCCGCTGGCCAGGACGGGTCGCCGCATCTGGTTCCAGACACCCGGGCTGTGAGCGAGGGTGGTGTCGTTCCACACGTCAGCCGAAGCCCTGGCCCAAGAAGGGATGATATCTGGGTCGGTCGCGTGACTTCGGGGTCGAGCCGCGTACCTACCTTGTCGTCAGGAGGCTGGGTTCTTCGGACCGGAGACTCTGCGCCACCTAGGCCGGCGACGAGATCACGCGTCACCCGCGAGTCATTGGTGTCCTTGCTTTCGACTAGTTGCGTGAGGGGAATAGAGAGTGTCTACTCGGGGTCGTGACTGAGCCCGAGTTCAGGGCGGTTCAGCCCTCTCTGTAG
>PMLO01000137.1:0-5312 GCA_003158895.1 Propionibacteriaceae bacterium
GTCTTTGGAGAAGAACGCGTCGCCGGAACTCAACACGCCGATGGCGAGGATCACGCCGGCTCCGCCGAGCGCCGCAGCGACACGGTTGACCCGCTCGGACACGATCAGGCTGTAGGCGACGGCGAAGACGATGATCGCCGCGATCATCATGAGGGTTCGTCCCTGCACACCAGCCCGAGAAGGTGGGCGGCCGTGATGACGCCGACGACCCGCTTGCCGTCGACGACGGCGCACAACGGACTTCGGAGTCGCGCCATGATGGCCGCCGCTTCGATCAGACTGTCGTCGGGCTTCACCACTGCCAGGTCCATCGGCGGCTCGGGCAGCAGGTCTGCGACCGTGGCCCGGCGCAGGCGCTCGGCGATCTTCTCGGCGGACACCTCACCCAGGACGCGGGCCAGCGCGGGGTCGGCCTGTACATAGTCCGGGACCATGATGCGAACGACCTGCGACGCAGGGAGCACGGCTTTGGGACTGCCGTCCGCGCCCGTCACGACGATTCCGGGCTGGCGGCCTTGGGCAATGAGTCGGGCTGCAACGAGGGCCGACGTCTCGACTCCGACCACGGGGAACTCTTCGGCGATCTGTCCAGCACGCATGCCCCAACCCCAGGACCGCGACCCCTCAGGCCATACCCGGCATGGTGAGGCGCGCAGCCAGAAGAGGCGCGATCTCCGAACGCCACCAAAACCGTGCGCTGGCTGAGAAGATGGTCTCAGCGCCGCAGATCGGGGGGACAGACATGAGCGAGCGTGAGCTCATCGCGCGGGTGCCCTTGACGGGGCCTGACGGACTGCTGAATCCGGACGCTGTTGGCTGGGCACGGAGCCCAGTCGTCGACACAGCCGGCCTGGTGCTCGGCCCGCATCGTGCCTGGGGACGTACGAAGCGATGGGAGTACTGGAACGTCATCACTGAGACCCACATCCTGGCCCTGACGGTCTCATCGATCGACTACGCAGCAGTGCACGAGGTGTGGGTCTTCGACCGAGGGACCGGAGCCTCATGGAGCCGCGCCGCGACCGTCCTGCCGGCGCGCGACGTCTCCCTGGCTCCCATCCTGGGCAAGGGCAGCGCGCGAGCCCGCGCGAAGGACCTTGAGATCGACCTCGACCCGCTTCCCCATGGCGGTACGCGGCTTCGTGCCTCGATCCCGGAGGCGTCCTTCGATGTCGCCGTGAGCCGTCCGGCCCATCACGACTGCCTGGCCGTCGTGGTCCCGTGGTCGCGAAACCGCTTCCAGTACACGGTCAAGGACGTTGCGCTGACGGCCGCCGGCGTGGTGACGATCGGGGGGAAGGACCACGAGGTCCCCGAGACCTCATGGGCGGTGCTCGACCATGGACGTGGCCGCTGGCCGTACGACGTGAGGTGGAACTGGGGCGCCGGGTCGGGTGTGTCGCGCGGACGTCGCGTCGGGCTGCAGATCGGCGGGAAGTGGACCGCAGGTACGGGCTCGACCGAGAACGGCGTCATCGTCGACGGCCACCTGTACAAGATCCATGACGAACTGACCTGGGAGTACGACCTCGCGGACTGGCGCCGATCGTGGCGCGTCACGGGTGGGGGACTCGACGCGACCCTGGTCCCGTTCTTCAACAAGAGGTCCAGCAACAACCTGCTCGTCGTCTCGTCGCGCACCGACCAGTGCTTCGGTCACTGGTCGGGTTCGTACACCACTCCGCATGGCGGAAGCATCGCGTTCGACGGCCTCGTGGGCTGGGCCGAGGACGTCCACAACCGGTGGTGATCGTCCTGTGGAGCCCTCGCTGCAGGGGTGCCGGGCCTTCCGGCCCCGACCTGCCCCAATCCCTTGCCGAGCCAGAAAGACTGCCGTAGGTTGATCGAAAAGTAGTGCACGGTTGTTGTCCCTTTCGGCCAAGACCTCGCCGAGCCATCGCATGTGTTGATGCTCGACCAAGGGTCCCGATGTCCAGTCCGAACGCGCCGCATTTCGTGTTCCACTCGCCCCCGTTCTTCTCCGCGAATTGGATCGGGCGCCATCCCCACGACAACCGGCCTCGAATGGTCGTCTGTTTTGGGCCCACGCTTCCCGACGATTTCGCTGCACTACAGGCAGCCGTCCTCGGCTTGGAGTCTGTGTTGCACAAGACCCTCCCGCCCCTGACCTCGGTGCGCGGTGAACTCGAGGATCACTGCCTCGTGCTGTGCTCGCACGGGCACGAGCTCGTACGCACCGACCCATTGCCCGACCCACTCGTGACCCTGCTTCAACAACTTCCCGAGGTGCTGCTGGTGTGGGTGGACGTACCACTGCAGAACCCGCGGGCGGAGCTCTGCGCTGTGGGGATGGAGCACGTCTGGACCGGCCTCGCACAGGTCCAGGACAACGTCTGGTGACGGTTTGCTCCACCCTGACCTCAGCTGCATTGTGCGGCATCCCTAGCCTGGAGGCGTAGGGGTCAGCCGCATGGACGAGGAGCGATCATGGCGCCGACGCATAACGAGGTCTTGCTCGCCACGTTGATCGAGCTCGCAGACACCACGATCACCGGCTTCGACTTGATGAGTCTGGCCGATCGTTTGGTGAATGCGTGCGTGGAGGTGTTGGGAGTATCAGCCGCCGGCATCATGCTCGCCGACCAGAGCAGCTCTCTTCGGGTGTTCGCCTCGACCAACGAAGAGTCCCGGATGCTGGAGCTGCTCGAGCTGCAGAACAACGACGGCCCCTGTCTCGAAGCGTTCCGGACCGGGAGGACGATCGAGGGGGCCGACCTCTCGCAGTACGTGAGCCGGTGGCCCAGCTTCGCCCCGGCAGCGATGGCGGCCGGGATCAATACCGCCTACGCGGTGCCGATGCGACTTCGTGACCAGATCATCGGAGCCCTCAACCTGTTCCAGACCGGGACCGAGCCGTTCAGCCTCCACGACCTGCACGTGGCCAGGGTCATGACCGACATGGCAGCCATCGGGATCATCAACCACTGGAGCATTCGCCAACACGAGGTGCTGGCCCAGCAGCTGCAAAGCGCGCTCACCAGTCGTGTCATCATCGAGCAGGCGAAGGGAGTCCTGGCTGAGCGTGAAGGCCTGTCGATGGGGAAGGCTTTCGAGTACCTCCGGCGTACCGCTCGATCCTCGCAGCGACCCATCGCCGACGTGGCCAGCGATATGGTCAACGGACGGCGGCCCATAGAGACGATGCCCCGGCCTCGACCCCTCGTTGAGCTCAGCGACAAGGGCCGGTCCGACTAGCGAGCCCGGAGCGTGGACCTCGCCAAGCACCGATGGAACCAGCCGTGAGCGCTCGTCCGGGCGAGCCTCCGATGACCCGGGTGTAGTCTGATATTAGCGACGACTACACATTTCACGACCGAAACACCCCGTGCCAGCTGATGTAGGCGTCGACCGGACCATGGGGAACATGGTTCCGCGGGAGGTGCCATCCGGCAGACGTCTCGCCGAAGGCCGCCCTTCGGATGGCGACCGCGACGGACGGATACCGCCCACATGACTCGTTTCGGGTTTCTCAGCACCTACCCCCCCACACGCTGCGGACTGGCGACGTTCACGGCTGCCCTCGCCACGGCGATCTCCCTGGCTGGCGACGACGTGTGCGACGTCGTGAGGGTGGACGACCTCGTCCCAGCGGGACCCCCGGTCAACACACGGCGGGTACGGGTCGTAGGCGACCTGAGGCCGCGGGACATGGCCGGTCGTGAACTCGCCGCAGACCTGCTCAACGACCGGGACGTGGTGGTCATCCAGCACGAGTACGGCATCTATGGCGGCCCGGACGGTGACGAGATCCTCGACCTCCTGGCCCGGATAAAGGTGCCGAAGATCGTCGTGATGCATACGGTTCTTTCCTCGCCCACTCCGCATCAGCGCAGTCTGACCACGGCGATCGGGGAGGAGGCGGACGCCATCGTCGCCATGACACAAACGGCGATGACGCTGCTGGTCGACCTGTACGACGTGTCGCCGTCCAAGGTCCACCTGATTCCGCACGGGGTCACCTGGGCGCCGGCCGCCATCGCGACCATCCACACGCGACCGACGATCTTGACGTGGGGCTTGCTCGGGCCCGGGAAGGGCATCGAGTGGGGCATTCGCGCCATGACGCTTCTGGGGGATCTTGACCCCGCTCCGCTGTACCGCGTGCTCGGGCAGACTCATCCCAAGGTCGTCATCGATCAGGGTGAGCAGTACCGCCGCTCGCTGTCGTTGCTGGTCGATGCGCTCGGCCTGAAGGGCGATGTGCAGATCGATGGCCGCTATCGGGAGTCGGCGGAGCTTGCTGCCGAAGTCGCCGCCGCCGACCTCATCCTGCTGCCGTACGACTCCCGCGATCAGGCGACATCCGGCGTCCTGGTGGAGGCCGTGGCCGCGGGGAAGCTCGTCATCGCCACGCGGTTCCCGCACTCCATCGAGCTGCTCTCTCGAGGAGGCGGAGTGCTCGTCGACCACGAACGCCCCGGCCAGATCGCGGAGGCCATTCGGGCTGCGCTCGCCGACCCGGCCCGTGCGCTCGAAGCCCAGGCCGTGGCCCGCGAGTCGGCCCGTGCGAACAGCTGGGAAGCGGTGGCGGAGACCTACCGCACTCTCGCCTCCGAGCTGGCCCGCGTCAGCGTTGGCGGGTGACGAGCTCGGAGCAGGAAGTTCCTCCGTCGCCCACGTACAGCCACCTTCTGTCGATGACCACGGATATCGGCCTGTACGAGCACGCGTACCTTCGACACCCTCGGCTCGAGCACGGGTACTGCACCGATGACGTCGCCCGTGCCCTCGCCGTCGTCGTCCGCGAGCCCGACAAGACCCGAGAACTCGAGCGCGTCACCGACGTGTACCTGCGCTTCCTGGAGAGCGCCGTGACGCCGAACGGCAAGGTCCATAACCGCATGTCGATCTCGGGACGATGGCTCGACGCCGCGGGAACGGACGACATGTGGGGTCGCGCGATCGGAGGGTTGGGGGCGGCAGTACGAAGCGCTTCCAGCGAGGCCATCCGCGACCGGGCGTTCACCGCCTTCATGCTCGCCGCACAATGCCGCTCGGTCGATGTCCGAGCCAGCGCCTTCGCTGCTGTCGGTGCGGCAGACGTGCTCTCCGCTCGCCCGGACTGTGATGCCGCGCGCAGCCTGCTCGCCGACTGCCTGGAGCGGTTGCCCCGCGGAACCGGTAAGCACTGGCAATGGCCTGAAAGCCGTCTTCGCTATGCGAACGCAACGCTGTGCCAGGCGCTGATCGTCGGCGGTGAGGCGCTGCATGATGGCGATGCCCTGAACCAGGGACTCACCCACCTCGCCGTGCTGCTCGGCCTTGAGACCGGCCCGTACGGACACCTGTCC
>PMLO01000137.1:5363-5557 GCA_003158895.1 Propionibacteriaceae bacterium
TACGGCGATGTACGATCCGGCAGACGGAGCTGGGTACGACGGTCTTGAACGCAACGGCCGCAACGAGAACTGCGGTGCGGAATCCACCCTGGCGGCCCTGAGCGCCCTCCACGACGTACGGCTCCTGAAGGAGATGGCGACATGACTGCACTCGCCGACATGACTGCACTCGCCGAAGATGTAGGGGTTGAGCT
>PMLO01000199.1:0-424 GCA_003158895.1 Propionibacteriaceae bacterium
TGACGACCGCCACCCCGTCCTTGCCGCCGGGGTCTGCCAGGTCGAACCTCACCTGCAGCAGGACGTGGTTGTCCTTCAGCGTCATCGGCGCGTCCACGCTCTTCACATGGGGGAGCGCGGCGATCGTCGACGACAGCGTCGCGAGCGCGGCGTCGCCGGGGTTGGTCGGTGTGACCACGTAGGCGTCGGGCGCGGCCAGATAGGGGAACTGGGCGTCGAGCGTGTTGAAGTACGAGCGCTGCTCGCTGCCCTTCGGCAGCAGGTCCAGGCCGCTGTTGCGCAACTGGAGTCCGCCCAGGGGCAGGATCGCGAGGGCCAGCAGCACGAGGACCGCGGCGATGATCCACCACGAGCGCCGCTGGACCCAGCTGGCGAGCTTGGAGAAGGCGCCCTCATCCTTCGACGAGTCGCCGAGGACGCGCAG
>PMLO01000199.1:453-2095 GCA_003158895.1 Propionibacteriaceae bacterium
GAGAACGCGACCGTACGTCCGGCCGTGGAGACCGTACGACGGACTGCGAGCTGGACGAGGGGGTCGTGGCGGCTCGGCCCGCCGGTGAGGAGGGCACCCGCGAGCGTCAGCTCCTCGCGGAAGCGCGACACGATGAGCAACCCGTAGTCGATGGACAGGCCGAGGCCGATGACGGTCACGACGTTGACGGTGACCGAGTCGAGCTTCATGGCGTAGGACAGGGCGAGAACCGCCCCGAAGCCGCCGAGGATCGAGGCGATCGCGCCGATGATCGGCATCCCGGCGGCGAGCAGCCCGCCGAAGACCAGCACCATCACGACCAGGGAGATGGGTAGCGAGACGGCCTCTGCCCGTACGAGGTCGCTCTCCATCACGTCGTTGATCGAGCGCACGATGAGGTGGGTGTTCGACGCGATGGTCGTCGCACCCGGGATGGCGGCGCTGATGTCGGAGCCGAACGTACGGAGGCGGGCCGTGACCGCGTTGCTGGCGGTGAGCTCGGCGTCGGAGGTCAGCCCGTCAGCGAGCAGGACCTGTACGACGAAGCTCTTTCCGTCCGTCGCGATGAACGGCAGGATCCGCGGATCCGGAGGGGCGATCGCCCACGGGTCGACCACGGTGCTGACGCCCGAGATCGCCGTCAGATCCGTACGGGCGGTAGCCATCGTCGGGGCCAGCCTGGTCATTTGCGTGGAGCTGGTGACATCGACACCCTTGACCAGGAGCCGTACGGACGAACCGCCGGCCGAGTTGTCGAGGATCACGCTCGCCTTCTCAGACCCACTGCCCGGTACGCGCGGATCGGACGCCTCGAGCTTGTCGAAGACCCCCTGCCCGCCCACGCCACCGATCGCCAGCGCCGCCGACGTGATCGTCAGCACCAGCCATATGGCGATGACGACGAACGGGTGCCTCGTCGTGAGGCGGCCGAGGGCGGCGAACACCTTCAAACTGTCCCACAGTCCTAGTCCTGGCCGGGTTCCAATCGACGTCGCGGTTCTGAGCTGGGTGCAGGGAGCGACCGTGGGGTCGAGGAGTCGCGACACGCCGAGAATCGCTCTGAGCACGCGCAGTTCGTGACCCCTCGACTGCAGGTGGGTACCGGTCGAGTCCGGCGGGAGGCGCAGTACGTGCTGCACTACGCAGCCTAGGGGGATCCATCCGCCGCCCTCGGCCGTCTGGAGGTCTCGGAGGGAGTCCGCTCGAGGTCGGTGGAAGCCGTCGCATCTCTCAGGACTCCCGGGCCGCGAGCCGCCCTCAGCCATGACAGCGCGCAGTGCAGCACGTACGGAGCCTCCCGCAGGGCGTACGGAGTCTTTCGCNNGGAGGACAGACCGTGCGGGTCAGTCGGCCGCGAGCGCTGCTGCGCCGATGATGCCGGCGGCGTTCTTCAACGTCGCGGGGATGATCGGGGTCTCGAGCTTGAGCAGCGGGAGGAACTTGTCGGGCTTGCGGCTCACCCCACCGCCGACGACGAACAGGTCGGGGGAGAAGAGGAACTCGAGGAACGTGTAGTACGGCTGGAGGCGCTGGGTGGCCCAGATCTCGTACGAGAGGCCCTCGCGCTCCTTCGCCGATGCCGCCGCCCGGGACTCGGCGTCGTAGCCGCTCAACTCGATGTGGCCGAGCTCGGCGTTGGGGA
>PMLO01000199.1:2111-5577 GCA_003158895.1 Propionibacteriaceae bacterium
CCGTGCCGGACGATGCCGGGGATCGTGACGCCGATCGGCGCGTCGGCCGGCAGTGTTGAGAGGAACTGCTTGGCGATCTGGCCCACGACCTCCGCGACAGCTTCGGGCGTGGACTTCGCGGGCGTCGCGATCTTGACCCTGTCCTCGAGGAACTCGCCGGTGACCAGGTCGACGGGGGCACCCTTGATGCCGCTTCCGCCGATGTCGATTCCCAGCGCTACGGTCGGCTTGTCGGCCACGGAGTCCTCCTCGAGACGGGCACGGCCGACGCTGCTTGGCCGCTGGCCCGCATCCTCCCGCACCCCGCGTGCGGCTGCAATCGGCGGGGTCGGCTCAGTCCTCGGTCTCGGACTGATGGGGCGAGGGTTAGCCTCCGGACTTGCGGCGGAACTCGCGCTTGCCCGCAGCGGCACGGTGGGGCCCGCCCGCGACCTTGCTGCCTTGCGCGTGCGTCTCGCCGGACGACTGCTTGCCCTTCTTGGCCTCCAGCGCGAGCCGCATGGCCTCCTTGGGATCGATGGCCTCGGGCTCGGTCGTCTCTTCACTCATGAGGGTCACTCTGCCACGACGCACGCCCGCACAGCAGCCAAGATCTGGCAGCGCGGTACGGCGCTGTACGGACATCAGCCCCGTACGATGACGCGATGACGCCGTACCCCCACCTGTTCGCCCCGCTCGACCTCGGGTTCGTGACGCTCCCGAACCGCGTGGTCATGGGGTCGATGCACGTGGGGCTGGAGGAGGCGCCGGACGGCTTCGTACGGCTCGCCGCATTCTACGCCGAACGCGCCGCCGCGGGCGTCGGCCTCATCGTCACCGGCGGCATCGCGCCGAACGCGGAGGGCCGCCTGGCTCCGAACGGCGCGACCCTGACCACCCCCGCCGAGGCCGAGCCCCACCGCCTGGTCACCGACGCCGTCCACGCCGCAGGCGGGCTGATCTGCCTGCAGATCCTCCACGGCGGCCGGTACGCGCTCCACCCCGACAGCGTCGCCCCGAGCCCGCTGCAGGCGCCGATCTCTCCCTTCACGCCCCGCGAGCTGACCGCCGAAGACATTCGCGCGACGATCGACGACTTCGCCCGGTGCGCCGAGCTGGCTCGCGACGCGGGCTATGACGGCGTCGAGATCATGGCGTCGGAGGGGTACCTGCTCAACGAGTTCCTCGCAGCCCGTACCAACCAACGCACCGACGAGTGGGGCGGCGCCTACGAGCGCAGGATGCGGATGCCGGTCGAGGTCGTACGGGCCGTGCGCGAGCGGGTCGGACCCGCGTTCCTCCTCGTCTACCGGCTCTCGATGCTCGACCTCGTGGAGGGCGGACAGAGCCAGGACGAGGTACGGGTCCTCGCCCGGGCGGTGGAGGAGGCCGGCGCGACGATGATCAGCACCGGCATCGGCTGGCACGAGGCGCGGGTGCCGACGGTCGCCACGAGCGTTCCACGCGCCGCGTTCGCGGGCGTAACGGCGGCCCTGCGCGACTCTGTGTCGATCCCGCTCATCGCAGCGAACCGGATCAACACCCCCGACGCCGCCGAGGCGATCCTGGCCGCCGGCCACGCCGACCTCGTCTCGATGGCCCGGCCGTTCCTCGCCGACCCGCAGCTCCTGGTCAAGGCTGCCGCCGGGCGGGCGGACCGCATCAACACCTGCATCGCCTGCAACCAGACATGCCTCGACCGGGCGTTCGCGGGTCTCGTCGGCTCGTGCCTGGTGAACCCCCGGGCGTGCCACGAGACGGTGCTCACTCTTCTGCCCGCCGCGATCCCTCGTACCGTCGCGGTCGTCGGTGCAGGCCCTGCCGGGCTCGCGGCCGCGACGACCGCCGCCCGATGTGGCCACTCCGTGACGCTCTTCGAGGCCGACGACGAGATCGGCGGGCAGTTCAGGCTCGCGCGGCAGATCCCGGGCAAGGAGGAGTACGGCGAGACGCTGCGGTACTTCGCCGGTGAGCTGCTCGAGGTGGGTGTGGAGGTACGAACTGGCGTACGCGCGGGCCTCGAGGACCTCGCGGGATTCGACCGGGTCGTACTGGCCACCGGTGTCACGCCGAGGCTGCCGGACGTGCCGGGCATCGACCATCCCTGCGTCGTGACGTACCAGCAGGTGCTCGGCGACCACGTCCCGGTCGGGAAGCGGGTCGCGATCATGGGCGCCGGCGGCATCGGCGTCGACGTCGCCGACTACCTCACGGCCCCTGCGGGATCGACCCGGGAGTCCGTCGCGGAGTTCTACGCCCAGTGGGGCATCGATCCGACCTACACGGCGCTGGGAGGACTCGTACCGCCACAGCCCGAGACGCCGGCCCGCCTCGTCCATCTCGTACAGCGCAAGAACACCCCCGTTGGCGCGGGCCTCGGCCGTACCACCGGCTGGATCCACCGGGCCGTGCTCGCGCGACGGGGGGTGCGGATGATCCGCGGCGCGACGTACGAGGGGATCGACGATGCCGGACTCCACCTCATGGTGAACGACGAGCGAGTCACCCTCGAGGTCGACACCGTCGTCGTCTGTACGGGCCAGGAGCCGCAGCGCGAGCTGTACGAGGGGCTGCGCGCGGCCGGTGTCCACGTCGACCTGGTCGGCGGTGCCGACATCGCCGCCGAGCTGGACGCGGAGCGAGCGATCCGCCAGGCCACCGAGGTCGCCGCGGCCCTCTGAGGTCCGATTCCCCAACAGCTGCGCGGGACAGGTCCTCTCCTCGACGGGATAGGTGCTCTCCTCGACGGGATAGGTGCTCTCCTCGACGGGATAGGTCCTCTCCTCAATTGCGGTTGGGCGGGGCGGGCTCCTTGGCTCCGGGACCCACACGGAAACTCGGCGCAACACTTCCCGAACCCGTGACGCATGCGGACGTGGCTGGTTGGATCGAGCCCGTGCACTCTTCTCTCTCGTCGCTTCCCGCCCGCACCGCCAAGACCCACGAGCGGATCCGGGACAACGTCTACGGGCGCCGCGTGCCCGCGACGATCACGGTCAACCACCTTCCCGGCGAGCCGGTGGGCTTCGAGGAGGCGACCGGCGGCGAGTTCGTACCGTTCACGCTCGGCACGGCGTGGGGCAGCGGTTGGTCGACGTCGTGGTTCACGTTCACCGTCACGAAGCCCGCTGACGCGACCGGACGCTGGGAGCTCCTCGTCGACCCGGGCTTCAACGGGAACTCCCCGGGCTTCCAGGCCGAGGGCCTGTTCTGGAGCACGGACGGCCTGCCGCTCAAGGGGCTGAACCCGCTCAACGGCTACCTGGCGCTGCCCGACCTGGCGCCCGGCGAGACGTACACGGTCTTCCTCGAAGCCGCCGCCAACCCGACCCTGTTCCGCAGCGCCGACACCGGCTACTCCGACCTCGACACGACGCCCGACACCCCGATGTACACGTTCCGGGTCGCGGAGCTCGCGGAGCTGAACGAGGAGGTGTACGCCCTCGACCTCGACCTGTCCGTTCTCAACGAGCTCCAGGGCGAGCTG
>PMLO01000226.1 GCA_003158895.1 Propionibacteriaceae bacterium
TTCGACATCCCCAACGAGTTCGTCGTCGGGTACGGCCTCGACTACGCCGGCCGCTACCGGAACCTCTCCGGCCTCGGCACGCTCGCCCCGCACGTGTACAGCTGAGCTGCGGTCAGCGCGGCAGTACCGCCACGAAGTCCCGTGAGGACGGCTGCAGGTAGCGGTTGGGGTTCACCGAGGCGTTGGCCGTGTGCCGGAGCTCGAGTCCGACCGGGAGCCCGTGGTGGGGAGCCCTGCCGCGATGGAGCCGCTGACCCTTGGTTTGTCTCTGGCGTACTGAAGTTGTTCGAGCCCCGTCACGGCCCACCCCAGGTAGTGGTCGCGTCCCCATCCGGAGAGGGCAGCGCCCACCGAGTCCGTGCCGGGAGCCATGAGCGCGGGAGCCATCGAGACACGCGTCGAGATGACCAGCACCAAAGCCAGGCTGAGCGCAGTGGTTGTGAGATGCCGGAACCGCCGGGAACGCTGGTTACCGCGCCGTACGGCCCGTCGGGGGCCGATGACCTGGTCGCGTTCGCAGTCATCGGCGCTGAAGCTCCTTGGAACTCAGAGGTGTCCGGCTGTTGCACGGCGCCCGCCATCGTGCGTCAGCATGGGTACCGGAGGCTATCGTTTCCGCTCGAGCCAGAACCGCGCTCGCACCTTGGCCGCCCCTTCGCCGCCGCCACCCCATGTTCGGACGCTCGAACGGTGCCATACGAGGAGGTGACCGCCGTCGCCGATGTGGCTTGTCTCCGAGTGACCAAGGTAGAGTCGTGGGCGTGACTGGCGACATCTTGGCGATCGCCCTGTCGATCGTTGCCGTCGGTGTGAGTCTTAGTGCCCTGCTCTTCTCGGTGCGAACAGACCGCGTGTCTAGGCTCACACACACGCATGAGACGCTGTCAGCGCCCGAGATTCAGGAGGGCCGCCGACTCTTGTGGACGCATTACCGGGCGTCGACGGACTGGGCAGAGGTCAAGGACCGACAACCCGAAGAGTGGGCTGCCATCAATCATGCTCTTGCAATGATGGATGTTGCTGCCTACTACGACCACAAGGGCTGGCTGCCGTCCGGAGCGCTTCTGGAGTTGTGGGGTGATTCTCTGAAGGGCATGCGAATCCCCGTCTTCTCTTTCATCGAGTTCCGCACGCTCACGGAACCTGGTTGGGAAAGGCTCGACCCTCGATTCCTCCCAGACCTGCAGGTTGCGATACGCGACGCAGCGGCCACGCGATGATGCCCCGGTAGAAGGAACAGGCTGGCCGTGACCGTTGAGGGTGGGCCGAGCGGTGCACCGCAGCTGCAATTCCGAGGGAGTCGGTGCGCCACCCGCAACTCGGGCTCGCTGCGCAGCGGGTCGGCGGCCGTGATGCCCGGCCCTCGGCTTCAGCGTTGGACGACGAGCGCCGTCGGGTCGAACTCGGCTCGGCTCGAGGCAGGCACGTACGTCGGGTTCGACATCCCCAACGAGTTCGTCGTCGGGTACGGCCTCGACTACGCCGGCCGCTACCGGAACCTCTCCGGCCTCGGCACGCTCGCCCCGCACGTGTACAGCTGAGCTGCGGTCAGCGCGGCAGTACCGCCACGAAGTCCCGTGAGGACGGCTGCAGGTAGCGGTTGGGGTTCACCGAGGCGTTGGCCGGGGGCAGCAGGCTGGGGATCGCGCTTCCCGGGGACGGATGGCTGTACGTGATGTAGTTCGTCCAACTGGAGTTGATGTCCAGCTGCATGGCGTTCACCGCTCCCGCGTCGTGGAGCACACCTGCCAGGGTCGCGACGTTCATGGCTGGTCCCACGACGAAGATCACCGAGCCGTCGGCGCGGATGCCGATGCCGCTGCGCCACACGTACGCCGCGTTGCCGACCGTCTTCCCCCAGACGGACGCGTTCGCCTGGCTGACCGCCGGCGAGATCACGCCGTTCTCGATGACCATGTCGAGGTTCTGCCGGACGGCTGCGGTGTCCGACGAGGGGGTCCCACCCGGCCACGCCTCCACCCGTACATGCCCGTCAGTCGAGAGCACCATCGACGCAGCGCCGGTACGGAGGTCGACGATGGACTGCCCGTTCTGCCAGTAGCCGCCGCGGGCGTCGGCCATCAGGAACCCGGAGTTGAAGGTCGCGAGCACCGAGTTGAGCTCGTCAGGCGTGAGCTGGTTGTCGGGCATGACGGCGGGCCCGGGCACCTTGTACCCGGGGTGCAGCCGGAACGTCAGGAGGCTGGGATCCATCCAGACCACCTGCACGTAGTACGAGGTGTGCAGCGAGTCGGGACGCAGCGAGGCGGCGCGGGCCGCCGGAACCCCGTTCACCGAGTACAAGTCGCGCCACACGCCCTCACCGGCCAGCGGGGAGCTCACCAGGGGCGTCAGCGTTCCGGGGGCGACCGACGTGGCTTGGCCGGCGTGAGGGGCTGTGGAGGCCGAGCCCTGAACGGTCGGATCCGTACCAACCGTCGGCAACCCTCCGTCGACGGAACCGCCGAGGGTCGGCTTGTCCTTGGCGTACTGGACCGTTTCGAGCGCCGACACCGCCCAGCCCAGGCCGTGGTCGCGTCCCCATTCCGCCACTCGCGCGGCCACCGAGTCCGTACCGGGGGCCGCGAGCGCCGGAGCGATCGAGACCGCGGTGGATCCGACGAGGAGGACGGCCAGGGTGAGCGCCGCTGCGCGGATGGTCCGGAACCGCCGTGAACGCCGCTTCTGGTGCCGCATTGCTCGACGGGGGGTTGAGGCTCTCGTCGCGTCCGAACTCATCGGTGGTGGTACTCCTCATGCGTCAGGGATCGTGCGTGGTCAGATGGCGGGGTGTACACCCATCGTGCGTCATGCTCGGTAAGGGCCACCCAAGGGGAGGTGTAAGAGACGGTGAAGGTGACCCCTAGGGGATGGTGACGGCGACCCCTAGGGGATGATGTGGCCGCTCACAGCAACGGGCGGCGGACGCGGAACCCGCTGGTAAGGTCTTGTTCCTGTTGGCGACGTCGGCACAAGGCAGGGTATGAGCACCTTTCAACGCATTCTCCGCGGGCCATTCCTGTGGATCCTCATCGTGATCCTTGCGGCGAGCTGGGTAATCCAGCTGACCGGGCAGATCACGGGCTACAAGGACGTCCCCACGAGCCAGGTGATCCAGCTCATCAACGGAAACGCGCCTCTCAAAGAGGTGATCCTCACCGACACCGAGCAGACCATCGAGGTCACCCAGGCCGACGACAAGCAGACCAAGATCAAGGCCACCTGGGTCGGTACGGAGTCGCAGGACATCATCGCCCGGCTCAACGCCCGGGTCGCGGCGGGGACCCTCGAAGACTGGAAGGGCGTCAACCCCAACCTCGGCTTCTGGGGAAGCCTGGTCGGCACGCTCGTACCGTTCCTCATCATCGGCGTGATCTTCTACTTCCTCATCAACTCGCTCCAGGGCGGCGGCTCCCGGGTGATGCAGTTCGGCAAGTCGAAGGCCAAGATCGCCACGAAGGACACCCCGAAGACGACGTTCGCTGATGTCGCCGGCGTGGACGAGGCCATCGAAGAGCTCCAGGAGATCAAGGAGTTCCTCGCCGAGCCCGCCAAGTTCCGCGCGGTCGGCGCGAAGATCCCCAAGGGCGTCCTGCTGTACGGGCAGCCCGGCACCGGCAAGACGCTGCTCGCCCGCGCGGTCGCTGGTGAAGCCGGCGTACCGTTCTTCTCGATCTCCGGCTCCGATTTCGTCGAGATGTTCGTNNATCGACGCCGTCGGCCGTCACCGCGGCGCCGGCATGGGCGGTGGCCACGACGAACGCGAGCAGACGCTCAACCAGCTCCTCGTCGAGATGGACGGCTTCGACGTACGGGGCGGCGTGATCCTCATCGCGGCGACGAACCGTCCGGACGTGCTCGATCCCGCGCTCCTGCGGCCCGGCCGGTTCGATCGCCAGATCCCCGTCGACGCACCGGATCTCAACGGCCGTCGCAAGATCCTTCAAGTCCACGCACAGGGCAAGCCCATGGCTGCCGGCGTGGACCTGGGCAGCGTCGCGCGCCGTACGCCCGGCTTCACCGGCGCCGACCTCGCGAACGTGCTCAACGAGGCCGCGCTGCTCACGGCCCGTACGAACAAGACCCAGATCGACAACTACGCGCTCGACGAGGCCATCGACCGCGTCATCGCCGGTCCGCAGCGCCGTACGCGCCTGATGAGCCCCGAAGAGGTGCTGATCACCGCCTACCACGAGGGCGGCCACGCCATGGTCGCGGCCGCGATGCCCGCGACCGATCCCGTCCAGAAGGTCACGATCCTTCCGCGCGGCAAGGCACTCGGCTACACGATGGTGCTGCCCGACCAGGACAAGTACAGCCAGACGCGCGGTGAGCTGCTCGACCAGCTCGCGTACATGCTGGGCGGTCGTGCGGCCGAGGAGATGGTCTTCCACGACCCGACCACCGGCGCGAGCAACGACATCGAGAAGGCGACGAAGGTTGCCCGGGCGATGGTCACGCAGTACGGCATGACGGAGAGGCTCGGTGCCGTACAGCTCGGCTCCGACGACCGCGAGCCGTTCGTGGGTATGGAGATGACCCAGCAGCGCACGTACTCGGAGAGCACCGCCGCGATCATCGACGAGGAGGTGTCGCTCCTCATCGCCACGGCCCATCAGGAAGCCTTCGACGTGCTCGTCGAGAACCGCGACGTCCTCGACGAGCTGGTCCGCCAGCTGCTCGAGAAGGAGACGCTCGACAAGGAGCAGGTCGCGACGATCTTCAGGCCTCTGAAGAGGCACGAGAAGCGCCCCGCGTGGACAGGTTCCGAGACCCGCCGTCCGTCGTCGATCCCGCCAGTGGACCCGCCCGTACGGCCGGAGCCCGAGCTGGAGCCCGTACCGGCCGGCGGTGTCCAGCTTCCCCCCGGTCGCACGCCTCCGAGCGAGCCGTGGACCGACACCACGCCGACCGGGGGTTGGTCGCCCCCGACGTGGACCCCGGGTCAGTCCAACGACCGTCCGTTCGAGCAGAACTGACCATGGACGGCGCAGGCCGTGGTCTCCTGAGGCCCGTCGGGCACGGAGGGTTTGACCTCCCGCGCATCGAGGCCGCCATCCGGGAGATCCTCATCGCGATCGGCGAGGACCCGGACCGGGACGGCCTGCTCGACACGCCGAAGCGGGTTGCGAGGGCGTACCGGGAGGTCTTCTCCGGCCTCCACACCGATCCAGCCGATCACCTGAGCACGACCTTCGACATCGTCCAGGACGAGCTCGTGCTGGTCCGCGAGATCGAGGTCAACTCGACGTGCGAGCACCACCTCGTACCGTTCATGGGCGTGGCCCACGTCGGCTACATCCCGAGCGCTGGCCGAGGCGTCGTGGGGCTGTCGAAGCTGGCCCGGGTCGTTGACGGCTTCGCGCGACGGCCGCAGGTGCAGGAACGCCTGACCGCTCAGATCGCCGATGCGCTCGTCGAGCGGCTGGATCCGCGCGGCGTCATCGTGGTGCTCGAGTGCGAGCACCTGTGCATGACGATCCGTGGCGCCCAGAAGCCCAACGC
The DNA here is from genome assembly GCA_003158895.1 of Propionibacteriaceae bacterium. Taxonomy (GTDB): domain Bacteria; phylum Actinomycetota; class Actinomycetes; order Propionibacteriales; family Propionibacteriaceae; genus Fen-668. The sequence goes on from PMLO01000226.1 coordinate 5,506, forward strand.
GCGCACGATCACCACGGCTGTACGGGGCGAGCTGCGCGAGACAGCCGCTCGCGCGGAGGCGATGGCGCTCATCCAGGGACCCCGGTGACGGCAGCCGTCGCGCTGCTCACCCCCGGGCCGACCCGGGTCGTCGGCATCCTCAACGTGACGCCCGACTCGTTCTCCGACGGCGGCCGCTACACCGATGTCGAGACCGCGGTCTCACACGGTCTCGCGCTCGCGGCCGAGGGGGCTACCCTCATCGACGTCGGCGGTGAGTCGACGCGTCCGGGTGCCGAGCGGGTGGATGCCGGGACCGAGCTCATGCGCGTCCTTCCCGTCGTCACACGGCTCGCCGAGCGCGGCGTCGCGGTCTCCGTCGACACGACGCGTGCCGAGGTCGCGGCACGGTGCGTCGATGCGGGCGCCGTGGTCGTCAACGACGTGTCCGGCGGGTTGGCGGACCCCGAGATGCTGACCACGGTCGCAGCGCTGGGTTGCGTGTACGTGGCGATGCATTGGCGGGGGCACAGCGCCACGATGATCCAGCGCGCCACGTACGACGACGTGGTCGCTGAGGTCGTCGATGAGCTTCTGGACCGCGTGAAGGCGGCGACGAGAGCAGGCATCGAGCCCGACCGGCTCGTGCTCGACCCCGGCCTTGGCTTCGCCAAGACCGGCGACCAGAGCTGGGACGTACTGCGGGGCGTCGAGGCCATCCACGGCATCGGGTTGCCCGTGCTGTGGGGCGCGTCGCGCAAGGGCATGCTCGACCCGGTGGCACCAGGAGGGCCTGCGGCGCGCGATGATGCGTCCGTGGCGATCACGACCTGGCTGGCGATGCACGGAGCGTGGGGAGTCCGTACGCACACGGTCGCTCCCCACCTGGCTGCGGTGGCGGTCGCGGGCAGGCTGGAGCAGTCATGAGGTACGTGGGCGGCGGGCAGTACGACGCGTTCATGCAGGCGGACCGGATCGAGATCACCGGGATCGCCGCGAGCGGTGTGCACGGCGTGTACGAGGACGAGGCTGTGGACGCGCAGCCGTTCGTCGTGGACGTCCTCATCTGGACCAACGTGTCGGAGGCCGCCACGAGCGACCGGCTGGAGTCGACCATCGATTACGTGGCCGCCAGCGAGCTTGTGCAGCAGGTCGTCGAGTCGTCGCGCGCGAAGCTCATCGAGACCCTGGCGAACGAGATCTGCGAGGCGCTGCTCAGCAACATCCACGCCCTCGCCGTCCAGATCACCGTCCACAAGCCACGCGCCGCCCGCGATGCGCGCGCCGACGATGTGAGCATCACCCTGATGAGGACGCGATGAGGGCAGCGTTCGGCCTTGGGTCGAACCTCGGCGACCGCGTCGAGCACCTGCGTGCCGCTGTCGCCGGGTTGGCAGCGGCAGGGGTGGGGAACCTCGAGGTTTCCTCGGTGTACGAGACCGATCCCATCGGCGGGCCCGAGCAACCGGACTACCTCAACGCCGTCGCCGTCGGTGACACGGCGCTGGCGGCCGACGAGCTGCTCAGCCTGGCGCGCACACTCGAGCTCGCGGCCCAGCGCGTTCGGACCGTGCGCAACGCCCCTCGTACGCTCGACGTCGACATCCTCGCCCTCGGCGACGTGGTGCTGCACACCGACGAGCTGACCGTGCCGCACCCACGCGCCCATGAGCGCGCGTTCGTGCTGGTGCCGTGGTCCGAGGTCGACCCCGGTTTCGTCGTCCCGGGGCTCGGGATGGTGTCCCAGCTCGCGCAGGCGGTGGACGCCTCGGGCGTACGGTCCGGACCGGCAGTCGACCTGGGAGGCCCACGTGCCTGAATCGCCATCGGGCGTCCAGCCCACGCGGCTCCGCGCCCTCGTCCTCGCGGCGATCGTCGGTGGGGGCGTCACGTTCCTCCTGCTGCTCGGCGTCAGCGCCTACGCGTTGACGATGCCCGTCGTGCCCTGGACGACGCCGATGCTTATGTTCGTCGGCGCGGTGGCGGCGGGCGTGCTGGCCCGGGTCACGTATCTGCGCAACCACGTCGTGCATCAGCCGCAGGACCCGGTACGTTCGGTCGCCACGCTGGCCATCGCCAAAGCGCTGCTCATCGGCGGGTCGTTGCTCACCGGCGGCTACCTGGTCTTCGCCCTGTTCAGCGTCGGCCACCTCGACGCGCCGCTGCCCAAGCAGCGCCTGATCATCGGCCTCGTGACCGCAGCAGCCGCGATCGGACTCGTGGTCTCCGGCTGGGCGCTCGAGCGCGCGTGCCGTACCCCCGATGCGGACGAGGACGAAAACCACGACACATAGCCCTGCCTCACGCGTGGCTCCGATGTCTGGTCATACGCTGACGCGCGTGACTTCCCCACAACGATCACAACCCGTTTCACCGCATCGTCGCCTGTCCGAGGTGGCGTTGGCGGTTGGCAGCGCCTTCGCGCTCTCTTCCCTGTTCGGCAACATCTGGTTCGGCCGGCTCGGCATCGTCGTGCTCGCGTTCGCGGCGATGGTGGCCGTCCGTGCGGCGTGGCACGAAGTGGTCGATGCCCGCCTCGAAGGGCATGGGCAGCTGCTTGCTGCGGAGAACCGACACCAGGAGCTCCTGTTCGAGACGCGACAGTCGGCAACGATCGTTCGCGAGGTCCTGCGCAAGCGGAACAGCGTGCTGGCGGAGACGCTGACGTCGACGCGGACCGATCTCGCCGTGACCCGTACCGAGGTCATCCAGCGGAACAAGCTCATCGCCGAGCAGCTCCGGGTCCTGTCCACGATGAGGGGCGATCTTGCTGCCGCTCGCGTCGAGCGCGACGCGCTCGTCGGCGATGTGGCCGCCCTCGTCGATCGCGTGGAGAAGCTCGAGGACAGCGTCCAGCCAGGCTCGGCCGAGGTGCTCAACCTGCCACGCCGCGTACGCAGGCCCGGGCGTCCGGAGAGCTGGAGCACCGACGAGCTCCCGTCGGTCGCCGAGATGGTCCAGCTCGACGTCAAGAGCCCGGCCACGCCGGTGTGGAAGCAGGCCTGAGGGCACGCTCCACCACAGACTCTGAGCGCCGCGCCCGGATGGGGCCGGCGCTCAGTTGGTGTCTAGGCCCAGTCGGTGTCTACTTCGCGAGATCGCCCACGACGTAGCCGACAGAGGCGACGGCGAGGGCCAGATCGTCGACAGAAGTGCCGGGCAGTACGGCCTCGAGCGCGGCCATGTGGGAGAAGCTCGCCGTACGGAGCTTGAGCCGCCAGGGGACCTTCTCGCCGCGGGAGACGAGCCACCAGCCGGCGCGGCCGAGCGGGGCTTCGTGCGCGACGTACGTGTCGCCCACCGGTACGCGCATCACCTTCGGCAGCTTCACCGAGACCGGCCCGCCTGTACGGGTGGTGGCGTGTACAGCAGCCACCAGCAGGGTCGCCGTACTCTCCAGCTCGTCGGCCCACGCCAGGAGACGCGAGACGGCGTCGCCGGGGTGGTCGCTCAGGGGGACGGTGGGCACCTTCAGGTCGGCGTACGCGAGATACGGGGCGCTGCGCCGCAGGTCGGTGTCGATCCCGGCGGCACGGGCGGCCGGACCGGTGACACCGTACGTGCGGACGAGGCTCGGGTCGATCACGGCGACGCCCGTGGGGAGGCCGGCCTGTACGAGGAGCGTGCGCAGCTCCGGCGCGAGCGCGGCGATCGTCTGGGCGAGCTCTGCCTCGGCATCAAGCCATCGCTGGTCGGCATCGACCGAGAGCCCTCCGAGACGGCACACCATCGGATGCACCCGGTTGCCGGACAGGTCGGCGAGCTGCTCGCGAAGCGCCTCGCGTGCCGCGTGGACCCGCGTCGCGACCGCCGCGTCCGGAGCGAGCGTGGCCGGGATCACCGACAGGAACCCCAGGTGGCTGTGCAGCCGGGCGTGCTCCGCCAGCACCGTACGTAGCCACGTCGCACGGGGTGGCGGTGTCAGGCGCAGGGCTCCCTCGATCGTCAGCGCGGCACCGAGCTCGCCGGCGAAGGGCGCCTGCCAGTCGTGGCGGTTGGCCAGTGCGAGCAGCTGGCGGTAGTCACGTACTTCGAACAGCTTCTCCGCCGATCGATGGCTCGCGCCTGGTCGGATCTCCGCCTCACCGATCACGTCGCCATCGAGGCGGCACACGATCTCGACGACCCCGGAACGGCTCGGGTGGTCAGGACCGAGGTCGACGAGCTGGCGATGTGCGGAGACGACGCCGAGCGGCGCGCCCAGCACGTACGTCACCGTCACCGGCGGTAGTCCGACGATGCGCGGATGACGAGCTCGGGCGAGAACCTCACCTGCTTCACCTTGCCGGTGAGGAGAAGGTCGGCGGCGTTCCAGCCGATGTCGTGCATCGGCTGGCGGACGGACGTCAGCGGGGTCCGCAGCTCCTTGATGATCGGTACGTCGTCGTACCCGACGACGGCCATCTGCTCCGGGACGGCGATATCGCGCTCGCGCAGAGTCCGCATCACGCCGAGCGCCACGATGTCGTTGACGCAGAAGACGGCGGTCGGCGGCTCCTCGCCGGAGTCCAGAAGGTTGCGCATCGCCTCGGCGCCGTCATCGCCGGTCATGTCGGGGAGGAGGACTTCGACGATCACGTCGGCAGGGTCAAGGCCCGCCTCGTACACAGCGGCCATCGTGCCGGCTGAACGGTCCCGGCATTGCTGGATCTCCATGGGACCGTTGAGCAGAGCGATCCGTCGATGCCCTTGCTCGAGAAGATGAGCAACCGCCAATCGGCCCCCCTTGACATTGTCCACGCTGACGCAGGCGAGATCGGGGCTGTGCGTGTCGAGCAGGACGACGGGGATCTGCAGGTTCGTGAGTATGTCGAATCGCTCGTTCAGGTTTCCGAACGGTGTGATGAGAATGCCGCGGACACCCTGTTCCGCGAACTGACGCAGATAACGCGTCTCGCGCTCTACGTCCTCGTCGGAGCTGCACAGCATGAGCAGGTGATTGTCTTCTGACAGCCGGTCCTCGATGCCGCGGACGATTCCTGTGTAGAAGGGATTTGCGAGGTCCAGGACGACGACGCCCACCGTCTGCGAGTGTCCGGCGCGTAACTGACGTGCCGTGGCGTTGCGCACGAATCCCAGCTCGTGCATCGCGTCCTGCACGCGCCGCCTGGTGGGCTCCGAGACGAAATCGGGTCGGTTCAGCACGTTCGACACCGTGCCCACGGACACGCCTGCCACGCGTGCGACGTCCTTGATGCTCGCTCGATCTCTGCCCACGGGTGGTCCCTTCCACTTGTATCCTGCCTGATCCGGACGGCATCTGGGAGCATCCGGTCGGCGCGGCCGGAAGACGAGGCCCCGTATGTAGGCCTCGTGGGTCTTAGTGAAGCGTGCTTTAGGAGTCCTGCAGACCGGTCACCACTATTGATCGGGCATGCATAATGACAACAAGGGTGCATGCAGTTGCATTCTCGCTAGCAGGGTGAATATTGTGGGGGAGTCGGCCGGGGAGATCGGTCGATAGGTCCGAACCAGCTTGGGAGAGCATATGGTTAGCAAGATGACTGTGGTGCTGGAAGACGATGTCGATGGCAGCGTTGCTGCCGAGACGGTCCGATTTGCGCTCGATGGTGTGAACTACGAAATCGATCTTTCGAGCGTGAATGCCGAAAAGCTTCGCGCTGCGGTTGCCCCGTGGATCGGATCCGCACGTCGCACCGGTGGCCGTAAGGCCCAGGTCCGCGCGACCGCCCGTGGAGCTTCGAACGCGAACACGATCCGCACCTGGGCACGTGGCCAGGGCTACGAGGTGAGCGATCGCGGTCGAGTGTCCGCCGAGATCCGCAAGGCCTACGAAGACGCCCACTGATCACAGAGCACGTCGTCGGGACAGGGGCTGGGAGTAATCCCGGCCCCTGTGCCGTTCCCCGACATCTGCCCCCATGCTCCGATGCGCTGAGAGCGAACGTGGAACAGTCTGGGGGGACAGCAACGTTACGTAGACTGACACGTACCGTCGGAGCGTGTGAGGTGCACGCCGGACGGGGNNCGAGTCGTCGTGCTGGCGCAGGACGAAGCTCGCATGCTCAATCACAACTACATCGGGACCGAGCATCTACTGCTGGGCCTGATTCACGAGGGCGAAGGCGTCGCCGCGAAAGCGCTCGAGTCGCTGGGCATCTCGCTGGAAGCTGTGCGTGAGCAGGTCGAGGAGATCATCGGACAGGGCCAGCAGGCTCCGACCGGTCACATCCCCTTCACCCCGCGCGCCAAGAAGGTCCTGGAGCTCTCGTTGCGCGAGGCGCTCCAGATCAACCACACCTACATCGGCACCGAGCACATCCTGCTNNATCAAGCTGGGCGCCGACCTCAACCGCGTGCGTACGCAGGTGCTTCAGCTCCTGTCCGGCTTCCAGGCCGGCAAGGAGTCCACGACGGCCGGCGCTCCGGACGTCGGCCCGCAGTCGGCGACGAGCAAGGTGCTGGACCAGTTCGGCCGCAACCTCACCCAGGCTGCCCGCGAGAACAAGCTCGATCCGGTCATCGGACGCGAGAAAGAGATCGAGCGGGTCATGACCGTGCTCTCGCGCCGTACGAAGAACAACCCGGTCCTCATCGGGGAACCCGGCGTCGGCAAGACGGCC
>PMLO01000268.1:0-5016 GCA_003158895.1 Propionibacteriaceae bacterium
GTTGAGGAACGAGATCCCCTTCCACGAGCCCTCGAGGGGGCCGGTCTCGGCCTCACCGTCGCCGACGACCGAGATCGTCAGCAGGTCGGGGTTGTCGAAGGCCGCACCGAACGCGTGAATCATCGCGTAGCCGAGCTCGCCGCCCTCNNCCCTCGTGGATCGAGCCGGGCGTCGTCACGGACACGTGCGACGGGATGCCGCCGGGAGCCGAGAACTGGCGGAAGAACGTCAGCAGACCCGGCTCGTCGTACGTGATGTGCGGGTACGCGTCGGCGTAGGTCTCCTCGAGGTACGAGGCGCCGACCAGCGCTGGGCCACCGTGGCCGGGGCCCGTGATGAACAGGCACTTCTGGCCCGTGTGCCGGATCAGTCGGGAGACGTGGGTGTAGATGAACGCGAGGCCGGGCGAGGTGCCCCAGTGCCCGAGGAGCCGCGGCTTGATGTGCTCGGGGCGCAACGGCTCACGCAGCAGGGGGTTGGCCATGAGGTAGATCTGGCCGACCGTCAGGTAGTTGTTCGCGCGCCACCAGGCATCGAGGGGGGCTAGCTCATCATCGGTCAGCGCCGGCAAGTGGGACATGACCACAACATAGCCAACGGTCCGGACTCAGCTGACCAAACAGCATGTCCGGCTTCGTCTAGTCGCGGAAGCGCTGCCGCGCGGCCTCCACCAGACCCTCGCGGTTCGCAGCGTACGGAGCAGACACGTCGCGGATCCGCTCCGCCAGCAGGTCCCGCCCGATGCCCTCAAGGCCCTCGGCGACCCCTTCGATGTCGGCGGTCGACCTGTTCTGCGAGAGCTTCGACTTGCCCTCGACCGACGTGATGACGACCTCGATGCCGACGAGTGCCCTCACCATCCCGGCGAGCGACTCCCGGTCGACGAGAGAGAGGTCGTACGCGCTGTCGTGCTGGGCGGCGAGCGCACGGACGTGGTTCTCGATCCACTCGGGATCCGTGTGCGTCACGAGCCGGCCGGTCGCCTGCACCACCTCGTAGTTCCACGTGGGGACGGTCTGGGTCCCGGACCGGTACGACGGGTACCAGTCGGGCGCCACGTACGCATCCTCGCCGTGGAGCACGACGAGCGCCGGATGCGCTGTGTGCGACCACTGGGTGTTGGGGCGTGCGAGATGGCCCTGCATCGCGCCGAGCTCACCGACCGTCGGGTCGTACACGAACGGTACGGGGGTCAGGACGGGGCTGAGCGTCTCGGGATCGACCGTGACGAGCTCCGCGAGCCGGACATGCACGAGCGCCGCGCGTGCTTCGTCGGCGCTCATGCGGAAATGACGGGGGACATACATCAGGACACCTCTTCGACGTACGTGGCAACGACGGCCCGCGCCGTCCACTTCGACAGGAACGAGTCGTGGACGACGTTGACCTCGCGATCGGACACACGCATAACCAACGAGTTCTTCACATCGACGTAGAGGTTGCCGGTGTGGGAGAACTGCGCCAGCTCAGCGATGGCTTGGTTCTCGGTGTAGGGCCCGAAGACGGCGACTTCCTGGGCACCGTTCTGCGCGACCCTCGTGACGATGAGTCCGTGATCGACCGGAGAGTGGTCGACAAGCGGATAGGTCTCGTAGCTCGCCACCGCAGAAGACTATCCGGTGGGTGTGGCCAGGGCGGCGTACGCCCCCGCCAGAACAGCCTCGTCGGGCCCTTCCACGATCACGGGGTGCCGCAGGCCTTTTAGCAGCACGAATCGAAGGGTCGCGCCCCGCGCCTTCTTGTCGAGCGACATCGTGGCCCGCAGGTCCGCCCACGCGGCCCCGCTGTACGTGATGGGCAGTCCGACGGCAGCCAGCTGTTCGCGATGGAGAGCGACCGCCGCGTCGTCCAGCAGTCCGAGCCGGTGCGCGACCTCGGCGGCGAACACCATGCCGATGCTCACGGCCTCGCCGTGGCGCACGCGGAAGTGCTCGTGCTTCTCGATCGCGTGGCCCAGTGTGTGGCCGTAGTTGAGCGACTCCCGGCCGACGTCCTCGCCGTCACCNNGTATGAGCTCGGCCAGGGCCTCTCCCGTGACGTTCGTCGCTGCGCCGGGATCGGCTGCGACGAGGCTCGTGATCCGGTCGTCGGAGATGAACCCGGCCTTGACGATCTCGGCCAGCCCCGAGGAGATCTCCTCCGCCGGCAGGCTCGTCAGCAGGTCGAGGTCGCACAGCACGGCGGACGGCTCGTAGAACGCGCCGACGAGGTTCTTCCCCGCCGAGAGGTTGATCCCGGTCTTGCCGCCGACCGCGGCATCGACCATCGCCAGTACGGTCGTGGGTACGGAGATGTAGCGCACGCCTCGCAACCAGGAGGCCGCCACGAACCCGGCAAGATCTGTCGTCGACCCCCCTCCGAGGCCGACCACGACGTCGCTGCGGGTGAAGCCTGCCGCGGCGAGGCGGTCCCAGCAGCCGACGAGGGTCTCGGGGGTTTTTGCCCTCTCGCCGTCGGGGACATCGACCAGGAGTGCGTCCTCTCCCAGGTCGGCCGCGATCGACGTGGCCAGCGCCGTGAGGGATGACGTGTGCACGACTGCTACGCGGCGACCCCGTACCAGGTCGGGCAGCGCCGCGATGCAGCCGCGGGAGACCGTCACGTCGTAGGGCTTCTCCGCAGACACATGGATCGTGTCGGTCATCGATCGACCTCCTTCAGCGCGGCCACGATCTGGTCGGCAAGCTCGTGGGTAGTCGCTCGATCCGTGCTCAGGCGGAGGGTCGCGACCTCCTCATACAGGTGGCGACGCTCGGCGAGGAGGGTCTCCATCCGCGCCCGGACATCGCCCAGCAGCAGCGGCCGGAGCTGGTTGAGCCCCGCGCGGCGAGTGGCGGTGGCCACGCCGACCTCGAGCCACACGACGAGCGGGCCCTTCAGCGCTGCCCGGATCGTCGCCGAGAGAACCGATCCTCCGCCGAGCGAGACGACGCAGTCGTCCGTAACGAGCAGCTCGAGCACGACGTCCTTCTCGATCGCGCGGAACGCGTCCTCTCCGTCGTCGGAGAAGATCTCGCGGATGAGCTTGCCGGTGCGTGCCTCGATGATGTTGTCGGCGTCGTGGAACGGGACGCCGAGCGCCTCGGCGACGTGTTTGCCGACCGTCGACTTCCCCGAGGCGGGCATGCCGACGATCACGACACGTGGGCTCACGAGGACGTCCTCAGGCCGCGCTCGTCGAGGCGGGCCAGGTAGCGGTCGTGGGCGGCCTTGACCTCGCCCAGCGAGTCGCCGCCGAACTTCTCGAGCACCAGCTCGGTGAGGACCAGCGCGACCATCGCCTCAGCGACGACACCGGCTGCCGGTACGGCGCACACGTCGGAACGCTGGTGATGGGCCGCAGCCTCTCCCCCGGTCGCCACGTCGATCGTGCGCAGCGCACGGGGAATGGTCGCGATCGGCTTCATCGCCGCTCGTACACGCAGCATCTCGCCGGTGCTCATGCCACCCTCCGTACCCCCGGAGCGCTGCGAACCGCGACGTGCTCCACCCTCCGCGGGAAGGATCTCGTCGTGCGCAGCTGAGCCGCGGCTCGTGGCAAGCGCGAACCCGTCGCCGAGCTCGACACCCTTGATCGCCTGGATGCCCATGAGCGCACCGGCGAGCCTCGCGTCGAGGCGCCGGTCCCCCATCGTGTGGGAGCCGAGGCCGGGCGGCAGGCCCCAGGCAATGACCTCGACGACACCGCCGAGCGTGTCTCCGTCCTTCTGGGCCGCCGCCACCTCGGCCTGCATCGCCGCGCTCGTGGCGGGGTCCGCGCAGCGGGCGGGGTCCGCGTCGATGGCGTCGAGGTCGGCAATCGTCGGGTACGTGCCGGCCGGCGCGGAGACCGTACCGAGCGCGACGACGTGGCTGAGCACGGTGATCCCGCAGGACTGCTCGAGGAACTTCATGCACACGGCGCCGAGCGCGACCCGTGCTGCGGTCTCGCGTGCCGACGCGCGCTCCAGGATGGGCCTGGCCTCGTCCCAGTCGAACTTCTGCATCCCCGCGAGGTCGGCGTGGCCGGGCCGCGGCCTGGTGAGCGGCGCGTTGCGGGCGAGAGCGGCAAGTACGTCGGGATCGACGGGGTCGGCCGACATGATCTGGTCCCACTTCGGCCATTCGGTGTTGCCCACCTCGATGGCGATCGGTGAGCCCAGCGTCTCGCCGTGCCGGACGCCGCCCAGGATCGTGACCTCGTCGGCCTCGAACGCCATGCGTGCGCCGCGGCCGACGCCGAGCCGCCGCCGGGCGAGCTGGCGGCGGATGTCCTCGGACGTCACGCGTACGTGGGACGGGATGCCGTCGATCGTCGCGACGAGTGCCGGGCCGTGCGACTCCCCAGCGGTCAGGTAACGGAGCATGAGCGGAAGTCTGTCACGCCCGACGGGCGAGTGCCTCGTGAGCCGCGTCGAGCAAGACCCTCACCGGCACGGTCTGGCCGGTGAACAGCTCCACCTGGTACAGCGCCTGCCACGCGAGAAGGTCGAGCCCGTTGAGCAGGACGGCTCGCCCCGCGTCGGCGACCGCACGTGCCAGCGGCGTCGGCCACGGGTCGTACACCGCGTCGAAGACCACGCCGGACGCGGCAGCCACAGCCGCGGCCACATCCCGTTGTGCGTCGGCAGGAACCGTCGACAGCGCGATGTCACTCGCCGGGATCGAGCCCCCGAGCCGTACGTGGTCAACCTCGACACCGAGTCGTTCGCCGAGCTCCGCCAGAGCCTCGGTCTTGTGGGGATCCCGGGCCAGGACGGTCACCAGCGTCACACCGAGCCGCGCGACGGCCGCGAGCGCTGAGCGCGCCGTCGCGCCGTTGCCCACGATGAGCGCGGACGTGGAACCCGCGGCATCCGCGCTACGCAGCGCCGCCTCGAGGCCGAGGACGTCGGTGTTGCGGACGCGCGTGGTCGCGGTATCCGTCGGGTGGCCGTCGAAGACCAACGTGTTGCCTACCCCGAGAAGGGTGACGATCTCGTCGGGCTGACCGAGCGGTACGACCGCGTGCTTGAGGGGCATCGTGCAGGACAGGCC
>PMLO01000268.1:5103-19314 GCA_003158895.1 Propionibacteriaceae bacterium
ACTACGACCCAGTAGATCCACGTGCCGTCGGCAGGACTGAGCGCGGCCTCGATGGCGGACTTGCCGGGCGAGTTGATCGGACCCGGCGGGAGACCGTCGATCTTGTACGTGTTGTACGCCGAGTCGAGCGCACGTTGGGCGTCGGTCGTCGTCAGGGTGCCGCCTCCGCCGTTGGCGTAGATGACGGTGGAGTCCAGCTGCAGCTTCATCGGCTGCCCGGTCTCCGTCTTGCCCTGCAGACGGTTGTAGATCGCCCGTGCCACCATCGGCCTGTCCTCAGGACGGTTCACCTCCGCCTCGATGATGCTGGCAACGGTGAGCACCTGCAGCGGGGTGTAGCCCAGCACGGCCGCGCGGTTCACGAGATCCTCGCTCGCCGCGACGGTGTTGAACTCCGCAACCATCGCCTTGAGGGTCGCCAANNGTCGTCGGGTCCTTGAGCACCGCGTTGAGCTGATCCTCCGTGAGACCGGTCCCCTTGGCCAGCACTGGCACCATCGCCGTCAGGCGCAGACCCTCGCGGATGAGGACGCGCTTCACCACCTTGTATGTCGCGGGGTCGATGAGGCGCGCCACCGCGGCAGCTGCCGGCAGGTGCGTCTTCATCTTGTACGTGCCGGGCTGGATCGCCGTCGACTTCGCCTGCGCGGCGGCAGCGGTCTGGAACGCCTTCGTCGACTTGACCACGTCCGCCTTGACGAGGATCAGACCCATGTCCGTCACGCTCGCGCCTGACGGGATGGTGATCTGGACGTCGTCGACGCCGTTGCCGATGTAGTCGCTCGTCTGGCGCCAATTCATGTAGGCGGCGTAGCCCTTCGTCGCCCCGTACCAACCGCCACCGACGAGCACGGCGAGCGCCAGGAGAACGGCGATGCCGCTCCTGATCCGCCGTCCGACTTCAGCGCCGTCGACCTTCCCATCCTCGTCGAACAGGTCGCTCACGTCTCCTCCTCATGGGCGCCGGTGGCCCGCTCGAACGTAGCCCGCCCGCCACGTTCCGCGTCCAGGACGCCCTCCAAGATAGCCACTGCAGCCGCCTGATCTATCACCGAACGGCTCGTACGGACGCTACGGCCCGTGGCCCGGAGGCGTCCCGCGGCCGTCGCGGTGGTCAACCGCTCGTCCGCGAGGAACACCGGAACAGGGCTGATCGCGGTCGCGATCTGCCCCGCACGGACACGTACGGACTGGGCCGCCGGGCCGTTCCGGCCGGCAAGGTCCACGGGGAGCCCGACGACGACGGCCACCGGTTCGAACTCGCTGACCAGTCGCCGAATCTCGGGCAGCGGGTCAGGCCTCGCCGCGACGGTCGCCACCGGATACGCGAGAAGCCCCTCGCGATCGCAGGCGGCGACACCGATCCTCGCGCTGCCGAGGTCGAGCGCCAGCCGGACCCCGCGAGGCAGCTGCTCCGTGGCCGTCAGGGACGGACTCCGTCCCGTACCGCCGCGACGACCGCGTCGAGCGCCGCCAGCGAGGCCGCACCGTTCGTGCCGCCGCCCTGGGCGAAGTCGGGCTTGCCGCCACCGCGACCGCCGATGACCGGAGCTCCGACGCTGACGAGCTTTCCCGCTGCGACGCCCTTGGCCCGCGCGCCCTCGCCGGTGGCGACGACGATGGAGGGCTTGTCGTCGGGGCCACCAATGAGGCACACCACCGAGTCGGCGCCCAGTCGGGCACGGAGGTCCAGCGCGAGCGTGCGGATGTCGTTGCCGGACACGGAAACACGCTGCGCCAGCACCGTGATGCCCTCGACGTCGACCGCCTTCGCCGCGAGGTCGCCCGCCTGCGCGAGCGCACTCGCCACGTTGAGGTCGTTGATCGTCTTCTCGGCGCTCTTGAGCTGTACGAGCATGCGCTCGATCCGCTCGACGAGCTGGTCCGGCTGCACCTTCAGCATGTCGGTGAGGTTGGTCACCAGGGCACGCTCCCTCGCGAGGTGGCTGAACGCGTCCTGGGAGACGAAGGCTTCGACCCGTCGCACGCCGGCGCCGACCGACTGCTCGCCCAGCAGGCTGAGCAGGCCGATCTGGCTGGAGCGCTCGACGTGTGTGCCGCCGCAGAGCTCGCGCGACCACGGGCCGCCCATCTCGACCATGCGGACGACCGACCCGTACTTCTCGCCGAACATCGCCATGGCACCCATCGACTTCGCGTCGTCGAGCGCCATCTCGCGGGTCGTCACGGCGAGGTCCGCGCGGATCGCCTCGTTGGACAGTCCCTCGAGCTCCTCGCGCATCGCCTGCGACATGCCGACGGAGCTGGAGAAGTCGAACCGCAGGTAGCCGGGCTTGTTGTACGAGCCCGCCTGGGTGGCTGTCGGACCGAGGAGGTCGCGCAGCACCGCATGGACGACGTGCGTGGCGGAGTGCGCCTGGCACGAGCCGAGCCGCGCGGCCGCGTCGACCTGCGCGGTGATGCTGTCGCCGATGGCCAGCTGGCCGTCGCTCAGCGTCACAGTGTGCACGTACAGCCCGGGCACCGGCTTCTGCACGTCGACGACATCCATGGCGAGACCGGTCCCGAAGAGCTGACCGGTGTCGGCGTCCTGGCCGCCCGCCTCCGCGTAGAACGGGGTCTCGGCGAGGACGACCTCGACGGTGTCGCCCTGTTGCGCGGACGTCACGAGCTGGCCGTTCGCGACGATGCCGAGCACACGTGAGTCCGCGGTGAGGTCGGTGTAGCCCAGGAACCTGGTCTCGCCTTCTCGCCGGAGCTGCGTGTACGCCTCGGTGGAGGCCGCTCCGCCCTTCTTCGCCTTCGCGTCGGCCTTCGCCCGAGCCTTCTGCTCCGCCATGAGGGTACGGAAACCGGTCTGGTCGACGTCAAGGCCCTGCTCGGACGCCATCTCGAGCGTCAGGTCGATGGGGAACCCGTACGTGTCGTGGAGCCGGAACGCGCGCTCGCCGGACAGGACGGTCGCACCTCCCGACCGCGCGTCCGTGACCGCCATGTCGAACAGTTTCGTACCGTCGCTGATCGTGCGGCGGAACGAGGTCTCCTCGCGGTCGGCGATCTGTGTCACCCGGGTCCACTGCTCGTCGATCTCGGGGTACGAGGTGTTCATCTGCTCACGTGAGACGCCCAGGAGCTCCGAGACGACGGGCGAATCCACCCCGAGCAGTCGCATCGACCGCAGGGAGCGGCGCAGCAGGCGCCGCAGCACGTAGCCGCGCGCCTCGTTACCGGGTGAGACGCCGTCCGTCATGAGCATGAGGGAACTCCGGATGTGGTCGCCCACGACGCGGAGCCGTACGTCCGCGGCCGGGTCCTGGCCGTACCGGATCCCGGCGATCTGCGCGGCGTGCTCGATGACCGGGAAGATCTCGTCGATCTCGTACATGTTGTTGACGCCCTGGAGCAGGTACGCCGTGCGCTCCAGGCCCATACCGGTGTCGATGTTCTTGCTCGGCAGCGGGCGCAGCACGTCGAAGTCGTCTTTAGCGCGCACCGCGGACAGCTCCTCGGTCTGGAACACGAGGTTCCAGATCTCCAGGAAGCGGTCCTCGTCGACGATCGGGCCGCCGTCGGGGCCGTACTCGGGCCCGCGGTCGACGTAGATCTCCGAGCACGGTCCACCGGGACCGGGAACGCCCATGTGCCAGTAGTTGTCCTTGAGGCCACGACGCTGGATGTGCGCATCGGGCACGCCGACGGCGCGCCAGTACGAGATCGCTTCGTCGTCGTCCAGGTAGACGGTGACCCAGATCTTGTCGGGATCGAAGCCGTAGTTGCCGTCGTCCTGTGACCCGGTGACCAGCTCCCAGGCGAACTCGATGGCTTCCTTCTTGAAGTAGTCGGCGAACGCGAAGTTGCCGTTCATCTGGAANNACGCACTTCTGCACGCTGACGGCGCGCTTGTACGGTGCGGGCTCGGCACCGGTGAAGTAGGGCTTGAACGGGACCATGCCCGCATTGACGAACAGCAATGTGGGGTCGTTGTACAGCAGCGACGCGCTCGGCACGATCGTGTGGTCGTGCCTCGCGAAGAAGTCGATGAAACGACGCCGGATCTCGGCGGTCTTCATGGTGATGTGTTCCTTACGTGTCGGGTGAAGGGGCGCCTAGGACGCGGCGCGGCGTGCAGGGGCGGCGACCGGCCGCTCCGTAGCGTCGGCGCCGTCGATGCCGAGCGCGGACCGGAGCTCGGCCTCGCGCTCCGCCATGGCGCTCGTGAGGGTCTTGACGAACGTGGTCGCACGCTGGCCGAGGTCTGCTGACGCGTCGGCGACCTGCTCCCGGACTCCTTCAGGGGTCGCCCGGCGCAGCAACTGCGCGCCCTTGACGACCACGACCACGGCTACCGCCGCACCCAGCGCGAACCACACAGCCCTGCGCATGTCAGCTCTTCTTCTTGCGGACCGAGTTGATCGCACGACGGACCCCGTACGAGAACGCGGACAGCTTCACGAGGGGTCCCGCGACGGTCGACGTGACGAGGCTGGACAGCTGCGACGCATCGTTGGCGACCGAGCTCGCGTGGCCGGAGAGCTTCGCGACATCGTCGGTGACGACGCCGACCTTCTCGAGCTCGTCGTTGACGCTGACGACCAGCCGCTTGACCTCGGGCAGGGTGTCAGTCACGCCGGTGTTGATCTCCCGCACTACCGCGGTCAGCTCCTTGACCGAGCCGGACAGACGTCCCAGGAGCATGGCGAGCCAGACCGCGCCGATGAGCAGGGCTAGCGCAGCGATCAACCCAGCGATCGCCCCGATCAAGCCCGCGACCTCACCACCCGTCATCCGTCCTCACCGTCCTTGTCCACAGGAGACTNNACCACCAGCATGGAAGGCGTCCTGACGACAGGGCCGGCCCGATGCGCTGCTGGACGGTGGCTGCTCGTAGGGGGCCCATCGTGATCACTCATGTGGTCCGAGACTGGAACGGCACCCTCGTCGACGACCTGCACCCGTGCGTCGCCGTCGCCAACCAACTGCTCGGGGAGCGGAGGGCACCATGCACGGCGCCATGGGAATCCCTCGAAGCTCCGNNTCGGAGAAGCCGGCCGGAGAGACACCTAGCCCTCGGATGAGACGCGCCCACGCGTTGACCTGAGCAGTCGTCGTCGCGAGTACGACGACCTCGCGGGGCGTGAAGCTGGCCGTGACCTCCACCAGCACCGCGTCGGGCAGCATCGGCGTCTCCGAGAGCGCCGCCGCGTACCGCGCGGCGAGACGCTCCAACTCGGTCACCGACGCGGGCCAGTCAGGCTCCGCTCCCCCGGCGAACCGGGCGACAGCCCGTACCTCGTCGTCGGTGAGCTGGTTGCGTTCCTTGCCCATCCCGTTGAGGTCGATGCAGAACGGGCACCCCACGGCGAACGAGGCCACGAGCCGTACGACCTGGAGCAGTCTCTTGGTCAGGCGCCCGTCATGGTGGGCGACGAGCGACTCCATGACGCCGAATCCCAGCGCCGCTTTGGGGTACCAGGCGAGGAGCCGGGCAGGCTCGAGCGCCTTCCCGACAGTCCGCTCAGCGACCGCCACCCCGAGCCGTAGCAGGAGGTTGGGTCGACGTGGTGCGGGAATGACAGCCATGGTTTCTCCGGTCTAGTCGCGGTCGCGGCCGAGCAGGTTCTCGATCACGTCCAGTCGTTCGGCGATCTGGGCCTCGTTGCCGTGGTCCGTGGGTCGGTAGTACTGCGCGCCGACGAGCTCATCGGGGAGGTACTGCTGAGCAGCCACGCCGTGGGGCGCGTCGTGCGCGTACACGTAGGTCGTGCCATGTCCCAGCTTGGCCGCGCCCGGATAGTGGGCGTCTCGCAGGTGGGGGGGTACGAGCCCGATCCTGCCCGCACGCAGGTCTGCCAGCGCGCCGTCGATCGCCATGACGACGGCATTCGACTTCGGCGCCGTCGCGGCGGCGATCGTGGCGTGCGCGAGGTTGATGCGCGCCTCCGGCATGCCGATGAGCTGTACGGCCTGGGCCGCGGCCACACACGTCTGCAGGACTGACGGGGCGGCCATGCCGATGTCCTCGCTCGCGAGCACGATGAGACGCCGCGCGATGAAGCGCGCGTCTTCGCCGGCCTCGATCATGCGCGCCAGGTAGTGCACCGCCGCCTGGACGTCGGAGCCGCGCACGCTCTTGATGAAGGCGCTGATCACGTCGTAGTGCTGGTCGCCGTCGGCGTCGTAGCGAACAGTTGCCCGGTCGACGGCCTTGTCGACCTCGGCGATCGTGATCTCGGCGGTGTCCACCGCCGATGCCCCGGCCGCCGCCTCCTCGAGGTAGGTGAGGACGCGTCGCGCATCGCCTCCGGCAAGGCGCAGGATCTGCGCGCGAGCCTCGTCGGCGATCGTGTACGTGCCGTCGTCCGGGGTCCGCAGGCCTCGCTCATCGGTCAGCGCGCGATCGATGAGCGTCGACAGGTCGTCCGGCGTGAGCGACTCGAGGGTGAGAAGCAACGAGCGGGACAGCAACGGCGCGATCACCGAGAAGCTCGGATTCTCGGTCGTCGCCGCGATGAGCGTGATGAGGCGGTTCTCGACCGCCGGCAGCAGGACGTCCTGCTGCGCCTTGTTGAACCGGTGGACCTCGTCGACGAACAGCACCGTGGAGCGCCCGCGCGCGAGCTCCGCCTTGGCGGCGTCCAGCGCGGCGCGTACGTCCTTGACCCCGGCGGTCACCGCGCTCAACTCGACGAAGCGCGAACCACTGGTTCTCGAGACGACCGCGGCGATCGTGGTCTTGCCCACACCCGGCGGACCCCAGAGGAACACCGACATCGGCTGCCCCGACGCGAGCCGTCGCAGCGGCGAGCCGGCTCCGAGGAGATGCTGCTGCCCGACGATCTCTTCGAGGGTCGTGGGACGCAGTCGTACGGCCAGCGGCGAGCTCGCGTGAACACCCCCCAGCGACCCGCCACGCCCTGTCGCGGGCGCCGCGGTGAACTCCCCGAACAGGTCCTCCGTCACACGCCCGAGCATAGGGCGATGTACGTTCGTGGTACGGCCCACGATTCCCTCTGTGAGAACAACTTGTTTATTCTTCAACGACGTGCTGATCTTGCCTCGTGACTGATCACCGACGCCTGCTCCTTGTCCACGCTCATCCCGACGACGAGTCGAGCTCCACGGGCGCCACGATCGCCCGCTACTGCGCCGAGGGCGCCACAGTCACGCTCGTCACGTGCACGCTCGGCGAGGAAGGTGAGATCGTCCCCGACGACCTCGCCCACCTCAGCCCGGGATCCGGCCTCGCCACGCACCGGCTGGACGAGCTCCATGCCGCCGCTGCCGCGCTGGGACTCACCGACTACGTCCGGCTGGGTGGCGACGGTCGCTACCACGACTCCGGAATGGCCCACGCCGAGGACGGCACCGCGACGGCCCGGGACGAGACCACCGACGCCGCGTTCTGGAACGCCGACCTGCTCGAGGCAGCGCTGAACCTCGTGTCCATCATTCGTGATCGACGGCCCCAGGTCGTGGTCTCGTACGACACCTTCGGCATGTACGGGCATCCCGACCACGTGATGGCCCACCGCGTGATGACGTACGCCTGCGTGCTGAGCGGCGTCCACGGCTACAGGCCGGAGCTCGGCAAACCCTGGACGGTCGCGAGGACGTTCTGGACGACCAACGGCTCGGACGACATGCGGACGATGATGGCCACGGCCAAGGCGAAGGGCATCGAGAACCGATGGGGCGACTTCGACCTGGACGGTCCCCTGCCCCCGATGATCACGAAGAGCGAGGACGTCGACGTACGGATTCCGCTCGGGCCGTACCGGACGAACAAGGTCGCTGCCCTGACCGCGCACCACTCGCAGGTCGACATGGAGGATCCGTTCTGGAAGCTCATGACCGACATCGAGTCACTCGGCGAGTCGTTCCGGCTGGCCACGGGAGTCGCTCCGAGTGGCGGCACCGCGACCGACCTGTTCGAAGGACTCGACCTCGACCCCTGAGCCCGCGTTGTCGGATCAGGGTTACCTCAGGGTTGCATCGATAGGTCTTTCGATATATCGTTATCTCCAGTGAAGGTGCAGTGAGCACCTACGAACCAATTCCTGGAGGACTTACATGTTCCACACACACCATCATCGAGAGTGCGGTCCCGCTGAGCGCGGGCACCGCGACGAGAACCGCTCCGGCTTCGCCGCAGGCTTCGGCCCCGGCGGACGCTTCGGAGCCGGCCCGATGGGGCCTGGGGGCCCGATGGGTCCCGGCGGACCGTTCGGTCCGGGGGGTCCATTCGGACCCGGCGGCCCGATGGGCCATGGCCCGTTCGGCCCGAGGGGGCACTTCGGCCGGGGTCGCGCTCGCCGCGGCGACGTCCGTACCGCCATCCTGCAGCTCCTCTCCGAGGAGCCGCGCAACGGCTACCAGATCATCTCCACACTGAACGAGCGCAGCGGCGGCGCCTGGCGGCCCAGCCCCGGGGCGGTCTACCCCGCCCTCAACCAGCTCGAGGACGAAGGCCTCATCGAGACCTTCGACAACGAGGGCTCCCGGGCGTTCCGGCTCACCAACGCGGGCCGAGAGGCTCCTGAGGTCCACGCGGACACCGCAAAGGTCTGGGACGACTGGGCCGACGAGGGCGCAGCTCGCGTCGATGCGGGCGCCATGTGGCGCACGTTCGGCGAGATGAGCATGGCGCTCAAGCCGATCATGCTGTCCGGCGATCCCGAGCTCGTGACCAAGGCTGAGGCCATCCTGGCCGAGACGAAGCGTGCGCTGTACGGGCTGCTGGCCAGCGCTCCCGGCGAGGAGACCACGACCGCCGAGTGATCTCTGCTGACGCCCAATGGGCAGGTACCCCACAGGGGTGCCTGCCCGTTGTGGTGTCACGAAGGCATTGCATTGACGCCATGGTGATGTCATGATGGCGTCATGCAGCTCAACTCTTATCTGTCAGCCGTCGCGTACGACCTCGACCGCGCCACGCAGCTCGCCGACGACGCCACACGAGATGTGGCCCGTCGCCTGGTGACGGTCCTCGAGCCGGGACTGCGCATGGCGATGGTCCAGCTCCTCAGCGACGCCGCCGCCCAGCTCACCTCTGAGCTGTCCGGCCCGGTCGTCACCATCCGCATGGACGGGCGCGAACCTGTCTGGCACGTCGTCTCTCCGGAGAGTCACGAGGGGTCCCACGCTCAGACCGACGCCGCCGGCGATGACGAAGGGACCGCGCGGGTGACCGTACGGCTGCCGGAGGTCGTGAAGCGTCGCGCCGAGAACCTCGCGCAGGCAGCCGGCCAGTCACTCAACACGTGGATAATCCACGCACTTCGCCGTGCGACCACCACCGACAAGACCCCCACCAGCTCCTCCCGCCGGATCACCGGTTGGGCCTGAGAGAGGACTCGCAATGAGCACACTGACCCAGACGCACGCTGTTGAGTACGTCCTCGACGTCCTCCCCCACCTCCGCCTCACCAACCAAAAGGGCGACATCCACCTCTACCACGACGCCGAGCCCGGAGTCGTGAACCTGCGGCTGCACAGCCACCGACCTGTCTCGTTCGAGGACGTCGAGGCCGCCTCGGACGGTACGACGGTCACGGTCAACATCCCCCAGCTGAGCGAGACCGACTCGGGCTCGGGACTGTCCTTTCGGATCGCCGGCCTTTCACTGTTCGCCGGCTTCCGGGGAGCCACCGTCGATGTGGAGGCCCACGTGCCGCCCGGAGCGGAGATCGCGCTCGAGACGGGCTACGGCGACATCTCGGTCAGCGGGACCAGCGGAGACACCGCCGCCAAGACCGGCGCCGGCGATGTCAACATCCCGGATGCCGAGCGCGTGACGCTGCACTCCGGGGCGGGCAATGTCAGCGTCGGGCGGATCGGCGGAGGCACGCTGCGTACCGGCGCCGGTGACATCGGTATCGAGCGTTCCAGCGGAGAGACCGAGCTGAACTCAGGATCGGGCGATGTGACAGTCCTCGACGCCGTCGGCACCTTGCGCATCCACACGGGGGCGGGAGACGTGAACGCCAGCCTCTCCGAAGGCCGCATCGAGGTGCGTAGCGGTATGGGCGACATCATCGTCCGCGTACCGACCGGCATCGCCGTATGGCAGGACCTGACGACCGGCATGGGCGACGTCCGCAGCCGCATCACGCCCCTCGGCGAACCCGAGCCCGGTGAGCCGTTCCTCAGCGTCACCGCACGCAGCGGCGCGGGAGACGTGACGCTCACGCACTGAACGACGATCCCATGCCCCAGCACCCCCGACGGTGGGCTGACCTCTGCGGCGACGTGGAGATGGTGTGGGGCCGGGCCCAGCCGCTGCCGGTTCATCATGTTAAGTGGGCGGATCGGACGTTCTCATGGCGGATTCGCCGTGAGAACATCACACTCGACCACTGAACATGATGAACCGGCGGCACGGCGCAGGGCTGGTTCAGGCCTGCGGGGCTGGTGTCGGCTTCGGAACGAAGTCGACGCCGGCCTCCTTACGCTGCGCGGGGCTGATGGGCGCCGGAGCGCCGGTCAGGGGGTCGTAGCCGCCACCGGACTTCGGGAACGCGATGACCTCGCGGATGGACTCGTACCCGCCGAGCAGCGCGACGATCCGGTCCCAGCCGAACGCGATGCCGCCGTGCGGCGGTGCACCGTACGCGAACGCATCGAGCAGGAAGCCGAACTTCTCCTGCGCCTCCTCGGCGGACAGGCCCATCACCTTGAAGACGCGCTCCTGTACGTCCCGGCGGTGGATACGGATCGAGCCGCCGCCGATCTCGTTGCCGTTGTAGACGATGTCGTACGCATAGGCGAGCGCTGATCCGGGATCGGTGTCGAACGTGTCCATGCAGTCTGGCTTCGGCGACGTGAACGCGTGGTGGACCGCGGTCCACGCTCCCCCACCGACCGCGACGTCGCCCTCCGCGACAGCCTCGCTGACCGGCTTGAACAGCGGCGCGTCGAGCACCCAGAGGAACGAGTGAGCGTTCTCATCGAGCAGCCCGAGCCGCCGGCCGATCTCGAGCCTCGTGGCACCCAGCAACGCCTGCGAGGAGGACTTGGCGCCGGCGCCGAAGAAGACGCAGTCGCCGGGCTTGGCGCCGACCTTCGCCGCAAGACCGGCGCGCTCGGCGTCGGAGATGTTCTTGGCGACCGGTCCGCCCAGCTCACCGTTCTCGTCGACCGTGACGTACGCAAGGCCCTTTGCGCCGCGCTGCTTGGCCCACTCCTGCCAGGCGTCGAACGTACGGCGAGGCTGTGACCCGCCACCGGCCATGACCACGGCACCCACGTACGGCGCCTGGAACACGCGGAACGGGGTGTCGGCGAAGAGGTCGGTGACCTCGGTGATCTCCAGGTCGAACCGGAGGTCGGGCTTGTCTGACCCGTACCGGGCCATCGCCTCGGCGAACGGCAGCCGCAGGAACGGCGCGCCCACGTCGACGCCCTTGAGCTTCCAGATCTCGGTGACGATCTCCTCGGCGAGCGTCATGACGTCGTCCTGGTCGACAAAGCTCATCTCGATGTCGAGCTGGGTGAACTCGGGCTGCCTGTCGGCGCGGAAGTCCTCGTCGCGGTAGCAGCGAGCGATCTGGTAGTAGCGCTCCATGCCGGCGACCATGAGCAGCTGCTTGAACAGCTGGGGCGACTGCGGCAGCGCGTACCAGGAACCAGGCGCAAGGCGCGCCGGTACGACGAAGTCGCGGGCGCCTTCGGGCGTCGAGCGGGTCAAAGTCGGCGTCTCAATCTCGACGAAGTCGTGTGCGCCCAGGACGGTCCGCGCGGCAGCGTTCACTTTCGAGCGCAACCGGATCGCCGCGGCAGGCTCTGGACGGCGCAGGTCGAGGTAGCGGTAGCGCAGACGCGCCTCCTCGCCGACCGTCACGCGCTCGTCGATCTGGAACGGCAGCGGGGCCGCCGGGTTGAGAACGGTCAGCTCGATGGCCGCGACCTCGATCTCGCCGGTCGCGAGGTTCGGGTTGGCCGTATCGTCTGGACGCATCTCGACGACGCCGTCAACGGCGATGCAGTACTCGTTGCGCAGCGCGTGAGCGCCGCCAGCAGCCAACACCTCGTCGCGAACCACGACCTGTACGATCCCGCTGGCATCACGCAGGTCCAGGAACGCCACCCCACCGAGATCTCGCCGCTTCGCCACCCATCCCGCAAGCGTCACCTTCTGGCCCGCATGCTCAGCACGCAGAGTCCCTGCCTCGTGGGTACGGATCACAGACTTCCCTCTCTCGGTTTCAAGCCCTCGTATCCTACGGGCTGGCCACGTCCGGCTTCGCGCCGGTTCAGGCCGCGAGGCCCACGCGGGCGAAAGGTTGCCTCGACGTTCCGCGCGGCTCATGTNNGGCTCCCAGGACGAGGCGCTCGCGGCGAGCTGGTCGCCGGAGCGGATGTCCTTCACCTCGCCGTCGAGACCGCCGAACCAGACGTACGGGATCCCGCGCCGGTCGGCGTGACGAATCTGCTTGCCGAACTTGTCGGCCTTCGGTGCGACCTCGGTCGGGATCCCGCGGGCCCGCAGCGCACGGGCGACCGCATCGGCCTCTCCCCTTGTCTCCTCGTCGTTCACCGCGACCAGTACCGCCGTGGGCACGCTGCGGCTGGCGACGAGGCGACCCTTGGCCAGCAGGGGTATCAGCATCCGGCTGACACCCAACGAGATGCCGACGCCCGGGTAGGTCTGCTTGCCGTCTGTCGCCAGTGAGTCGTACCGGCCGCCGGAGGAGATCGAGCCGATCGACTCGTGGCCGACCAGCTGCGTCTCGTACACGGTCCCGGTGTAGTAGTCGAGGCCGCGCGCGATCGAGAGATCGGCGACGAGACGACCCGGTACTGCCTCGCGGGCCGCGGCCACGACGGCACTGAGCAGCTCCAGTCCCTGGTCGAGCAGCTCGTGAGTGACGCCCAGCGCGCGTACCTGGTCGACGAAGGACTCGTCCTCGGTACGGATCCGGGCGAGCGCGACGACTTGGCCTGCACGCTCCGCGTCCAGGCCGATCTCCGCGAGGGACTCGACGACCGCCGCGGCTCCGATCTTCTCGAGCTTGTCGACGCGCTGCAGCACCGCAGCCGGCTCCTCGATCCCGAGGCCTCGATAGAAGCCCTCAGCGAGCTGCCGGTTGCTCACCCTCATGAGAGCCGGCGGAAGCCCGACGGCCACGTGCAGCTTCTCGAGCGCCTCGAGCATGACGAGCGGGATCTCGACGTCGTGGTGGGCCGCGAGGACGTTCTCGCCGACGATGTCGATGTCTGCCTGCGTGAACTCGCGATAGCGCCCCTCCTGGGGCCGTTCGCCGCGCCACACCTTCTGGATCTGGTAGCGCCGGAACGGGAACGCTAGGTGGCCCGCGTTCTCCAGCACGTACCGCGCGAACGGCACGGTGAGATCGAAGTGGAGCCCCAGCTCGTCGGGATCGGCCTGACCCGGATCCGCAGACAGACGCCGCAGGACGTAGATCTCCTTGTCGATCTCGCCCTTGCGCGCCAGCTGCGACATGGGTTCGACCGCGCGGGTCTCGATGTTGACGAAGCCGTGCAGCTCGAACGTCTCGCACAGCGAGTCGAGCACGTACTGCTCGACGAACCGTTGCGAGGGCAGCAGCTCGGGGAAACCGGACAGCGGACGAATGCGGCTCACGAGTTCTGCTCCAGGAAGCTGAGTTGTAGGTACGGGTTGGTGGCGCACTCCCGGCCGATGCTCGTCCTGGGGCCGTGCCCCGGCAAGACTGCCAGGTCGTACGGAAGGGTCAAGACGGTTTCTCGGAGCGACGCGGTCATCTCGCTCATCGAGCCGCCCGGCAGGTCCGTACGGCCGATCGCTCCTGCGAAGAGCACGTCACCGGAGAACAGGCGCGAGGTGTGGCCGTCTGAGGCGTGCAGGAGCACGCTGCCCGGCGTGTGGCCCGGCGCGTGCAGGACGGTCCACCGCAGGCCCGCGAAGCCGTACCAGTCGGCGTCCTCCCATTCGCGGACGTCAGCGGGCTCGGGCAGGGTCTCGGACCCGTACAGCGACGACACCAGAGGACCCAGCTCCGGGCCCAGCCCGGAGACGGGGTCGCTCAGCAGGTGGCGATCGGCCGGATGGATCCAGACGGGGATCCCGTACGCGTCGGAGACCGTGTGCGCGTCCGCCACGTGATCCAGGTGTCCATGGGTGGCGAGGACTGCTACCGGGGTCCGTCCGCACTCGCCCAGAAGGCGCTCCACGACCGCTGTGGCGTCCATCCCCGCGTCGACGACGACGCATTCATGGCTGTCCGTGGCGCCAACTAGGTAACAGTTTGC
>PMLO01000242.1 GCA_003158895.1 Propionibacteriaceae bacterium
GGTCCGGACGGGACCGACTGGCTCTTGAACCCGGCCCAGAGGGGGAGGGCCCACAACTGATCGGAGGCCGTGCTCGCGCAGGAAGGCGAGGTACGGCGCTGAACGCCCGGGCGGGTTGAACAGTCGGTTCTTGTCGACCGCAGTCGGCATGTTTGCTCAAGAAGTACGAGTAGAGGATCCCGCGTCATCCGATCGGAACTCATCCATGATCGAGGCGGACAGATGTCCGCGCATTTGTCTCGTCAAGAGAAACCCGATATCCGTCAGCCCGTCGGCCAGGTGTTGGGGGTCGCAGTACCGAGCAAACCCTATACACGCAAAGATCAGACCATTGCATTCTTGCTACGATTCAGCAATGCAGGCAGGGCGGTTCGAGGTCACGTACGCCCCCGACGTGCCCCCAGGCCGACCGGCAACCCGACGCGGCCTGCGCATCGGCATGACAGGCCTCCTCGCCCTCGGGGTGATGATCCTGACGATCGCCGTCTCCATCGTCATCGCCGCCCTGGTCAACGGGCATTGGAGCACTGGAGACTTCAACGCGGTGCCGGGGTTCATCGTCGGCGGCGCGATGGCTTACATCGGCTTTCACGGGGTCAAGAGAGCCAAGGAGGCCGGCAGCGACGAGGAACTGGGCTCGCGCGGCCCGTACGTGTTTCTCCTCACCGACGACACGGTCGAGTTCCCCGGCACACAGGCTCTACCCGCCGAGAGCTGGGTCCGAGCGACCACCACTGCGTCAGTCAGAGGGATCGGCATCCTTCGCCGACTGACGTTGAAGAACCCCGGAAAGCGGTCCAGGAGCTACCTCATCAGGATCCTGGGCGTGGACCCCGGCAGTATCGCCGAGCTGTTCGTGCAAAGCCCCCACTGAGGCCGACGTGTGGGCCGCCCCGATTCTGAGCCTCTCCAGCCGTCGAGCGCGCAGATCCGAGGGATGTTACAGGAGCCCCGGCCACGACCCGTACCTCGCCGACCGGCTGATCGTGGCCGAGTGCGGGGGACGTGGCGATCGTCGTCATCAACAACAACCAGCCGTACAGAGCACTCGTCGCGGGCGCTCCCAGGGCGCCCTCGACGGATACTGACGCCGACAATTCGGGTTTTCGCTGCTCAGTCGCGGGATTCTCTCCCGATTCGGGTCGCGATCGCCCCATGTGCGGCGGTTCTCCGGATCCGCCGCGTCAGAGGCCGTGCTCGCGGAGGATCGGCCGGCAATCGTCACCAGTTCTTGCGCAACCACGCCACGTACGGTGCCGATCGCTCCGGCGGGTTCAGCAGCTCGATCCACTCCACCATGTTCTCGACATCGGGGTGGTAGTCGGTGATCCAGAAGGTCACGTTGGCCTGCGGATAGGCGGCATCGAAGGCGCCGTCGCGGGACAGGTTCTTGAGGCCCTCGACCATCCAGTTCCACGCGAGCACGCGGAAGCTGAGCATGTCGGCGTCGTCGACCTCCTCCGCGAGTGTCTTCACCTTCGCCATGAGCGGGTCGAGGACGCCAGGCTGCCGGCGGCCGAGCTGGAGGTCGAACTCGTTCGGGTTCCAGCCCGCCTGCTCGGCGTAGTCAGGGAACTCCTTCTCCAGCTCCGCCCGGTGCGCAGCGGTGAGCGCAGCCGGTACGAGCGTGGCCGCGTCGGCATCGGTGAACAGAGCAACGCCGACGATGTCGTCGTGCCCGGCGGTCACGGCCTCCAGCGCCGCGACCGTACGTTCCTGGAGCTCGGGCAGCCACGCCTCGAGCACGGGCCACCACTCAGGATTCTGCGTCACCGTCGTACCTTCCCACGTTCACATCACGGCCATCCGTCGAACACGTCGCGACCTGCCTTGCGCAGCGCGTTGACGACCGCGTCGCGGCCCCCGCCGCTGTTGGCTGCTTCGGTGAGCCGGCTCAGCACCTCCCGCGCGTTCGCCGCACTGTGGCTGGCGTTGGTCGCCCAGATGAGGTTCTCCTTGCCCTGGATCGGGTCGATCCCGAACGTCGCGAGGATCTCACGGCTCTTCGCGGCGTACGGTGCGGCGGCCTCCGAGCCCGCCTGGAAGGCGATGTGGTGCCCATGGGGTCGGTCCATCCAACTCGGCGGGTTGCCGAACAGCTTGCGGGCCCTATCCCCCCACGTGCCTTTGAGCGCCTGGCTGGACGCGTTGTACGCCTCACGCGCCTCCTGGCGGGCTGTACGCTCGAGAACGGACTCCCCTCCCGCTCGCGTCGAGGTGGTCGCCACCTCGCGGCCGGCCGTCACGACGTCCTTGGCGATGACCTCCTCGCACTCCTTGAGCAGCTGCTCGAGCGGCTTCGCGATGCCCTTGAGTGCGACCTTCGCGGCCGCGCGCCCGCCGGCCATCAGGCACCACCTGCCAACAGCTGCTGAACGCCGAAGTTGATCGCGAACTCGATCGCCTTCTGCGCGATCAGCTCCGCGATCGGGATCAGGGACAGGGAGGCGCCGAACGTGGGTACGGCCGCGGCGACCGCCTCGGCGAAAGTGATCGCGAACTGTACGAGCTGGGCGACCACGACCACCTTGAGCGCGACGATCGCACCGGCGAACACCGTGATCACGCCGCCGCCGACCGTCAGGCCCTGGGCGAGGTTCTTCGCGGTGTTCTCGGGGCCGGCGTCGGCGGAGAAGCGATGGACGAACGCGTCGACGGCGTCGCCGATGTTCTCTCTCGCCAGCGTGTTCGCCGCCTGTGCGCCGGTGCTCGCCGCGTGGTCGAGCGTGCCGGCGAAGGAGCTCCACGCCTGCCCGTACGCGAAGACCTTGTCCTCGTCGCCCTCCGGCCAGTCGAAGCCGATCATCTGGAGGAAGTGCGCCAGCTCGCTGGGAAGCATGATCGACATCTCAGAGCATCCCCTCGATCGAGGTGGCCTGGTCGACCTGCGAGGACTCGAGCTCCGCGTACGCCTGACCCGCCTGCGTCACCATGCCGCCGTGGGCGCTGAAGCCCTCGGCGAGCGTGTCGAGGCAGCCGCCGAGCCGCTGGACCATGAGGCCGTAGATCATTCCGGCGGTGCCGCCCACGAGGTCGTTTCCTCCGAAGACGCTCGCGTCGGACACGCTGGAGATGAACGACTGGGAGGCGGAGGCGAGGTCGTCGCCGGCTGCCGAGAGCTTG
>PMLO01000100.1:0-11442 GCA_003158895.1 Propionibacteriaceae bacterium
CAGGTTCCCAAGTCCGATACACCCTGTGGATCACCAACTACAACGACTCGAGCCTCACCCTGCTCGACCGTGACGGCCAGAACCCACTCGTCCTGCCGACGGGTAACGGACCCACCGGAGTAGCGGTCGACGAGCCGCTGCATACGGCGTACGTTGCTAACGCGCTCGACAAGACGATCAGCGCCTTTGACACAGTGACGCACAAGCAGACGAAGAAGGTCAGCGCATATGGCCACTACGGCGCGGCGACGGTCGACACTGTTGATCACACGGTGTGCTTCGCCTCTGAGTGGCTGGAGATCCCCTACTGCTACGACAAGTCGCTGAAGTCTTCGGGCATCCTCGATGTCGGGGGCACGTCGATAGCCATCGACTCAGTCACCCACACTCGTTACGGCGTGAATCCCGATAGCACTTCAATGACTGTGGTGGACGGTACGACGGGGAAAAGGAGCTCTGTAGCCGTCGGAACGACACCCACTGGCGTCGCCGTCGATCCCACAAGCCACCTGATCTACGTCACCGATCATGACCGCCGCACGGTTGTGATCGTCAAACTGGTGTAGGCGAAAGGTCCTTGCCACGCACGTGCGCAGGCGGAACTCCTTCTACGCTGTTCAGGTGCGATCAGGATGAGCAGATGCCTTCCCCACCTCCGAATCGAACCAGGCCTGCCTTGCCTGCACCGACTCGGCCGCCGAGTATCTGAGGATGCGAGCCCGCCCAGGGGGGTCCTTGTGCTGGTACTCGCAGGTGGATCCGATCCGGCGGCGCTTCCGCTCAAGGAAACTCGGCAAGCAGTACCGCTGCCAAGCCTCGAGGTCGTCGGAGATGTGAGCCGCTCCGGCACGAAGGCGCTGGTCAGCGACCGTGCCGAGTTCGTGGACCAGGTGAGGATGGAGGTACCAGCACTCAGGGATGAGGTCGTCCACGTTCCATGCGCACTCGGCGTTGATCCAATCGACCACCTGATCGAGCCACTGCCAGACCTCGCGACGCAGCCGCGGTTCGTGGCACGTGGCTGGGTCCCAAGGTCGGGGAAGGCCATCTGCAGGTCCAAGGGTCTGAGCGTCTTCCTCATGCCGGATGGCTCCGGCGAGCCACAAGTCCGCATACGCCACCCGCATCCGCTC
Organism: Propionibacteriaceae bacterium; assembly: GCA_003158895.1. Classification (GTDB taxonomy): domain Bacteria; phylum Actinomycetota; class Actinomycetes; order Propionibacteriales; family Propionibacteriaceae; genus Fen-668. The sequence continues at coordinate 1,134 of PMLO01000100.1, forward strand.
ACCGACGTGGGGGAAGTCGCGGACCCCAACCCCTGGGGCAGACCCACTTAGTGCACTGTTCATGCATCCTCTTTCATCCGAGTGTTAGGCGGAGCGCAGGGATCGAGTCTCAAAGTCAACCGGTACAGGGCCCCTCACCGCTGGTGCTACAGGGCTGCCCCCATCACGTACAAAGGCCACCCGAGCTCCGTCTCCCGATATCTGGATGTGAGGCTTTCAGTCGTCGCCGGCAGATATGACGTCGTCCTTCCCGTGTCTTCGGTTGCCGAGGCAGGTGAGAGGTTGAGCAACAGCCAGCCCGCTGTCGGCGATCCCGAGTACGGTTCCCCCCAGGCACCCCCTTGGGCGCTGACGAGGTCGGTAGGAGCAGCAGTGGGCAACGAGGTCGAGCTAGTCAGCGACGGAGATGGACTCGCGGTCATTGGCCGGTCATCTGATGTTGAGCGATTCCTTCTCGATCAGGGGCTTGACCATGCGCCCTCGAAGGACCTGGAGTTTCACCGGCTCCTGTCGCTTCTCGGCGCGGGGGGCGCTGCAGTTCAGATCGGTTCGGACGTCGCGGCGAACTCCGGCCGCTGGGTCAAACTCACCGCTGAGTCCGCGGCGGCTGTCAGGCAGTACGGGCTCATGGCGACCAAGACGCCAGGCGTCAGCCATGCCATGATCGGCAAGCCCGGCGACATCAAGCAGTGGCTCCAGATCGCACAGGCTCCCGGTGCGCTTCTGAGTGGTCCGATGGCGCTGTCCGCGCTGGCGACCATGATGCAGCAGCAGGCGATGCAGGAGCAGATGGACGAGATCGTCGAGTACCTTCAGGAGATCAGCGAGAAGGTCGACGACATTCTGCGCAGCCAAAAAGATGCAGTGCTGGCCGACATGATCGGCGTTGACTTGGTCATCGAGGAAGCCTTGACGATCCGCCACCAGGTTGGGCGGGTCTCGGACGTTACCTGGTCGAAAGTCCAGTCGACCTCGATGACGATCGCGCACACGCAGGCATATGCACTTCTGCAGCTCGACGCCATTGCCGAGAAGCTCGAGAAGAAGGCAAACCTCGGCGACATCGCTAAGGCAACCAAGGAGGCCGAGCCGAAGATCCGCGAGTGGCTGATGGTTCTCGCGCGCACCTTTCAACTCCAGCAGGGGGTTTCAGTGCTCGAGCTCGACCGTGTGCTCGACGCTTCACCGGAGGAGCTCGACAACCACCGAGTCGGCCTAGCCACCGCGGGACAGACCCGCCTCGAACTCATCGGCCGTAGTACCGCTCGCCTTCTGACACAAATGGACGAGACCATACTCAAGGCCAACTCGAAAGTGCTGTTCAACCCCTTCGATTCGCCCGCAGCCGTGCGATCCAGCAACCAGGTCGCCAGCGGGGTCATCACCTTCCGGGACCGGCTCGGGATCGAGTCCGGTCACGATTCCTCGGATGCGAAGCGGTGGAGCCAGGCAGCTGGGGAGGTCCTGGTGAAGGCGCGTGACACCGGTGCAGGGAGCGCCACGGCCGTAAGGCGGTTCGGTGAGCAGACGTTCGACCGTGCGACTGAGCCGTTCCGCGCCGTAGACATCGACGGAGACGGCGTTCCTGACCAACCCCGGGCTGCAGCGGCGGGCGAGCAAGCCGGTGCAGCGATCAAGGGCGCGGCGGCCGGGCTCGCTGGCGCGTTCGGGACGCTGTTTCAGCGGAAGCCGGACAGAGCCAATGCAGCTCGTGAGGACGGAGTGGAACCAGGGACGCCCGGATCCATATGCGCCCCCACCACGCGAACACAGCCGTCACCTCGACCTGTGAAGACAACCTAGAACCGAACTCACCATGCCCGCCTACCCCACACTTCCGCCTGGGACCAGCCAGCACCCGAGTGGCTGTCGCTACAGCAAGCCCGCAGCATCTACGGCGTCAGCGTTGACACCCTTCGCCGCCGCATCCGCGACGAAGACTCCCTGCCTCGCGTTTCGGTGTGAGGCTGACCAGCGTGCGCGCCGAGGATGTCGCCCGGCTGTACTGACGTGTACCCAGCGGCGACCAGCTCGCCAGGCGGCGCCGACCCTGAAGCGCACCCACGTCTGACGTGCATGCGGTCGATGACCCGGTCCCGAGGGCGGAGGGAGGTGCCACCGCCGGGCTGGCGCGGCATGCGTCGCTTGCAACACGTCGCAGAAGCAGCCAGGGTTCTTCCAATTGCTTGTAGCCCGAGGCATGAACTGAGGTCCGGGCCCGCTCGCAACCGCGCGAGTGCGCGGTCATGCCGAATGACATGCGTTGGCCGTGGTCCCCGCGAGGATCGATCAACTCCCGCAGGGGCTGGCCCAGCCTGAATCAGGCGGCCAGAGCGGTGAGCGCCCTGCGACAAAGGCGGGCTCGAAGCAGCAGAGAAGCACTTGTTCCGATGCTTTTGAGACCTTGTCCTACCGACGCCCGGTGAGCCGCTGGATGGTGGCGTAGGTGTTGCGGATGGCTTCCATGGACGCGTCGTAGTCCGCTTGTGCCACACGAATGAACAAACAGTCGATGACCATCAGCTGCGCAATACGACTCCCGAGGGCCCCTGATCGGAACCCGGTTTCTCGCGCGGCGGTGGTGAGGACGATGTCTGCCGCCTCGGCCAATGGCGAGCTGCTGTGGTTGGTGATCGCGATGGTTGTTGCGCCGGCGTTGTGTGCGAGTTGGAGGAAGGAAAGGGTGTCCGGGGTGGTGCCGGAATGGGACACGGCCACGGCCACATACCCCGGGCGCAGGGTGGTTGCAGCGGTCCAGGCGGCGTGGGCGTCCGGCCAGCGCAACGCCGTGCGGCCGATCCGTGTGAGCTTCTGCTGAAGGTCCTCACCGACGAACGAGCTGGCTCCCAGTCCGAAGATGTCGGTGCGTGCAGCAGCGCCTACCGCGTCCGCTGCGCGCCCCAGGGAGACGACGTCGAGGACCTTGGTGGTGTCGGCGATGGACAGCGTCTCGGCGAGTGAAACCTTGGCGATGATGTCCTCGATGCTGTCCGAGCGGTCGATATCGCCCGGCACTCCGGCGATCCCCGCCGTCTCAAACGACTCCCGCGTGACCTCGCGCAGGATGTCGTTCCGCAGGTCCTTGAAGCCCTTGTAGCCGAGTCGCTTGCACAGACGGATCACTGAGGTCGTCGACGTCTCGCTACGTTCGGCGACCTCGGCAATGGCCAATTCNNTCAGGGCGCGTGGCTGATGCCAAAGGGGCCCTCCTCTCCAGTGGTTGCAATTGGGTAACAGACGGTAGGTAAGTCTAGTACCTCAGCGGTGGATTTCATGTAACTTAGCGACCTAGCACCCGGTGTCCACATCCAGCCCAGTGAGGGCCAACGACAACGGCTCTGGTTCGTAAGGAGTTCGGATGACTCGAGGTTCACGCTTGACGCGTGGCTCCCTTTCCTTGATCGGTCTCGGCCTCGCGTTCGCGATGGCCGTCTCCGGCTGTTCTTCGTCCACCGCAGGAGGCGTCGCCACCTCCACCGCACCCAAGGTGGGCGGGAACCTTGTCGTCGGCATCACCACCGACCCCGACAACCTGTTTCCCTGGAAGGCAACACAGTTCCAGGCAGTGAACGTCCTACAGACTCTGTACGGAACGCTCACCGAGTTCGACAAGGACCTCAACGTGGTCCCTGGCCTCGCGCAGTCCTGGACGTACTCGTCCGACAACCTCACTGTGACGATGAAGCTGCGCCAGGGTGTGAAGTTCGCCGATGGCAGCCCGTTCAGCTCCGCGGACGTGAAGTTCTCCCTCGACAAGATCAAGGACAAGACGACGGCCGCTGTGGCCGCTGCGTCCCTGGCCTCGGTCACTAGCGTCGACGCGACCGACGCGAACACCGTGACGCTCCACCTGAGCGCTCCCGACGCCGCGCTGCTGGCAAACCTGGCCTCGGTCAACATGGCCATCCTGGCGTCCAACGCTACTGAAGAGGCCCTGAAGACGACGCCCAACGGTACGGGCCCGTTCGTGTTCAAGGAGCGCAAGCCGAGCCAGTCCATCACCGTGGCTCGCAACGACGCCTACTGGGGTGACAAGACGCCACTTGATTCAGTCGAGTTCCGCATCATCCCTGACGAGACCTCGATCGTGTCGGCGATGCAGTCCAACAACGTCCAGCTCGCCGTGCTCGACGACCCGCTAGTCGCCAAGACCGCGCAGGGTGGATCTCTGACGGTCGCTAAGACGCCGCAACTGAGCTACCACGTGCTGCAGCTCAACGCGAGCCGCAGTGTGCTCTCGGACGTGAACGTACGCCTGGCTATGCAGTGCGCGATCGACCGCCAGCAGGTCCTCGACACCGCAGCTCTCGGTGAGGGCGAGGTGACCGGCCCGATCACGTCGCCGGCATACAAGTCTGACCCCGCGGCTCGCCCGTGCCCGACCCGCGACCTGGCCAAGGCCGCTGACTACCTTGCCAAGGCTGGCAAGTCCGGTGGCGTCACGATCAAGACGATTGTCTCCCAGGGCGAGTACGCCACGTCGGTCGCCGAGGCCCAGAACCTCAAGGCGCAGCTGGCCGACGCGAAGATCACTCTGGACCTCGAGGTGCTCGCCTCCAACGCGTACGTCGACCGCTGGGTTGCCGGCGACTTCGACGCCGCCGTGGCTCTCAACGGCGGGCGTCCGGATCCGGACGGCATGTACGGGCGGTACTTCACCAGCACCGGCAACCTCAACAAGGTGGCCGGCTACAGCTCCCCGGAGCTCGACTCTCTGTTCGCGGCGGGCCGGCAGTCCAGCGACCCGACGACTCGTAAGGACACGTACAGCAAGATCTCCCAGAACCTCGAGGCCAACGCGGCGTGGATCTGGCTGTTCACCGGATACCAGTACACCGTGACGTCGTCCAAGGTCAGTGGGTACACCCCCATGGCGAACGCATCGATCCAGTTCCTGCGCTCGACCTCCCTGGGCTGATGTGACCGGCTGCGGGCCCCGTGACGGGCCCGCAGCCGTCACACTTCTACCAACCCGGAGGCAACCATGCACATCCCGTGGCGGAGAGTGATCCGCCGGATCCTCTCTATGCTCGGCACTCTGCTCGGGGTCGCCGTCTTCGTCTTCATCATGTTGCGCGCGATCCCCGGCAACCAGATCACCGCCGGCCTCGGCACCGAAGCCGCTGCTCTGACACCGGAGCAGCGCCTCGCCCTCGAGGCGTACTACGGCATCGACAAGCCACTCGTCGTCCAGTTCTTCACCTGGCTCGGGAACGTCCTGACCGGCAACCTAGGCTTCTCGTCCCGCTCGCAGGTAAGCGTCCTCAGCCTCACCCTCAACGCGTTGCCGGTCACGTTCGAGCTCGCTGTACTGTCCATTCTTCTCGCGCTCCTCATCGGCATCCCGCTCGGCATGCTCTCGGCGTCGAAGCCCGACTCCCCTCGAGACGCGATCGGCCAGCTCATCGGACTCGCGGGGCTGAGCGTCCCGTCGTTCCTGCTGGCGAGCGCCCTTCTGACGATCCTCTCGGCCAAGTTCGGCTTCAACCCCAACGGCGAGGCGTACGCAACGCTCACCGAGGACCCGGTGCGCAACCTCCGGCAGATGCTCCTTCCGTCGCTGACTCTGGGTTTCGGCATCGCTGCGCCCATCATGAGGACCACGCGGACCGCCCTGTTGGAGGTGCGGTCCCAGGACTTCGTCCGTACAGCCCGCGCCAAGGGAGTGGGTATGCGACGGCTGCAGGTCCGCCACATCCTTGGCAACGCGCTCGTACCCATTGTCACGATCACCGGCCTCCAGTTCGGCTACCTGCTGGGCGGTGCGGTGGTGGTGGAGCAGATCTTCAGCCTTCCCGGCATTGGGCGACAGGTGCTTATAGGCATCCAGGGCAAGGAGTATGCGGTCGTGCAGAGCACGGTTCTGGTCATCGCCTTGCTGTTCGTCGTGGTGAACCTGCTGACCGACATCCTGTACCGGATCATCGACCCCAGGGTGCGTGCCGAATGACTGTCGAAATGGTGGTCGGCACCCCGCCACGTGGGGGGCAGCGGCTCCGTCTGCTGCTGCACAGCCGGAGTGGCATGGCCGGCCTCGTCGTCGTGTGCCTGCTGCTGATCGTGGCTGTCGCTCAGGCGGTGGGCCTGCTCGGCTACAACCCACTCACCCAGGTGCCTGCTATCCGGCTGCAGGGTCCGACGGCCGCGCACTGGTTCGGCACTGACCAGTTTGGTCGCGACGTGTTCTCCCGCGTGGCCGCCGGGGTGGCGAACACGGCCCGGATCGCGCTGGTCGCCGTGGGCGCCGCTGCCCTGGTGGGCACTCTGTTAGGTGTCGTGGCCGGCTTCTTCCTCAAGGGCCCCGACGCCGTCATCAGCGGCGTCACCAACGTGCTCTTCGCGTTCCCGCCGCTGCTGCTCGCGCTGTCCCTTGCCTCGGTGATGGAGCGCAACTGGTTCACGGTCGCCGTCGCCATCGCCATCGTGTACGTCCCGATCTTCATCCGCGTCGCCCGCGGCCCCGTGATGTCGCTACGAGGGATCGAGTACGTCCGGGCCGCGATCAGTTCCGGTCAGAGTCGGCTGATGATCATGCTGCGCCACGTACTGCCCAACATCACCTCGATCGTGATCGTCCAGGTCTCGCTCTCTCTTTCGTGGGCGGTGCTCACCGAGGCGTCGCTCAGCTTCCTCGGGCTGGGCACGCCGCCGCCGGCGCCGTCCCTGGGGTCGATGATCTACGAGGCCAGGACGCTCGTGTACGTGGCGCCGTGGACGATGGTCGCGCCCGGCGTCGTCGTCGTACTGCTGGTCGTGGGGCTCAATCTTCTAGGNNGACGGCGCAGAGCTGTCAGCGCTGCTCACCGAGTCAGTGGACCCGCTTTATGCCGACCTCGACACGCTTCCGGTCGCGCGGTTGGCAGAGCTCATGAACGACGCGGACCGGACGGTCCCGGAGGCTGTACGCGCGGCCATGCCCCAGATCGTGTCGGCCATCGAGGCCATCTCGCAGCGCATGGCCGCAGGGGGACGCTTGGTGTACGTGGGTGCCGGTACAGCCGGTCGGCTGGGGACGCTCGACGCGTCCGAATGCCCCCCGACGTTCAACACGCCACCGGGACAGGTCTCGGCCATCATCGCCGGAGGTCCGCAGGCCCTCATCACTGCGGTTGAGGGGGCCGAGGACGACAGCTCCGCCGGTGCCGCAGCGATCGACGCGGCTCGTATCGGGGCGCTCGACGCGGTAGTCGGGATCGCCGCTAGCGGTCGCACGCCGTACGTCGTCGGCGCAGTCGCGCGAGCCCGACAGCTCGGGGCGCTCACGGTGGGGCTTTCCTGCCACGCCGAGGCAACCCTCAGCCACGCGGTGGACCTGCCGATCGAGGTGCTGGTCGGCCCAGAGATCATCTCGGGCTCGACCCGGCTGAAGTCCGGGACGGCGCAGAAGCTCGTCCTCAACATGATCTCGACGATCGCGATGGTCCGGATGGGCAAGACCTACGGGAACCTGATGATCGATGTCCGGGCCACCAACCACAAGCTTCGCGAACGCGCGCGGCGGATCGTCCAGCAGATCTCCTCGGCATCACGCGAGGAGGCCGCGGCCGCCCTGGACGCCTCGGGAAACGACATCCGGGTNNTCGCACGATGGCATCGACGTGGCGGTGGTCGATCTGGAGGCGCACGGTGACGTCTTGCACGGGACCGTGCTGTACAGCCAGACCGTCCCTTACGACCCGCAGCTGAGGACCCGCCTCGTCGCGGCGCTGCCCCCGTCGGCCACCACACTGTCCGAGATGTGCCAGCTGGACACCCTCATCGGACAAGCCTTCGCCGATGCCGCGTTCGATGCGTCCGAGCAAGTGGCTGGTGTGGACGCGGTGTGCTCCCATGGCCAGACCGTCTACCACTGGGTCGTCGACGACCACGCCTTGGGAACCCTGCAGATCGGACAGCCCGCCTGGATCGCCGAGCGCGTCGGTCGGCCCGTCGTCGCCGACGTCCGTGCCCGGGACCTGACGGTGGGCGGCCACGGAGCCCCGCTGGCGTCGTTCCTCGACGCGCTGCTTCTCGGGAGCCATGACGGCGTCCCTGCGGCCCTCAACCTCGGCGGGATCTCGAACATGACTGTGGTCACGCGCGAGCGCGTCTACGCGTTCGACATCGGCCCCTCGAACGCGCTCATGGACGCCGTGGTACAGACCGAGCGGCTCAACCCGCAGGGCTACGACGACGGAGGCCTGCTCGCGGCGAGCGGAACCGTGAACGCACAGCTGCTCGACGCTTTCCTCGCCGACCCGTACTACGCGTTGCCGTCCCCGAAGAGCACTGGCAAAGAGCACTTCCACGCGTCCTACGTCGGCGACGTCGTCGCCCGACTGGGCCACAAGGTCTCCCCGACCGATCTTCTGGCGACACTGACCGAGCTCACCGTGCGCACGGTGGCCGACGCGGTTCGCGAGGCCGGCGTGACTTACCTCGCGATGTCGGGGGGCGGTGTCCGCAACCCCCTTCTCGTCGTAGGGATCCGGAAAGCTCTGCCGGGCGTCGAGGTCGTCACCACCGACGACCTGTCGGTACCGACGGACGGCAAGGAAGCGATCCTGTTCGCGGTGATCGGGTGGTGCACCCTGCATGGCCTGCCCGGGATTTGGCCCGGAGGTACGGGCGCGCGCGAGCCGCGCATCCTGGGCAGCATCACGCCCGGTACCGGACCGTTGCGGCTCCCCGAGCCCGCCTCGCCGATCCGGTCAATCCGTCTGGACGGGACCAGCTCGTGAGCCTCGAGATCCGCGAGGCAGGCCCGGACGATCTCGACGGCGTCGTCGCGGTATTCCTCGACTGCTGGCGCCAGAGCTATCGCGGAGTGCTCCCGGACCGCCTCGTCGACAGCATGACCGACGAGGCCGCGAACGACCTCTGGGGACGCGCCCTGTCCGACAAGGACGCAACCGTGGTCATCGCCGTCCGCGACGTGGTGCTGGGGGTCACGCGGTACGCCCAGGCAGGCTCGACCGGCCTCGTCCACTCTCTGTACGTCTCACCCGATGCGCGTGGCCTTGGCCTGGGCCGCCGACTCCTGGATCGGGCCGCCGCCGACCTCGCGGCCGCTCACGCGACCTCCGCCTCCTTGTGGGTCTTCGCCGACAACGCCCCCTCGATCGGCTTCTACGCTGCCTGTGGCTGGCTACCCGACGGGGTCACCCGAATCCAGGACGAGTTCGGCGAGCCGGAGATCCAGCTGCGAAAGGCACTCGTGTGACCGGGACGAGGTCCGAGGGTGTGCTCGACGCCGTCGAACGAGCTGCGCGTGCTGTCCACAGGTTGACGTCCGGACCGGCGGGTGTCGTCGTCGGCGTCTCGACCGACGAGGGGACACGTATCGAAGCGGCCGGTGTTGCGGATGCGGCGGGACGGCAGCTCCGACCCGGCACACGGTTCGACGTGGCCTCCGTCTCCAAGGTCGTGGCCACCACGAGTGCTCTGCACCGCTTGGCGTCGCTCGGGGACCTGCGTCTCGACGAGCCGCTGGAGACGTTCATCGCCGGGACCTCCTGCGCCCCGGGCACCACTCTCGCGACACTGATGCGGCACCGCGCGGGGCTGTGGGAGTGGCAGCCTCTGTACCTGGCTCGGACCCCCGAGGGTGACCGGGCGGACCCGTTCGACGCCCTCGCCGCCCTGCCCCTGCGCTACCCGCCCGACGACCATCGCGCGTACTCGGACCTCGGCTTCATCCTGCTCGGGCACGTGGTCGAGAAGGTCACCCGGATGCCGCTGGACCAGGCCGTGTCCGAGCTCGTCACCGTACCGCTCGGGCTCAACGACACCGGGTACGGACCCGTGACCGGTGACGTTGCCGCGAGTGCCAACGGAGACGGTATCGAGCAGGAGATGATCCGCACGGGGTCCCCGTACCCCGTGCTCTACGCACCACAGGACGTGGCGTGGAGGTCGTACGAGCTGGTCGGCGAGGTGAACGACGGAAACTGCTACCGCGCACTCGGCGGCGTCAGCGGGCACGCGGGGATCTTCTCCACCGTGGCCGACCTGCTACGGCTGGGCAGGTCGCTGGCCGGCGCCGGCGAGCGCGACGACCTGTGGAGTCCTGACACAACGGGCCAGATCTTCGCCGAAGGACCCGACGCCGGCCAGGCGCTCGGCTGGCGCACCATGCCCGTACAGCTCGGCGGGGAGCGCCGCACCATGCTGTGGCACCCAGGGTTCACCGGCTGCGGGATCGGTCTCGTTCCCGGTACAGGAGTGGCCGTCGTCATGCTGTCGAACCGTCTGCTCTCGCCCAACCCCCTGCCCACCGCACTGCTGTGGTCGACCGCCCTCAGCAACCTCGGCCTCGCGGATGACCAAG
>PMLO01000100.1:11458-15376 GCA_003158895.1 Propionibacteriaceae bacterium
ACCGGTGGCGAGGTCATACCCGCCGTCCGCGACCTCTCCCTCGACGTGGCGGCCGGCGAGACCGTCGCGGTCGTGGGCGAGTCCGGGTCCGGAAAGAGCACCACCGCAGCTGCGGTCAACGGCCTGCTGCCCGAGAACGCTGTCATCGGTAGCGGCAGCATCCTGTTCGACGGTCGGGACATCCGCACCCTGACCGAGCGGCAGCTTGTCGCGGTGCGCGGCGCGGGGATAGGCCTGGTGCCGCAGGACCCGATGAGCAACCTCAACCCGCTCATGCGGATCGGCCACCAGATCGGTGAAGCGCTGGAGGTCCATGGCCGCACCACGGGGCGGGCAACCACCCAGCGAGTCCACGAACTGCTCGAGCTGGTCGGGATCCCCGATCCGGTCCGGCGGGCTACCCAGTACCCCCACGAGTTCTCAGGCGGGATGAGGCAACGCGTCCTCATCGCGATCGGGCTGTCCTGTAACCCGCGACTGCTCATCGCGGACGAGCCCACGTCCGCCCTCGACGTGACCGTGCAGCGCCGCATTCTCGACCAGCTGGAGACCCTCACCTCAGGGTTCGGCACGGCCGTCTTCCTCATCACCCACGACCTCGCGCTCGCCGCGGAGCGGGCCGACCGCGTCGCCGTGATGTACCAAGGACAAATCGTCGAGCAGGGCCTCTCGGAGCAGGTGCTCCGGAACCCGACAGACGGGTACACGAAGTCCCTCATCGCTGCCGTCCCCGGGCTCTCGCTGGGCCGGGCGCCTGCACGGACTGCGCCTCGCGAGCGGATCTCCGAGCAGGAAGTGCCCCTCGTCTCGGTACGGAACGTCGTCAAGGAGTACGCGCTGCGGGGTCGATCCACCGGGCCGTTCCGCGCGGTCGACGACGTCTCGTTCGACATCCGCCAGGGCAGCACCGTCTCGCTCGTCGGCGAGTCGGGCTCAGGCAAGTCGACCACGGCCAACATGNNTTCCAGAACCCGTACTCCTCCCTCGACCCGCGCTACACGATCGCCCGAACGATCGCGGAACCCCTCGTCGTCCACAAAGTCGGCGACAGCGCCAGCCGTAGGCTTCGCGTGATGGAACTGTTGGACCAGGTGGCGCTGCCCCGCGTCATGGCCGACCGCTACCCGCACGAGCTGTCCGGCGGGCAACGCCAACGGGTCGCTATCGCTCGCGCTCTCGCGCTGCGCCCCGACCTGGTCGTGCTCGACGAAGCCGTCTCCGCCCTGGACGTGCTCGTCCAGTCCCAGATCCTCGAGCTGCTCGCGTCGCTGCAGCGCGAGATCGGCCTCACATATCTGTTCATCAGCCACGACCTGGCCGTGGTTCGGATGATTTCCGACGAAGTGCACGTGATGCGCGGCGGCCAGATCGTCGAGAGCGGGAGGCCGGACCAATTGTTCGACCACCCCCAGCACGAGTACACCAAGGAACTGCTCGCCGCGATCCCCGGCAGAAGCGTGGTGGATCCGGGTCCAGCGCCCAACGCGACCCTGTCTTGATGCGAAGCGTCCCGCCGACCCCGGTCTGGCCGTAAGGGAGGGGAGCGCCAGACACCGGCGAGAAGATCAGGAGGTCAGGTTTGTGAGGAGCACGAAGCGGACCCCAGCCCTGAAAATGAGCCCACGCCGTCCCCGGATGTCAGTTGTCAGTCATCATCCGACCAACCAAAGGGAGCCGAGCCTCGGCCCGTTGCCTTCAACACGGCTCGAGAAGGAAATCGCGCTGGCCGTCTATCCCCCGCATCGAGCCGGGATCAGGTCCGCGCCATCGTGGCTCCCGCGGCAGCAAGCCGCCCGTCGCCGACGTCAGCGGCGATTCGCTCTCGCGGCCGCACCATTTATCGCTCATCAGGATCCGGAGACGAACGCCGTCGGGGTCAACGGTGACTCATCCGCCCGTACGCGTCGCGCAGCGCTCGAAGCAGAGGGTTAGCTCTCTGTACGGGGCTCCGGGGTGACGATCTCGGCGTCGACGGGCTTGGAGAGATCCTCGGGCTCAGCGGCCTTCGGGGCGTCGATGCCCGTGGGAGCCTTGATCTCTTCCTTGAACTCGCGGATGGCGCGTCCGGCGCCCTTGCCCATGCCCGCGACACGGCTGCCGCCGAAGAGCAGCAGGGCCACGATGAGCAGGATCACCCACTCCATGCCACCGGGCAGACCCAGGACCAACGCAGTCATCCAGACTCCTTCACTGAGAACGAGTCCATCCTAAGCCGGGTACCCCCAGTGAAGTCCCTGGGGACCGGCCGGCTACTTCGATCCCCGGCCACAGAGCACATCCCACGATCAGCTGTGGGCCACAGAAGGTGCGGCGGCAGGGCGCTCGAGAACAGTTGCGGTCGCCCGCCGCACACTCCTGCCAACGGAACCCTCGACAACGGTCTACGCGACCAGGATCATGCTCTTCAACGCGGCTTGGGCGTCGGCGTGATCATGGGATCTCGCGCGATGTCGACGTCCGCGGGATCGCCTTGCCGAGGAGACCGTCATGAGCGCACAGCCTGCCATCGTCTTCGTACACGGGATGTACATGAACAGCGTGAGCTGGGAGCCCTGGATCGAGCGGGCGAAGGCGCGCGGCTTCGAGTCGAGCGCACCGTCGTGGCCCTTCCATGACGGCCCGCCTGCCCAGCTTCGTGCGAACGTCCCGACGGGCCTCGGGATGCTGACATTCGGTGCCGTGGTCGACCACTTCAAGGAGATCCTCAGCGGCCTGGCGACACCGCCAGTCCTGATCGGCCACTCGATCGGTGGCCTGGTCGTGCAGAAGCTCATCAACGAGGGCTTCGGGGCGCTGGGAGTAGCCATCAGCCCAGCCCCGCCGCAAGGCATCTTCACCCTCGACCCAACCTTCTTCAAGGCGAACTTCCCGCACATCAACCCGTTCGCCGGCAACAAGCCGGTGATCATGACGCCCGAACGCTTCCAGTACACGTTCTGCAACACGATGAGTGCCGCCGACAGCAAGGCCGCGTTCGACATGTACGTCACACCGGAGAGCCGAAACGTACCCCGCAGCACGCTGACCCAGCAGGGCCACGTCGACTTCGCTCGCGCGCATGCGCCGCTGCTGGTCATCGCCGGCGACAGCGACCACCTTGTCCCCCAGGCCCTGATCGAGAAGCAGGTGAAGGCGTACACCGGCCCCGGGATCGTGGACTTCAAGGCGTTCGACCATCGCTCGCACTTCATCTGCAACCAGGACGGCTGGGAAGAGGTCGCAGACTTCGCCTTCGACTGGGTGCAGAAGCACGCGGGGTAACACGGGAGCCGTTCGGTTACCTTGGTGGGCACATGTACGGCTACTAATCGAGGTGAGCTCATGAGCATCAGCGCGGACGAGGCAATTCGGTCCACCGATTCCACCGCGAGCTTGGCGGGCGTGTCGTACCCGGTGGGCGCGACGGTGAGCGCTGGCGGAGTCAACTTCTGTGTGTACTCGCGCAACGCCACCGGCATCACCTTGGCGTTGTTCGACCAGGCGGACGACGCGGCGCCGGCCCAGTCGATACGGCTCGATCCCGAGACGAACCGCACGTACCACTACTGGCACGTGTTCGTCCGAGGCGTGCGCGCCGGGCAGCTGTACGGCTACTACGCCGACGGGCCGAACCAGCCCGACCAGGGCCTCGTCTTCGACGGGCTGAAGCTGTTGGTCGATCCCTACGCGCTGTGCGTGGCGTTACCCGCCGGCTACTCGCGTGCGGCCGCTGCGGGCCCGGGCGACGACACCGCGACCGCCACCAAGAGCGTGGTCGTCGACCCCGACGCATACGACTGGGAGGGCGACCAGCCGCTGAAGCGGGACTTCGACGACAGCATCATCTACGAGATGCACGTGCGCGGGTTCACCGCGCACCCGAGCTCGGGCGTCTCCGCAGCGACGCGGGGTACGTACGCGGGGCTGATCGAGAAGATC